>JBQTIE010000129.1:0-22922 GCA_052389315.1 Acidobacteriota bacterium
GCCCGGTCGTCGGGCGCCGTCTTGCGGCTCCGCGCCGCGATCGCGGACGCGCCCGCCGGCGCGTGGAGCCTCGATCGGCGCCGCGCCCGTCATGCCCCGCCCCCCAGGCCGCTCATCCCGCGGCCGCTCCTCGACCCGCCCGGCTCCGACCGGCCGCTCCCGTTCGACCGGTTCAGCGCCGAGTCGTCGCGATCGGCCGTCTGGTGGGTCCTCGCGGCCGAGCCGCGTGCGAGGTGTCGCCTCGGGCGTTGTTGGCGCCGGCGACGGTCGGCCCGGTACCGGCGCCAGTGCCGGATCGTCCAGCACGCGCCCGCTGGTTCGCGGCGCCGGCATCGGTCGCTCACCTGGATCGTTTGGAGACAACGACGGCCGGCGGACGCTGCCGGGACGGCTGGAAGGCGATTGCGACAGCGACCGATTCGGACCAGCGACCGAGAGCGTACCTCGGGGCACGCCGACACCGTAGGGGGCGGGCGGCGCCTCTTGTTGCACGATGACCGTTCGACGGACGACGTCGTCGAGCCGGTCGCCGTCCACGGCGTGCCTCCACACTGGACGCTTGGGACGGAAATGATCGCGAGGCACGATTGTCCACCCCTGCCACGGGTTCGGCCGGTAGGCGGGATGATCACGCGGCCAACGCGACGGGCCGGTGTTCCATCCCAGCGGCGACCAACTCACATACCCCGGTGCGAATCCCCAGGACACCCACGCGGGTCCCCAGACACTGCCGGGAATCCAGTACCAAGCGGCCCCCGAGTGGCCCCACCGTCCGTAGTGATGCGTCGGCCAGGTCCAAAAGTCCGAGCCGTACCAGGTCCAGCCGAAGCGTGTGTGGCCCCATGCTCCCGCGAAGTAGGGCCGCCAGCTTGCGGCGACCGAGGGGTACCACACATACCCGTGTGGGGCGAGGCAATCCCAGCGGCCATGCCGATCGAGGACCGGGCCGTACGCTCGCAATGCGGGTGGCACTCGAGACGCCGAGACGGCCCCGGCGAATCCGTCGTTGCGCTGATAGGACCAGCGCTCGAACGCGTCCCATCTCGCGCTGTTGAAGGCTTGGTGAGACGGCCGTGCGCCGGCCCCGGCGAGCGTCAGCCGTTCGCCGCCCCTGACCAGCGCCCGCTGGCTGCCATCGTCGACTTCGGCCGACCCTCGCGTGACCGAAACCTCGAGATCGCGGCGGGCGTCGTCGGTCTCGACCAGGTACTCGCCACGCGGATCCAGCGAGACGACCGCGGCGGGCGTATCCACCGCAAACGGCTGTGGGGAGGCGGCTGAAACGCGGACAATCGCGCGCCCGCTGGTCAGCCGCACGCGCGACGGACCAAGGATCTCGAAGGTGGTCGTGCGGTCGAGGTGGATCACCGTGCCGTCCGGGTACACGAGCTCGGCACGGCCAGCCAGGGTGCGAACCACATCGCCCTCGACCAGCAGCATGGAGGCATCCGCACGCTCGGCGACGCCCTCATGGACGACATCGACGCTGCCTTCCAGATACGCCAGATTGACGGGCGCCTGCTGGGCCGCAAGGTCCTGTGAAAACGCGTTGCCGGTCAGGGTCGAAAGCAGCGCCGCTACCACGAGGAAAGGCTTCGACACCATGGACGTCCTCAAGTCGATATGGGCAGGGCGTAACAGGCTGGCAATGCTCAGTATAGCTGGATCTGCGGGAACTCCGCAGGTTTTGCGGGCCCCCGGGGTTCCCGGTCCGACGTGTTCGACCGTTCATGCGGACGAAAGGGTCGAATGAATTGACAATCTCACACTCAGATTTCATACTGGAGGCATGAGCAAAATCATCGGGATTGACCTGGGCACGACCAACTCGGTCGTCGCCGTCATGGAAGGCGATGAGCCCACCGTGATTCAGAACGCGGAAGGCAGCCGGCTGACGCCCTCAGTGGTGGCGTTCAGCAAAGGCGGCGAGCGACTCGTCGGCCAAGTGGCGAAGCGGCAAGCCGTGACCAACCCGGACAACACCATCTTCTCCATCAAGCGCTTCATGGGCCGCCGCTCGAACGAGGTCAACGAGGAGATGAAAATGGTTCCCTACGAGGTGGTGAGCGCCTCGAACGGCGACGTACGCATCAAAGCCGGCGGGAAGGACTATCCACCGCCGCAACTGTCCGCCATGGTGCTGCAGAAGCTGAAGCAGGCCGCCGAAGACTACCTGGGCCAGTCGATCACGAAGGCGGTCATCACGGTGCCGGCGTACTTCAACGACGCCCAGCGCCAGGCGACCAAGGAAGCCGGGAGCATCGCCGGCCTGGAGGTCATGCGCATTGTCAACGAGCCGACGGCTGCCGCCCTGGCGTACGGCCTCGACAAGAAGAAGGACGAGACCATCGCGGTGTACGACTTCGGCGGTGGCACGTTCGACATCTCGATTCTCGAAGTGGGGGAGGGCGTCGTCGAGGTGAAGTCGACCAACGGCGACACGCATCTCGGTGGCGACAACCTCGATCAGCGGGTGATCGAATGGATCATCGCCGAGTTCAAGAAGACCGACGGCATCGATCTCGGCAAGGATCGCATGGCCCTCCAGCGCCTGCGCGAAGCGGCTGAGAAGGCCAAGATGGAGCTGTCGTCGGTTGTGGAGACGGAGATCAATCTGCCGTTCATCACCGCGGATGCCAGCGGCCCCAAGCACCTGGCGATGAAGCTCTCGCGGGCCAAGTTCGAGTCGCTCGTCGAAGACCTGCTGCAGAAGACCGTCGGTCCCACGCGGCAGGCGCTGACCGACGCCGGAATCGACTCGTCGAAGATCGACGAGGTCGTGCTGGTCGGTGGATCGACGCGCATCCCGAGGGTGCAGGCGATTGTGAAGGACCTGTTCAAGCGGGAGCCGCACAAGGGTGTGAATCCGGACGAAGTCGTCGCGATTGGCGCCGCGGTGCAGGCGGGTGTGCTGTCTGGCGAGGTCAAGGACCTGCTGCTGCTCGATGTCACCCCGCTCTCGCTCGGCATCGAAACGCTCGGCGGCGTCCTGACGACCCTGATTCCGCGCAACACGACCATCCCGACCCGCAAGAGCGAGGTGTTCTCGACGGCGGCGGACAACCAGACCAGCGTCGAGGTGCACGTGCTCCAGGGTGAGCGTCCCCTCGCACGCGACAACCGCACGTTGGGACGCTTCCACCTGGTGGGCCTGCCGCCGGCGCCGCGTGGGGTGCCGCAGATCGAAGTGACCTTCGACATCGATGCCAACGGCATTGTGAACGTCTCGGCGAAAGACCTCGGGACGGCGAAAGAGCAGAAGATCACCATCACCGCTTCGTCTGGCTTGAGCAGGGACGAAGTCGATCGCATGATGCGCGAAGCCGAATCGCACGCTGACGAGGACAAGAAGCGGCGCGAGAGCATCGAGGCGCGCAACCGTTCCGATCAGGCCGTCTACACCGCGGAGCGGATGCTGCGGGACACCGGTGACAAGCTCGGCACCGCCGACAAGACCGCCATCGAATCGGCCATTGGCACGCTCAAGAGCGCTATCGAGGCCGACGACGCGGCGGCAATGACGAGCGCCATGGAGGCGCTCACGGCCGCCCAGCACAAGGCCGCCGAAGCGTTGTATCGGAAGCAGCAGGCAGAAGGGCCCGCATCCACGGGCGCCCCTTCCGATCCAGGGAGCGGGGATGGCGGCGGTGCGCGCGAGGGAGACGTGATCGACGCCGAGGTGGTCGACGAGGAAAAGAAACCGTAACCAAGAGCGGTACCGGGAGCCGCTGAAACGGCCATGGACTTCTATCTGCTGCTCGGCGTGGAACGCGAGGCGTCCACGACGGACATCAAGCGAGCGTATCGACGGCTGGCTCGTCGCCTGCACCCGGACATCAATCCGGGCGATCGCGACGCCGAAGCACAGTTCCGCAAGGTGCTCGACGCCTACGAGACGCTGGTCGACCCGGATCGGCGCCGACGCTACGATTCCGGGGCGCTCGGCCGCGCCGCCGCGCCGGTTGATCGATCGCCCGCGTACGGCTTTGCAGGCTTTGACTTTTCACAGGCTCCGGATCCCCACCGGGCGACGACGTTCGGCGAGCTGTTCGAAGAGGTCTTCGCGCGGCGGGCGGGCGCCGTCGTCGAGCCTGCGCGAGGGGCCGATCTACATCTGCGGGCCAGCTTGTCGTTCGACGAGGCGTGGCGAGGCGGCCAGCGTCGGGTGACGTTGACGAGGCACGAGACCTGTCACGCCTGCGCCGGTTCCGGGTTTCAGCGGAGTGTGGAGTCGCCCTGCGTCGCCTGTGAAGGTTCGGGCGTCGTCAGATCCGCCCGGGGGCACATGGTCTTTGCCAAGAACTGCCCGCACTGCGAGGGTGCGGGGCGCCTTCGCCAACTCGTCTGTGCGACGTGCCACGGGCAGGGCGTGGAGATGCGCGTCGAGGCGGTTGTGGTCCGCATCCCCGCCGGCGTGGCCGACGGCGCCCGTATTCGTGCGCCCGGCAAAGGCCACGCCGGGACGCGGGGCGGACCGCCGGGCGACCTGTTTCTCACGGTGGACGTCCGCGCGCATCCGTCGTTCACGCGCGACGGCGACAACCTCCACACGACGATCGGCGTGGCGATCCACGAAGCGGCGCTCGGAGCGCGCATCGATATCAGTACGCCGGATGGTCCGGCGCGGCTGCGGGTCCCGCCCGGCACGCAGTCCGGTCAGCGCTTCCGCCTGCGCGATCGCGGAGCGCCCACCGCGGACGGGCGCGGACGCGGCGACCTGGTGGTCGAGGTGCGGCTGATGCTGCCGGCAGTCCTCGACGAGCGGTCCAAGGAGCTGCTTCGGGAATTCGGGCGCATCAACAGCGAAGCCGTCGGCGAGCGCTCGCCGCTGCCGCCCCAGCCGTAATCAAACGCTCCGCCTGGACGCGTCGTCCGGGGCGGGCGATGTGTCCGACGAGAAAAAACGCCCATGGCCAAGCGAAGCGGCAAAGCGTACTACATGATCAGCGTCGTGGCAGAACGCTACAACATCCATCCGCAGACGCTGCGCCTCTACGAGCGGGAGGGATTGCTGAAGCCCTCGCGCACCGATGGGAACACGCGGCTCTACTCAGAGGATGATCTGGAGCAACTGGAGACGATCCTGACCCTCACGCGCGAGCTGGGCGTCAACCTCGCGGGCGTCGAGATCATCTTGAACATGCGGCGCAAGATCGAGCGCATGCAGGGCGAGGTCAACGAATTCATGGCCTACGTCAAGCAGGAACTGGCGCGCGGCATGGAGGACTGGGAACAACGCCTGGGGACCGCGCTGGTCAAGGCTTCGCCAACCGACCTGGTCAAGCCGCCGCCGAAGCCCAACGAGCCTCCGTTGAGTGGCGAGGGTGATCGCCCGAAACGTCGTCCACGCTGACGGAGTGTCCACGCGACCTTCGACACGCGATCAAAGCGCGCGGTGCGCATCGAGTCAGATGATAAGATCGGCCGCACGAGACGCACCGAATGCGCGGTACCGTGCGCCGCGCGCGCGGGAGTAATCTTCACGCACAGGCCGCCGTCTTGGCGAAAGATGTACCGTGGCATGCCCTCTCTGTAACGACACCTACTGGAAGCCGGTGACCGTTGGCGGCGTGGAGCAGGTCGTTCGATGCTCCTGCTGGCGCGAGGATGTGACGACGCGACTGGTGGCCGAAGCACGGATCCCTCCTCGCTTTCAGCACGCGGCGCTCGACAACTTCGAGCACGACATGGACACGCAGGGTCAGGCGTGGCGAAAGGCGGTCGCCTTCGTTGAGGATTTCCCGGTGCTGGACAAGGGGCTTTTGTTCTACGGGCCTCACGGCGTGGGCAAGACCCACTTGGCCGTCGGCATTTTGCGGGAGTGCGTGAAGACGAAGGGAGCACGGGCCTACTTCTTCGAGACGCGGGAGTTGCTGCGCCTGGTGCGCGACACCTACAACCGCTCAACCGACGAGACGGAGATGCAAGTCCTGTCGCCGCTCCTGGAGGCCGACCTGCTCGTCCTCGACGACCTGGGCGCCGAGCGCACGTCGGAATGGGTCCAGGAGACGCTCGGCCTGGTCGTGAACACGCGCTACAACGCGCGTCGGCCCACGGTGTTCACGAGCAACCTCGTCGATGTGCCCGATGCCACCGATCCACGGTCGTTCATCTTCCAGCTGGGGGCACGCACCCGCTCACGGCTCGTGGAGATGTGCGAGTGGGTCGAGATCCAGGGCGCAGACATCCGCGAAGTCGGACCCCATGCGTCGTCAGGCGACATCGCCCGCTGGAAGGCGACCTCGCCGGCTTCGCCAGAGAATGTCGACCGGGCGTCGAAACTCCCGCCCCGCACCCGCGGGCAGGCCCGGGCTCAGCTACGTCCGTCGCGTGGGGACGGGGAGCTGCGTTGGACCGGAGGCAAGGCAGGTTCCTGACACAGTGCTCGGCCTCTACCTGCACATCCCGTTCTGCTCGGCCCTCTGCAACTACTGCAACTTTACCCGCGGTCTCCTGGACGACGCCCTCAAGACGCGGTACGTGACGGCCCTCGTGGCCGAAATTGAGCGGGCAGCCGAAGCAGAGACCGCCGCAGACACCCTTTATTTCGGCGGTGGGACGCCGTCGCTGCTGTCCGTGGAGGACGTGAGCGCGCTCATCGAGGCGTGTCGCCGCTCCTTTGCGCTCACGGCAGACGCCGAGGTCACACTCGAGGCGAACCCGGAGTCGGTGTCCAGCCGCTCACTCGCCGGTTACCGCTCCGCCGGGGTCAATCGGCTCAGCTTCGGCGTGCAGTCGTTTCGAAACGACGAGTTGAAGCGGCTGGGACGGCTGCACTCGGCCGAGACCGCACGCCGCGTCGTGCCCCTCGCACGGGCGGCCGGGTTCGACAACGTCAGCCTGGATCTCATGATGTGGCTCCCCGAGCAGCCGGTCGACCAGTGGCTCGAATCGGTGGACGCCCTGATAGGCTGCGAGCCCGACCACGCGTCGCTGTACCTGTTGGAACTTTATCCCAACGCGCCGCTGCGGGACGACATGGCGCGGGCGGGCTGGTCCCAGGCCCCAGACGAGGACGCGGCGGGCATGTATCTGGCCGCGCTGGACCGTCTTGCGGCTGCCGGCTACGAGCAATACGAGATCTCCAACGTCGCCAGGCCAGGCCGGCGCGCTCGGCACAACGTCAAGTACTGGCAGGACGGCGCCTGGTGCGGCTTCGGGGCCGGGGCGCATTCCACCCGCCACGGCCAGCGCTGGCGCAACGCTTCGGGTACGATGGACTATATTCGGCGCGTAGACCAGACGGGAAGTGGAGTGGCCGAGCGGCAGGTCCTCGACCCTCAGACGCGGCTGGAAGACACCCTCTTCACCGGTCTGCGACTGACGGAGGGCCTGGATCTCGGTCTGCTGGCCTCGCGCTATGGGGTCGACGTGTGGGACCGATACGGGGCGGAACTGGCCCGGTTCGTCGACGTGGGGCTGTTAATCCACCGACCGAGTGAGCGCCTGGCCCTGACCCGGCCGGGGATGCTGCTGGCCAACGAAATCATGGCGGTGTTCATCGGGCCGCCAGTACGGTAAAGTAACGACCTTTCGTCGAAGGAGGCTGTTCAATGCGTCGAAGCGTTCAGGCTTGTGCGTCGGGATTGGCGCTCGTGGCAATGGTTCTCGCTGGCGCGTCCGTTGCCGCCGCGCAGGAGGCGGAGAAACCGGTTCTCACGCTGGACGGCGATGTGGCGCTCATCACCATCCTCATCAAGCCGGACAAGACGGCCGACTTCGAGGTCGTATTGGCCAAGCTCAAAGAGGCGCTCGCCAAAAGCGAGAAGCCCCAGCGCAAGAGCCAGGCTGAGGGTTGGAAGGTCTTCAAGTCCACCCAGATGGCTCAGGGCAACGCCGTCTATATCATGCGGATCGATCCGGTCCTCAAGGGAGAGGAATACGACATCAGTCGCCTGATTGCGGAGGTCTTCCCTATCGAAGTGCAGGAGGTGTTCGAGAAATACAAGAGCGCCTTTGCGGGCCGCGCAATCACGACGTTGACGAAGCTCATGGATATGCAGTGACATCGCAGGGGGTGCCGGGGGGCTTGCCGCCCCCGGCCCGGACTGCTTCGCCGCACGCCAGTCAGTGAGCCGACCGCTGCTCGTTGCCGTCCTCCTGCCAAGTCTCGTCCAGGTGCCCGCGTGGCAACAGACGCCGGGCAACGCGTCCCCGATTGCCCCAACCGCTCCTGCCGATCCGGCCGCCGTGACTTTTTCGACCGACGTCGGATTGCTGCTGGTCGCCGTGAAACCGGACAAGGTCGCTGACTACGAGGCGGCCGTGGTGGGCCTGCAGGAAGTGCTCTCGAAGGCCGAGGACGAGACGGCTCGGCGCGTCGCGAGCGGATGGCGCGTCTACAAGGCCGCCGACGGTGATACGAAGGCCAACGTGCTCTACGTTCACGTGCTGCAGCCCACGGTCCCGGACGCCGACTACCGTCCGTCGTTGTGGCTGGACAAACTGATGGCGGGAGCGCCGGCCGAGCTCCTGGCGAAGTATCGCGACGCCTTCGCCCTGCCGCCGAGCAAGCTGTCGCTATCCGAATTCGCCGACATGTCGGTCGCGCCCGTCCCCAAGCCCACCAATGCCTCGCCCTCGGCGCCCGACGCGCCGCCCTCCGTCAACAAGTCTCCGTCCGGGCCCGCTCCCCCGAAGAAGCGCTGACACGCGGGGTCAGAACGCGAGATTCGCGCCGGCGTAGAAGCGTTGATAGGTTGGATACAGCGGACTGCCCCGCAGGCGGAACACGCGATAGTCCAGGCGCAGTCGGAGTGGGCCCGCGAGCTTGACCTTGATGCCGCCGCCGGCATTGGTGGCCACGTTGGTTTCCTGCCTCGCCTCGAGGTTCTCGCGATACAAGCCGGCTCCGGCCGTGGCGTACAACGACACTCCGGAAACGTCGATGGGCGTCTGGAGCAACACGTTGGCGGCACCGGTCCGCAGGGCCGGCAGCGCCTCGGTGGGGTCTTCGACCAGACTCGCATACTCGAACTCGAAGCCGACGATCACCAGCCCGAAGCCCGCCGACGCACCCCTCAGGGCCCGATTCTCGGGCGTCGGCGAGAGGCCTACGAAGACGGTAACGTCTGCCCACGCGGCTTGTGGCAGCGTCACGACGAGGGCGGCGAGGAGGAGCACGCGCAGGACAGAGCGCATCGAATGCTATGATCGCATAAAGTGCGACGAACACTCGTGGCACGGCGCTCCGGGGGGTGCACAATGCGTCGATGGCTCCTGGCAATGGCGGCGGGGATCGCCTTTCCGGTGTTGGTCGCGGCGGACGTGCTGGTGCTCCGCGACGGGTCGCGCGTGCAGGGCCAGCTCATCTCGGTGCGCAACGGCGTCGTCGAGTTCGAGGAACAGGGGCGGTTTGGCCGCGGGCGACAGCTTCGCCTGGATCGCGCCGACGTTGTCCGGATTGAGTTGGAGTCGACCCCGTCTTACGGGTTCGACGGGGTGGACCGGCGGCCGCCGGGGATGCGTGAGCGGCAGGTCATCGTGTCGGCCGACGTGGCGTGGAACGATGCAGGCGTCGACGTGCGCGCGGGACAGACGGTGTATTTCGAGGCGGTGGGCAACGTGCGATGGGGTCGCGACCGGCGGGACGGCCCGGAAGGCGAGCGCGATTCCCCGCCCAACCCCGGCCGGCCAATGCCCAATCGCCCGGCGGCGGCGTTGATCGGGAAGGTCGGGAACGCGTCCAACGACTTCTTCTTCATCGGTGGGGAGCAGGGGGGGATTCGCGTCCGATCGAGCGGTCGCCTGTATCTCGGCGTCAACGACGATTTCCTGGCCGACAACTCCGGCAACTTCCGCGTGGTGGTGTACTACTGACGTTGCGTCACGGCGCCTCGTCCGACTTCATCGCACCCGCCGCACCGATCGCGCCTGACGCACCTCGCGCACGCACCGCACCCGACCCGCGCACGGCACCTCAACGGACGCACGGCACCTGACGCCCCCGACGCACGTGATCTCCCGTGATACATTTTTTGAGATGGATTTTCGTCTCTCCGAGGAGCAGGCGTTGCTCGCGCAGAGCGTTCGGGAGTTTGCCGAGCGCGAGATCAGACCGCACGTCAGGTCATGGGACGACGCGCAGACCTTTCCGTCCACGCTGGTGAAGCAACTGGCCGCGCTCGGCCTCATGGGGATTCAGTTTGCCCAGGAGTTTGGCGGGTCGGGGATGTCGGCGGTGGACTACTGCATCTGCATCGATGAGCTCGCCCGAGTGGATCCGAGCGTGTCGCTGTCGGTGGCTGCCCACAACGGCTTGGGGGCTGCGCACATCGCGATGTTTGGGACCGACGAGCAGAAACAGCAGTACCTGACGCCGCTGGCGCGTGGGGACAAGCTGGCGGCCTGGGGCTTGACCGAGCCCGCGTCGGGCAGCGACGCGGCGGCGATGCGCACCACGGCGGCCCGGGACGCTGACGGATGGGTGCTGAACGGCAGCAAGGCTTTCATCACGCACGGCGCCACGGCGGATCTCATGGTCGTGATGGCCGTCACGGACAAGCGACAAGGCAACAAGGGCATCTCGGCGTTCGTCGTGGAGCGCGGCACGCCGGGGTTTGCCGCTGGGAAGAAAGAGGACAAGCTGGGCATGCGGGCCAGCGAGACGAGCGAAGTGATCTTCGAGCAGTGCCGAATTGCTGGCGCGCAGTTGATCGGCGAAGAGGGGCAGGGATTCATCCAGACGCTTCAAGTGCTCGACGCGGGTCGAATCGGCATCGCGGCATTGGCCGTCGGGCTGGCGCAGGGGGCGTATGACGCGGCGCGCCGCTACGCCTTCGAACGCAAGCAGTTCGGACGGGCCATCGGCACGTTCCAGTCCATTCGTTGGAAGCTCGTCGACATGGCCGCGCGGATCGACGCCGCACGCCTGCTCACCTATCGCGCGGCGTGGCTCAAGGATCAGGGTCGGCGCATGACACTCGAATCCTCCATGGCCAAGTTGTTCGCCAGCGAGATCGCCGTGCGGGCCACCGAGGATTGCGTGCAGATTCACGGCGGCTACGGGTTTGTCAAGGACTACCCGGCCGAGAAGTTCTTCAGGGACGTCAAGCTCACGACGATAGGAGAAGGCACGAGCGAGGTCCAGCGGCTCGTCATCGCCCGACAATTGCTGGCCGACTGACGTGACTGCATCCTCCCTCGTCGAACGCGTGCTGGCCGGCGATCCTCGGGCGGTGGCGCGATCGATTTCCCTCATCGAAGACGAATCGCCGGCGGCAGCCAGCCTCATCCGCGGCATCTTTCCGCACACCGGTCGCGCCTATCTGATCGGCATTACGGGTCCACCCGGGGCCGGGAAGAGCACGCTGGTCGATCGTCTGGTGATCCAGGCGCGTCAGGAGGGAGCGACGGTCGGGGTCATCGCGGTGGATCCCACGAGTCCGTTCACCGGGGGGGCGATCCTGGGAGACCGTGTGCGCATGCAGGGCCTCGCTGCCGATTCCGGTGTGTTCATCCGCAGCATGGCGACCCGCGGGCAACTCGGGGGCGTGGCCCGGGCGACGACCGACGCCGCGCTGGTGCTCGACGCTGCAGGCAAGTCCGTCGTGTTCATCGAGACCGTGGGTGTGGGTCAAGACGAAGTGGACATCGTCCGGCTGGCTGATGTGTCGGTCGTCGTCCTCGTGCCCGGCACTGGCGATGAGGTGCAGGCGCTCAAGGCCGGGATCATGGAGATCGCCGATGTGTTCGTGGTGAACAAGCAGGACCGCGAGGGGGCCGACAGCATGGTGACCGCCGTCGAGTCCACGCTGGCGCTCGAAAGCTTTGACGAGGGAGAGTGGCGGCCACCGGTCGTCAAGACCGAGGCCACCTCGGGCCAGGGGGTGGCCGCGCTGTGGGCCGCGATTCAGGCGCACCGATCGCGAGCCGTGGCCGCCGGAGAGCGGCGCCGGGCACGAACCGAATCGCGGCTCAAGGACTTGATCACGCATCGTTTCCTCGAGCACCTCGAGCGCCGCGTGCTCGAGCCCGGAGAGCTGCAGCAGCTCGTCGACCGCATTACCGCCCGCGAAATCGATCCATACTCGGCGGCGGCCGATCTGCTGGCCCGTGCGCTCGCTTGAGCGCGGCCGCCCAGGGAGAGTCACGCTTGAGAGCCACGCTGGACCATATCGGCATTGCAGTCGGCGACGTCGAGGCCGCCCTGGCCTTCTATCGAGATGCTCTGGAGTTGAGCGTCGAGGTCCCCGAGGAGGTGCCCGCCGAGCGTGTGCGCGCGCACTTCGTTCCGGTCGGGGAGTCATCGCTCGAGCTGCTCGAAGCCACGGCCTCCGATTCGGTGATCGCCACATACGTGTCAAAGCGCGGACCGGGGATTCACCACATCACGCTGCGGGTGGACGACCTGCACGCCGTCCTTGCGCGGCTGCAGGCACGCGGCGTCCGTTTGGTGGACCAGGTCCCTCGCGTGGGTGCGGGGGGTGCGCTGGTCGCGTTCGTCCACCCATCGTCGGCCCATGGAGTGCTCGTCGAGCTCAAGCAGGTGGGCGCCCAGTCCCCCCCGCCTGAGCGCGCCCGGCGATATCGGTTCGGGCGTCTCGAGCTGGTGTGGTATTGACAGCGACGGCGGCTTCTTCCTTTTTTTGAGGCATTCATGCGCGCACAGATTGGGATCATCGGGGGCAGCGGCCTGTATGACATGGCGGAGTTGGCGGACCGAGAGCAGCAGATCCTGACGACCCCTTTCGGCGATCCCTCGGGTCCCTACACGCTGGCGACGCTCCGCGGCAAACGCGTGGCCTTCCTGGCGCGGCACGGCGAGGGGCATCGGCTGTTGCCGTCGGAACTGAACTTCCGCGCCAACATCTTCGGGTTCAAGCTGCTGGGCGTCGAGGCGATCATCTCGGCCAGTGCCGTCGGAAGTCTGCGGGAAGATCTGAGGCCGCTCGACATCGTATTCCCGGACCAGTTCATCGATCGCACCTTCAGCCGCCAGGCCACGTTCTTCGGCAATGGCCTGGTGGCGCACGTTGGCTTTGCGCATCCCTTTTGCGAGCCGCTGCGGCAGATGACGGCGGGCGCCGCCGAGGAAACAGGCGCCCGAGTGCACCGGGGCGGCACCTATGTCTGCATGGAGGGCCCGCAGTTCTCCACGCTCGCAGAATCGCATCTGTACCGCAGCTGGGGTGCGCACGTGATCGGCATGACCAACCTGCAGGAGGCCAAGCTCGCGCGAGAGGCCGAGATCTGCTACACGACCATGGCGCTGGTCACAGACTACGACTGCTGGCACCCGGACCACGACAGCGTCACCGTCGAGCTCATCGTGCAGAACCTCACCCAGAACGCCAAGGTGGCGCAGCAGGTCGTGGCATCGGCGGTCGACTACTACGCGGGGCGGCAGGGTTGCCACTGCGGCGAGGCGCTGGCGACGGCCATCATCACCCGACCCGAGGCGGTGCCGGCGTCCATCAAGCGGGAACTGGCGCCGATCATCGGCCGGTACCTCGCCTAGCAGGAGCTGAGGAGATCCCGCATGAAGCTCGTCGTCACGGGTTCGATCGCGTTCGATTACCTGATGTCGTTCCCAGGCAGGTTCACCGAACATCTCTTGCCTGAGCACATGCATCGGATCAGTTTGAGTTTTCTCGTGGACTCGATGGACAAGCGGCGCGGGGGGTGCGCGCCCAATATCGCCTATACGCTCGCCTTGCTGGGTGAGCGCCCTCACCTGCTGGCCACCGCGGGTCTGGATTTCGGCGAATACCGTGTCTGGCTCGAAGCCGCCGGCATCGACACGTCGCTGGTTCGGGTGGTCGCCGAGAAGTTCACGGCCTCCTTTTTCTGCAGCACCGACCAGGCCAACAACCAGATCGCGTCCTTCTACACGGGGGCGATGGCCAACGCGGGTGAGCTGTCGTTTCGCACCGTCGAGGGCCTGGCTGACGGCGCAGGATTGGTCATCATCTCGCCGAACGACCCGGACGCGATGGTGCAGTACGCCCAGGAATGCAGCACGTTGGGCATCCGCTATATCTGGGATCCCGGTCAACAGTGTGCCCGCATGGACGGGGCGCAGCTCGCGGAAGGCGTGACCGGAGCCTTCATGGTGATTGTCAACGACTACGAGTTCGAACTGCTGCGGCAGAAGTCGGGCATGAGCGAGTCCGACGTGCAACGGCACGTGGAGGTCCTGGTCATCACGCGCGGGGAGCAAGGCTGCTCGATTCTTTCGAAGCAGGGGCGCGTCGACGTGCCGGCGGTGCCGCCCGCGCGCATCGAGGATCCCACCGGCGTCGGCGATGCGTTCCGGGGCGGATTCATGAAAGGTCTGGCGACGCGAGCGTCCTATGAAGTGTGCGCCAGGATGGGCAGCGTGGCGGCGACCTTCGCGCTGGAGCACCTGGGGGGCACGAGCCACGCGTACTCGTGGCAGGAATTTGCCACGCGGTATCGCGCACACTTTCCCCCGCTCTGACGCCACCGGGACGTGTCAGCGGACGCTGGCTGCGAGCCGCGCCCGCGCGGCGGCGAGGATGCGCTCGCGTTTGGCCTGCATCAGGAGTCACTCGGCCTGCAGCGAGCGCACGTGGGCGGTCAGCTCCGCCGATGTGATGCATTCGGCTGCGCGGATGCTGCGTCGGCGCCCGCGGTTCAGCAGGCCCGGCGGGCGTCCGCCAAGGTGCCGGCAAGAGCGATGAGCCGAGCAAGCCTACCGATTGTGTGAACCCACTTCATCCGACGCAGTAGCCACCGCCGTCTCGTCGGGCCGCGGCGAGGGCACACAGGGAACGAAGCTCGCCGTGATGCCTGCTTTCAGGCCCTCGATGGTGAGGTCCAGCACGTCGCGCGCCAGGGCGTCCGGGTCTTCGTCGGGGGCCAGTCGGCACCCGCTGCCGATCACGGCCGGCCCTGTCAGCGCTCCCCACATCAGGTGCATCACCACTTCGGCGCTGGTCGTGTTGGGGAACACGCCTGCTTCGATGCACCGTTGAGTTCGGCTGGCCGCGAACGCGAGCATCTGATGGACAAACGCAAAGCCCGACCACTGCTCGGTGATACGCGGCACCGACCGATCCACGAACATCAACTGGAAGAACTCGCGATGTTCCTTGGAGAACTCGTAGTAGGCCCACCACGAGGCGCGGAGTTCCTCGAGCGGATCGACAGGGCCGAGCGCGCTGCGCACCTTCGCGTCGAGCAGCCTGAAGCCCTCTTCCGCCAGCGCATAGAAGATGTCGTCCTTGCTTGCAAAGTAGCCGTAGATGGAGGCGGGACTGTACTCGATGCGCTCGGCGATCTTGCGAATCGAAACGTTGCGATAACCCTCGGCGACGAACAAGTCCCGCGCGGCCTCCAGAATGCTCTCGCGCACGGCACGGCGCTCTCTGTCCTGTCGCTCGGGTATGCCCATCAAGCATGTCCTGGCGGAACGGTTCGCGAGGTGGCTCGCACGACGAACTGAACAGCGTTCGGAGACCTATTGGTGTTTGACGTCCGAGTGCACGACATGGTTCCAGCGTAGATTTCCGCCGCGTCCAATCGCCGAAGCCTCTATTATGCCGCCTCTTAGGTCAGGCAGCAGAATCCCGAATCCCCGACCGCGCACCCGGACCCTCCGCACGTCGGTCAAGCCGGCCCCCGACGAGTGCCGCCGACGGGCTGGTCGCCTCCGCCGGCCGCGTGGGCTTGCTGGGTCATACTGGGTAGCCATGACTCGGCCTTTCGTGCTGGGATCCTCGGCGCTGATCGCGCTGGTCTGGGTCGGGGGCTTGCTGGCGGCCCCCGCGTGGGGCTCCCGATCATCCCACCGGTCCAATGGGTCGATCGCCGAAGCTCGCGTGGCGATTTCGGCCGCCATGTATGTGGCCGGGTCGCTGGTGTGTCACCAGCGGCCGGAGCGATCCTTTCACGTGGACGGTCTGGTGCTCCCGGTTTGCGCGCGCTGCCTCGGCCTGTACGCCGGCGGGTTGCTGGGCATCGCGGGGTGGGCGGGCGTTTCGGGACTGGGTCGGCGGCCGGCACGGCGAGCTTGCGCGATTGTGGCCTCGGGCCCGCCACGATCAGCGCTGGTGGTCGCGGCCCTTCCCACGCTCGTCACGGTTGTGACCGCGTGGCTCGGCTGGTGGGACCCTGCCAACCTCTTGCGCGCGAGCACCGCCATCCCACTCGGGGCGGTTGCCGGGGCGCTGGTCAGCGCGGTGCTTGCCGGTGACCTGAGGTAGACTTGTCGCCTGTGCGGGCCACGGCCGTTGATCGCCCCCAATTTCCCCATCCCATCTTGATCGCCCTTGTCGCGTGGCTGGCTCCAGGGACCGGGCACCTCTGGCTCGGTCGCACGCAGAAAGGTCTACTGTTTCTCGGCGCCCTGCCTGCGATGTTCGCGGTCGGACTTTGGCTCGATGGGAGGCTGTTTCCCTTCGAGCTGACGCAGCCCCTCGTTGCCCTGGCGGCTCTTGCCGCACTGGGGAATGGGCTGCCGTACGTGCTGGTGAGCCTGCTGGGGCTGGGGACCGGCGTGGTGACAGCCGCCTCCTATGAGTATGGGAACACCTTTGTCATCGTCGCCGGGCTGCTCAACACGCTGGTTGCCCTGGACGCGTACGACGTTGCGCTCGGGCGGAAGTGATGACGAGTCATCTGGGCCTGATGGTGTTGTTCGCGGGGTTCGTCTCGATCGTGTTTGCCGTCTTGATGCGCGAGACGCCCAACGAACAGCTGCGGCTCGGCCTCCGGCTGCTCGGGGCGTTCATCGGGGCGGCCTTGGCCGCCTCGTGGTTGCTGTACGGGTTGCCTCTCTGAGCAACACCGGCTGAGCCAGGTGACATGGCCGAGCACCGCGGTGCGCCGTTGCCCCATGTCGGTGATCGCGGCAAGGCGGACCTGCCGGTGATCGGCCGGTCTCGCCTCGGATTGTGGGGCCCGGTGACGCTCTACATGGGCGCCATCTTTGCGGCCTCGTCGGTATCCAGCCCGCCCACGCCCGACGAGATCCCGGATGTCTCCCTTCATGAAGCGGCGTACTTCGGTCTCACGCTTCTGCTGATTCGCGCGCTCGCGCGAGGCACATGGCGAGGCGTGAGTGGCGCGGTGTTGGTCGCCGCGTGGCTGATCGCCGTCGCATACGGCGCGACCGACGAGTGGCATCAATCCTTCGTACCGCAGCGACACGCGGAGTTCGGTGACCTCGCAGCGGACGCGATCGGCGCGTTGGCCGCCGCGGTCGCCGTCGGGGCGTGGGGTATAATTCGGCGTTCATGAGCTTCGACACACTTCTCGTCGAACGAGATGAGGCCGTTGCGATCGTCACCATCAATCGTCCGAAGGTCTTGAACGCTCTGAACCGTCAGACGATTGCCGATCTCGATGCCTGTGTCCAACAACTCGGCGCGGATCCGGCAATCAGAGCGATTGTGCTGACCGGCGCGGGAGAGAAAGCGTTCGCCGCGGGCGCGGACATCAACGAGCTGGCGGTGCTCTCCCCGGTCGAAGGGCAGCAGCACGCGCGGCGCGGCCAGCTCGTGTTCGATCGGGTCGAACACCTGGGAAAGCCCGTCGTGGCCGCCATCAACGGCTTCGCGCTGGGTGGCGGATGTGAGCTGGCGATGGCCTGTACGCTTCGCCTCGCCGCCGACACCGCACGCCTGGGACAGCCTGAGATCAACCTGGGCCTGATTCCCGGATACGGCGGAAGTCAGCGACTGGCCCGTCAGGTGGGGAAGGGACGTGCACTCGAACTGCTGCTCACCGGCGACATGATCACGGCCACCCGCGCCTTCGAGATCGGACTGGTGGACCGCGTCGTGCCCTCTGGAGATCTCTCGGCGGAGGCGCGCAAGACGGCGGTGACGCTGGCAGCAAAGGCGCCCCTGGCGGTGCGCTATGTCCTGGAGGCCGTGCATCACGGTCTCGAGATGCCGTTGTCGAACGCGCAGTTGCTGGAGGCGACGCTGTTCGGACTGGTGGCCTCGAGCGAGGACATGAAGGAAGGCACCGCGGCATTTCTCGCCAAGCGACCGCCGCGCTGGCAGGGACGCTGAGTCGTCTCGTGCGCATCGCCATCGTCGCCGCACGCTTCAACGACTTCGTGACCGACCGCCTCCTGGCTGGTGCGCAGGACGCGTTACGCGATCGCGGGCTTTCGCCAGAGGATGTCGAGGTGATCCGGGTGCCGGGCGCTTTCGAGATCCCCATTGCAGCGCAGCGGATCGCGGAGACCGGGCGCGTGGCCGCGGTCGTGTGTCTCGGGTGTCTGATTCGCGGGGAGACGCCGCACTTCGAGTTCATCGCCTCCGCCTGTGCGCACGGCATCATGGCGGCCGCGGCGGCGACGGGAGTCCCGATGACCTTCGGGGTGCTGACGACGAACTCTGTCGAGGAGGCGCTGGCGCGCGCCGGTGAGGATCCGGGCAACAAGGGCCGCGAAGCGGCGGTGGCGGCCGTGGACATGATCACGCTCGTGTCGGGCTTGAGTGACGGGTGACGTGCCCATGAGCCGTGCGATGCGAACGACACCGGTCTCTGCACGCTGGCAGGGCCGCCGCCAGGCGAGGGAGGCGGCGCTGCAGATGCTGTATCTCGCCGACCTCGGGCAGCGAGAGCCGGCAGACATCGCGGCCAACCACGCGGCGCTCGTCGGGCCCGACACGCTGGATCTCGACGAGGACGCCAGGGCGCACGCGGGCCGGCTGGCTCGGGGCGCGTGGGAGCAGCGGTCTGAGCTGGACGAGTACATCGGCGACGCCGCGCGGAACTGGCGCGTCGAACGAATCACCACCGTCGACCGCTCGATTCTGCGGTTGGCCGTTTACGAGCTCCTGGCCGCGCCGTCCACGCCGCCGAAAGTCGTCATCGACGAGGCGATTGAACTGGCGAGGGCCTACAGCGGCGATGAGGCAGCCAAGTTTGTCAACGGCGTCCTGGACGGCATCTTCAAGCGTCTGAAGGACGAGGGAATGAGACGGGACTAGCCGGCGTCACATGTCCACCGAAGCTGTTCAAACCGACCAGCGTCGAGCCAACCTCGATGCCATCGCCGCGCTGGGGGTCGATCCGTATCCGCACCGCTTCGAGCCGACGGCGACCGTTTCGGAGCTCGTGGCGGCCTACGAGGACCGGTCGCGCGAGGCGCTCGACGCGGCGCCGGCCGAGACCGTCACCGCGGGGCGCATCCTCAGCATCCGCAGCTTCGGCAAGGCGAGCTTCCTGGTGCTCTCCGACGGTCGCCGCCGCATCCAGGTGTATGTGCGGCAGGACAGTCTGAGTGAGCGCGACTTTTCACTCGCGAAGCTGCTCGATTACGGCGATCACGTCGGCGTGGCCGGGCGGGTGTTTCGCACCAAGACCAACGAGCTGTCGATCTGGGCGGCCCGGCTGGTGTTTCTCGCGAAGTGTTTCCTGCCGCTGCCGGAGAAGTGGCATGGCCTGCAGGACGTCGAGATTCGATATCGGCAGCGCTACCTCGACCTGGCGGTCAATCCCGACGTGCGCCACGTCTTCGAGGTGCGCAGCCGGACGGTTTCAGCGATTCGCGAGTTCCTCGTCGCAAAGGGGTTTCTCGAGGTCGAAACGCCGATGATGCAGCCCATCGCCGGCGGCGCGCTGGCACGCCCGTTCGTCACCCATCACAACGCGCTCGACCTGACCCTTTACCTGCGCGTGGCCCCCGAGTTGTACCTCAAGCGCCTGGTCGTCGGTGGCATCGATCGCGTCTTCGAGATCAACCGCAACTTTCGCAACGAGGGCATCGGCTATCGGTGGAACCCCGAGTTCACGATGCTCGAGTTCTATTGGGCCTACGCCGACTACAACGACCTGATGAACCTGACCGAGGAGCTGCTGACGCACACCGTCGCGGCCGCCGTCGGCGGAACAGCGGTGCGCTGGGGCGAGCGCGCCGTCTCGTTCGCGGCGCCGTTCGCGCGGCGGACGTTTCGGCGGCTCGTGGCGGAAGCCGCTGCCGAGAAGCTGGGTGGCGCCGTCGACGAGGCCTGGCTGCGGCACCGCGAGCAGGCCGCCAGCGTGGCCGAGCGGCTGGGCGTGGAGTTGGAGCGCGGCTGGGGCGTGGGGAAGATCGCGACGGAGATTTTCGAGCGCTTCGTCGAGGATCAACTCGTCCAGCCGACCTTCGTCTACGACTATCCCACCGAAGTGTCACCCCTGTCGAAGCAGCGCGCCGACGATCCCGAGACCGTGGAGCGCTTCGAGCTGTACGTCGGAGGCATGGAGATCGCCAACGCCTTCAGCGAGCTGAACGATCCCGTCGAACAGCGACGCCGGTTCGAGGCGCAGTTGGCCGATCGCGCCAGGGGCAATCAAGAAGCGCATGTGATGGACGAGGACTACATCCGTGCGCTGGAGTACGGCCTGCCGCCGACCGGAGGCGAAGGGATCGGCATCGACCGGCTCGTGATGCTGCTCACCAACTCGCCGTCCATCCGCGACGTGATTCTGTTTCCGCTGATGCGTCCACGCAAGGACGAGGACCCCCCAGGACAGCCGTGACCGCCGCAGCGAGCGCGTGACGCCGATGGCGATGCCCTTCGAACTGCAGATCGCCTTCCGCTACCTGTTCGCCAAACGGCGCCAGGTCTTCATTTCCGTCATCTCGCTGGTCTCGACGCTGGGCGTGACGGTGGGTGTCATGGCGCTCGTCGTCGCGCTCGCCATCATGACGGGGCTCCAGCAGGAGCTGCGGGATCGCATTCTGGGCGCGATGGCCCACGTGTATGTCTGGAAAACCGGCGGAATCGAGGACTACCGTGCCGAAACCGATCGCCTGATCGCCGTGCCCGGCGTCGTTGCCGCCGCACCATCCATGGTCGGGAAGGCCATCATCTCCGGCAAGCGTGGTGACATGTTCATCACGGTCAAGGGCATCGACCCCGAGCTGGAGCGCGGGGTGACGGAAGTCGATCAGGCCATGACCGGCGGCAGCCTGGAGGACCTCCGATCCGCGGACGCCGACGCGGTGCCCGGCATCGTCATCGGCCACGAGCTGGCAGGAACCCTCGGGGCGTTCGTGGGCGATCCGGTCACCCTCATCACGCCACAGGGCACGCTCACGCCGATGGGGATGGCGCCCCGGCAGCGACGGCTCCGCGTCGTGGGGACGTTTCGCCTGGGCCTGCTCGAATTCGACGCGACCTATGGTTTTGTCGCGCTCGACGTCGCCGCCCGCCTGACCGGCACCAGCGCGGTCGATCATCTCGAGCTGCGGGTGCACGACATCTACGACGCCCCTCGTGTGGCCGACGACATCACCCGGCGCCTCGGGGCCGGTTATGTCACACAGGACTGGTCCGACCTCAATCGCTCGCTCTATTCCGCCCTGTGGCTCGAGAAGATCGCGATGGGCATCGGTATCGGGTTGATCGTGGCGGTCGCGGCGCTCAACATCGTCGCCTCGCTCATCCTGCTGGTGATGGAGAAGACTCGTGATATCGCCATCCTCAAGACCATGGGCGCATCCTCGCGCAGCGTGATGCTGATCTTCCTCGTGCAGGGCCTCGTGATCGGCACTCTCGGCACCGTGGTCGGCGCCTCGCTCGGCGTGGGGGCGTCCTATCTTCTGGACAGCCACCGCGTCATCAGCATCCCCGGGGACGTGTACCAAGTGTCGTACCTGCCGTTTCGCGTGCTGACGGGAGACCTGGTGCTCGTGGTCGCTGGGGCGATCGTCGTGTGTTTTCTGGCCACGCTCTATCCGTCTCGCCAGGCGGCACGGTTGGACCCCGCGCAGGCGCTGCGCTATGAGTGACTTCGTCCGCGCGCAGCTGCTCAACAAGTCCTACACCGTCGGTGCCGGGCGCGTCCACGTGCTGAGGGATCTCGATCTGAGCGTGGCGCGGGGAGAAATGGTCGCCATCGTCGGCGCATCGGGAGTTGGCAAGAGCACCCTGCTGCACCTGCTGGGCGGGCTCGATCGTCCGGACTCCGGCGCCGTGTGGGTCGGCGAGACCGAACTCACACACCAGGACGATGCGAGGCTGGTGTCGTTCCGCAATCAGGTGGTGGGGTTTGTGTTCCAGTTTCACCACCTGCTGCCAGAGTTCTCGGCGTTGGAGAACGCCGAGATGCCGCTGCGCATCGCACGGGTGCAGGCACGAGAGTCACGGCCCCGCGCGAGCGACTTGCTGAGCCGGGTGGGGTTGAAGCAACGCCTGGCCCATAGACCTGGGATGTTGTCCGGAGGGGAACAACAGCGAGTGGCCGTGGCACGAGCGCTCGTGATGCGCCCTTCGCTGCTGCTGGCCGACGAGCCCACGGGCGACCTCGATGAGCAGACCGCCGACGCGCTTCACGCGCTGCTGCGCGAGATGCATGCGGAGTTCGGATTGACGGCGATCATCGCGACCCACAACACGCGCCTCGCGCGGCAGTGTGATCGGGTCCTGCGCCTGGAGGGCGGCCAGCTGAGTCAGGCCTGAGAGGTTCGTCGTTCGGGGGTGTCGCACCCTGGAGAATCTCGGCTCTGGTGGGAATTCTTCCCAGCATCCGCCGAGACGGCGCGCGGGGACCATGGAATGGGTGTAAAATGCCGCCACGTCAGCGTGAGTCGAGGCGAAGAAACACGCAGGCGACTGAGAATTCAACTCGCAGACTTGGACCCTAATTTGCAGTAGCCCAGTCTGATGACGCGTGCACCTCAAACCGACGCGGACCTGAGACCAGCCCGGAAACCGGCCGTGCCCCGCGCGGCGTTGCTGGAGCACTGGGCGCGGGCCGAGTGGACCGACGGCTGTCAGATCGATCGCCTGCCGCCGCTGCAACCCATGTCGATCTTCACGATGAACCACCTGTACGAGGTGATTGTCGTCAATGGATTCGAGGGTCTGGTGCGCGTGCGCGGAGGCCAGTTCTTTCCAGAATGGCGGGAGGCCCACCTGGCCGGATGCTCCCTCGGCGGCAGCTTCCTCAAGCTGCGTGGTGTCTACGAGGGGTTTTGTCTGGAGATCCACGCCGGCGGCGAAGTGATC
>JBQTIE010000130.1:0-1838 GCA_052389315.1 Acidobacteriota bacterium
TGCGCAGACGGCGGTCCGCGTCAAGACCGCGATTGTCAACGACGCGGATCTGGGCCAGCGCGCCATCGAGGTGCGTGTGTCGCGAGGGGTGGCGCGTTTGACTGGCGTCGTGTGGACGGCTGCGGAATCCGCCCGAGCGGTCGAGCTGGCGCGAGCGGTGTCCGGCGTCAGCCACGTGGACTCTGATCTCGAGATCAGGGCGCCGAGTCCGGGCGGACGCTTCGACCCGGCGGATCCGGACCCGGTCGAGGAACGTCCCAAGGCGGACAACCCGTACGCGCCGGGCCTCATTGCGATCGGTCTCGCCGTGGGCACTCGGCAGTCACCCGACGATCAACTGCTCTCGACCTGGACGGTCGGTCCGCTCGTCCGCATCGGCGCCGCGCGCGGCCTTGGCCTGACGCTCGGGTTCAGCTGGTATCAGACGGACCTCTCCTCGGATCCGACGGCGGCCGCCTCCGTCGGGCGCCTCAACATCCGGCCCGTGATGGCGGGACTCGAGTACACGATTCGTCGGGATCGCCACGCCCTGGCCGCCTCCCTCGTCGGGGGCGTCGCCTTCAACAGCTACAAGATCGAGAGCGCTGGTGGCGGCGAGCGTGTGGCGGTGGCCGTCGGCAACAGCCTCGCCGTGCGGCCGGGCGTCACCTTCTGGTACGAAGCCTCGCGCCGCATCGCGCTGCACGTCTTCGGCGGGTATGTCATCACGCGCCCGGATGTGACCTACCTCCGCGACGGTCGGCTGGAGCGTGGCGACCTGCGGGGCGACGCCGCCATCGTCAACGCGGGCGTGGCCTACAAGCTTTTTTGAGAAGGCACGGATGCGCGACCTCGCCCTGCCGTTCTTCCTCACCGTCGGTCACGCCGCCGTGTTCGCCGGGCGAGCCATCCGCGAAGCGTTCCGCCCGCCCTATGAGGTGCGTGAAACGCTTCGCCAGCTCTTCGAATTGGGATGTCGCTCGATCCCCTTGATTGCCGTGAGCGGATTTGCCGTCGGCATCGTGTTGTCGATGCATACGCGCGCCTCGCTCGCGCGGTTTGGCGCGGAGGCGCTGATTCCCGCGGGCCTGGCCATCGCCCTCGTGCGCGAAACAGGGCCGCTGACCTGCGGGCTGCTGCTCTCGGGCCGGATCGGGGCCGGCATCGGCGCCGAACTGGGCGCGATGAAGGTGACCGAACAAATCGACGCGCTCGAAGCGGTGGCCGTCGACTCCTTCAAGTACCTCGTGGTCACGCGAGTCGTGGCCTGCGTGATCGCGCTTCCCATCCTCACGTCGGTGATGAACTTCACCGGCATGCTCGGCGGGTTCGCGGCCGAGAACGCCATCACGGGCCTGCCCTTTCTCAGCTACTTCCGGCAGGCCTTTTCGCTCATCGAATTCTCTGATCTGATTCCCGCGACGATCAAGACGACGGTGTTCGGGTTCATCATCGCCACCGTGGCGTCGTACCTCGGCGTCAACACGTCCCGCGGCACCGAGGGCGTCGGACAGGCGTCCACGCGCGCCGTCGTCACCTCGTCCATCCTCCTGATCGTGGCCAACGTGATTCTGGTACGGATCATCTTCTTCTTCTATCCTGCCTGAGCATGAACGACCACCAAGTGCCCGCCGTCGAACTGCGTGGCGTGACCAAGGCCTTTGGCAGCCGTCGTGTTCTGGACGATGTGAGCCTGACCGTGCCTGCCGGCCATGGATTCTGCGTCCTCGGGCGCAGCGGCACGGGCAAGAGCGTCACCCTCAAGCACATCGTCGGCTTGATGAAGCCTGACGCGGGGCAGATCCTGGTCGAGGGCCAGGACATCACGCACATGTCGTCGCGGGCGCTCACGGCCGTGC
>JBQTIE010000131.1:0-22613 GCA_052389315.1 Acidobacteriota bacterium
CGGCCGCCAGGGCCGTCAGCAGCAGGCTCTCGAGGAGAAACTGCCGCAGGAGTTGCTTCGGTGTCGCCCCGAGCGCTCGTCGCACCGCCACCTCGCGCACGCGTGCGGTCCCGCGCGCGACCAGCAGGCTGGCGACGTTGACGCAGGCGACCAGCAGCACCAACGCGACGGCCCCGAGCAGCACGTAGAGCATCGGACGGACCGGGCCGAAGACGATCTCGGAGAGCGGATCGACGTTCACGCCCCGGCCCCGGTTCTCCGGATAGCCGCGCTCGAGTTCGCCGGCGATGCCCTCCATCTCGGTCTGCGCGGCAGCGAGCGTCACTCCCTGTGCAAGACGCCCCACCATGAGCAGCGGGTGGGTCGAGCGGGGCAGGGTCTTTGGATCGGCCTGCAGCGGCAGCCACACGTCCGCGCGCGTCCGATCGCCCCGATCCGCGAAGCCGCGGCCGTAGGCGGCGGCCGACAAGATCTGCAGGGCGCCGAAGTCGGTGGCATCGGGCATCACGCCGATGACCTGGAACGGGCGGTCGTCCAGCCGGATCGTCTGCCCGACGACGTCGGATTGGCCGCCGAGCGCTCCGCGCCAGAGCGATTCGCTGATGAGGGCCACGGCCGGCCCGTTGGCGACATCTTCTGCGGCCGTGAAGTTCCGGCCGACCGACGGCGCCACGCCAAGCAGCGGGAACAGGTCGTGGGTCACCCTCAGGCTGGCGATCTGGATCGGATCGACCCGCGACGCCGTGAAGTTCATCTCGCCCGCCATGAAGCCGGCCAGCGCGCTGAACGACCGTCCCTGCGCCTTGTAGTCCAGATAGTCTGGAATCGACCCGGGCTCCCGTGTCGTTCCGCTGTTGCGGTCGGTTTCCCAGAAGACCACGAGCCGGTCGAGATCTTCTACGGGCGCCGGGCGAAGCAGCACCCCGTTGACGACCGAGAAGATGGCGGTGTTCGCGCCAATGCCAATGGCCAGCGTCACCATGGCCGCGACGGCGAACCCCGGGTTCTTCACGAGCATTCGAACGGCGAGGCGAAGGTCGTGCGCCATAGCGGCTTAGACTGCCGCGTCAGGCGGAGGGTTGCCCCGCCCGGCGTGAGCCGGGAGCCCTGCGGTCAGTGCCTTTGGCGCGTGTTGAAGCGCGACGAGGCGCGCTGCTCGAACCGTCCGTCCGGCGTCCGGACGATGAGCAGTGCCGGCAGGCCGAGCCGCTCCGCCAGCACCATCCCTCGCTCCGGTCCCAGCACCATCAAGGCCGTCGCCAGCGCGTCGGCGCGCACGCCCAGCGTGTCGATCACCGTCGCCGACGCCAGCCGATGCTCAATCGGGCGTCCGGTCGCCGGATCGACAATGTGGGCCAGACGCCGGCCGTTCACCTCGCGGTAATTGCGGTAGTCGCCGGAGGTGGCCATCGCGTCGCCGGACAGGGCTACCACGCGTTGGAGGACTCCGCCCTCAACCCCCGGGTCCTCGATCGCCACCTGCCAGGGCGCGCCGCTCTCGTTCGTGCCCCGCGCCACCAACTCGCCGCCGACATCCACCAGCGCGTTCGCGATTCCGTGCGCCGAGAGCAGCGCGGCGATGCGATCGGCCGCGTATCCAGGCGCGAGGCCGGAAAAGTCACACCTCACATCGGGTCGGCGCTTCTGGACGGTGCGACGGGTCTTGTCGAGGTGCAGGTGCCGCACGCCCGTCGCCTCGCGCAGCCGCGCGAGCGTCGTGTCGGCTGGCGCCAGGCTTGAAGCGCCCGGCCCGCCGCCATCGTCGGGCGGACCGAACCCCCAGGCTTCGACAAGCGGTGCCACCGTCACATCGAAGGCGCCGCCGGTCTGCTCCGACAGATCCACGGCCCACTGGAAGACGTCGAAGGTCTCGGGTGCGAGAGGAAAGGGGTCGAGGCTCGTGGACCGATTGAAGCGCGACAGCTCGGACTCCGGGTTCCAGGTGGACATGAGCGCGGTGATCCGTGCCAATTGATCGCGGATGGCCGCGTCGACTGAGGCGCGCGCCTGGTTGCTCAGTCCTTCCGGGCCGGTGACGATTTGCACCGACCAGGCCGCGCCCATGGTGGGGCCACCGAGGGTGATGGTGTGGGGCCGCGCACGCGTATCCCGACAGGCGGCCAGCGCCGCGAGGCAGATGAGGGTCCACGTCAGCGTTCGGCACATGGCACGCGGGCGGCGGCCCGACAGAGCCGTCGAGGGAGCATAGTCTCAGCCGGCCCCCTCGGGCGACCCAGAGCGGTACACTTGACTTCCTCTGGCAGGTTTTTGAGGGCCTCAGAACGTCGAGGGTGATTTGACGTATCGTTGTCCGATGCAGGAGGTCCGATGACTCTACGTGCGATCACCGTTGGATTGACCGCGGCGGCGCTCATGGTCGGCGCCGTGGCCGGCGTGGCCACCGAGCAGGCGGCGTCGAGCGCCCTGGCCAATCCGGCCGCCCTCAAGGAAGCAGCCCCCGCCACCTTCACCGCCAACTTTGACACCAGCGCGGGCGCGTTTGTGATTACGGTCCGTCGCGACTGGGCGCCGCACGGCGCCGACCGCTTCTACAATCTCGTCAAGAACGGCTTCTTCAACGAGGCGCGGTTCTTCCGCGCCATTCCCAACTTCATGGTGCAGTTCGGCATCCACGGCGACCCGGCCATCTCGGCGGCGTGGCGCAACGCCCGGCTGCCCGTGGACAAGGTCACGCAGAGCAACCGGCGCGGCTTCATCACCTACGCAATGGGCGGTTCGCCCGACACGCGCACCACGCAGGTGTTCATCAACTTCCGCAACAACACCAACCTCGACGCGATGGGGTTTGCGCCGTTCGGCGAAGTGACGAGCGGCATGGACGTGGTGGACAAGATCTTCACCGGGTACGGCGAGGGCGCGCCGGGAGGCAAGGGGCCGGAGCAGGGCCGCATTCAGGCCGAGGGGAACGCCTACCTGATGAAGAGCTTCCCGAAGCTGGACTACGTGAAGACGGCCACCATCGGCAAGTAGGACGCCGGGAGCGATTACCGATCATGAGCTTTTGCGAACACTGTCAGGGACAGCGGTTCGACCGGGCGAGAATTCTCCGAGCCCTTCGACAAGTGCGCAAGGACCTGCGTGGACGCCATCGTCGCGAAGTCGATGCGGCGTTGGCTGCCGCGCTCAACGCGGTGCGCACACTCGATATCCCGCACCTCGAGCCGGAAGAGCCAGACGAAGACCAGGTGGTGCACTGAGGCGGGCCGGGCGGCCGGCCCTGCGGCCAGCCGTCGCCGCGCTACTTGATGAAGGTGCCCTGGCGTAGTTCTTCGAAGGCCTGCTTCAGCTCCAACTGCGTGTTCATGACGATGGGCCCGTGCCAGGCCACGGGTTCACCGAGCGGCTGACCGGAGACGAGCAGGAACCGCAGGCCGTCTTCGCCCGCCTGCACCACCACCTCATCACCGCGATCGAAGAGGACCAGCGAGTGGTTGCCGATGTCGTACGACTCACGGGTGTCCTGCCCCTCGATGTGCTCGGTGCGCACCGCCTGCGGCGCTGACGCGTCGCGAAACGTCCCAGACCCCGCAAACACGTACGCGAACGCGTGACGCGTCGTCTCGATCGGCAGGCGCTTTCTTGCCCCGGGGGGAACGAAGACGTCCAGGTAGCGCGGGTCGGCCGCCACACCCTCCACCGGTCCGGTGCGCCCCCAGAAGTCTCCGCAGACCACCCGCACCCGCGTCCCGTCATCGTCGGTGACTTCGGGGATGTCGCGCGCCGCCACGTCCTGATACCGCGGCGTCGTCATCTTGAGCGAGGCCGGCAGGTTGGCCCAGAGTTGAAAGCCGTGCATCCGTCCGCGAGCATCGCCCTTGGGCATCTCCTGGTGGAGGATGCCGCTGCCGGCCGTCATCCACTGCACGTCGCCGTCGCCCAGAGAGCCGCGGTTGCCGAGGCTGTCGCCATGCTCGACGGTGCCGGCCAGCACGTAGGTGATGGTCTCGATGCCGCGATGCGGATGCCAGGGGAAGCCCGCGAGGTAGTCCTCTGGACTATCGCTCCTGAAATCGTCGAGCAGCAGGAACGGATCGAACTCCTCGGTGCTGCCGAAACCAAAGGCACGGCGCAGCTTGACGCCGGCGCCTTCGAGCGTCGGCCTGGAGGCGGAGACGCGCTTGACGGGACGAATGGACATGAATCCTCAGAGGGTCGGTACGATTACGCCGACGATCATCCACAGATTACACAGATTACACGGATTGCAAAGACCGACCCGGTTACACGGATGGCAAAGACTGACCGGTTACACGGGTTGCAAAGACCGACCCGATTACACGGATTGCAAAGACTGACCGGTTACACGGGTTGCAAAGACCGACCCGGTTACACGGATTGCAAGACTGGCCGGATGTGTGTGGTCGGCGGCCGGACGGAAAAAAGAATGACGTTTGTTGGCACAAGCGGAGCGACAATGGCGCACTGACCATGAGCACACGCCTCTATCTCGTCCGCCACGGCGCCACCCAGCTATCTGCCGAGAACCGGTTCGCCGGGGCCGTCGGCGTCGATTTATCCGACGAAGGCCGGCATCAGGCTGCTCGACTCGGCGAGCGCCTTCGCGGTGAGGGGCTGGCCGCAGTCTACAGCAGCCCGCTGTCACGGACGATGGAGACGGCGCGGATTGTGGCCGGTGAGGGCGGCCTCGAGATTCGAGAGCGGGACGGCCTGCGAGAAATCAGCCACGGCCGCTGGGAAGGTCTCACGCGAGCGGAAGTCGAGGCCCGCTTCGACGGCGAGTATGCGGCGTGGGAGGAGGATCCGTTTACGTTCGCGCCCGAAGGCGGCGAATCCGGGGTGGCCGTGCTCGCCCGCGCCCTCCCGGTCATCCGCGACATCGTCACCCATCACCCCGGCGAGCGCGTGCTCGTCGTGTCGCACAAGGCCACGATTCGCCTGGTGCTCAGCAGCCTCCTCGGCTTCGATGCGCGGGGGTATCGGGATCGATTGGACCAGGCACCTGCGTGCGTCAACGTGCTCGACTTCCGCGATCCCGTGCGCGCCCGCCTGATGCTGTTCAACGACACGTCCCACTACGAGGAACGGCCGCGGACGCCGACGCAGAGTCTGTCGAG
Source organism: Acidobacteriota bacterium (assembly GCA_052389315.1). GTDB lineage: Bacteria > Acidobacteriota > Vicinamibacteria > Vicinamibacterales > UBA2999 > JACCSI01. The sequence goes on from JBQTIE010000131.1 coordinate 5,097, forward strand.
CTGGTGGAAATGACGCCGGCGGTCAGCCTCCGGGGCGGCCTTCGCCCAAGGCCTGACGTTCGACCGCGACGAGTGCGAGCTCGACGCGCGAGGCCACCCCAAGCTTCTGGAAGATTCGCCGCAGGTGGTTCTTCACGGTCTGCTCGCCCAGACCGAGCGCCGCGGCGATGTCCCGGTTGTTGGCGCCCGTCGCCACACGGCGTACGATTTCAGTTTCGCGTGGCGTGAGCGCATCGATTTGATCGGCGCCCGCGGCGAGGTAATTCCCCTCTGCGCCGGTTGGCTCGCTTCCGACCCACTGTTCGCCCCGCATCACTTGCTCGATGCATTGTGCGAGTACGTCCGGGCCCTCGTGCTTCCGCACCAGACCCCAGGCTCCTTCGAGCAGCGCTCGATACGCGTCGCGCTCCGCCATGACGTGAGTCAGCACGATAAGTCGTGTGGCGCGGCGCAACCCTTCGAGGCGAGCCAGCATTGCGAACACATCCATGCGTGGCGGACAGTGGCCGGCGAGCAACACGTCCGGCCGCACGTCCGCAACCAACCGCGATGCCCCTTCGGTATCGTCGGCCTCGCCGACCACTTCGATCCTCGTGTGCCGCGCGAGCATCGCCCTGACCCCCACCTTGAAGATCGGCTGGACGTCCGCCACGACGACGCGGATGAGGTCCGGATCACGCATCGGTCGTCGCAAGGCGGCCGAGGGCGAGGGTCGCCGTGCGGTGGCGTGGTTGGTCATCGGTCTGTGGCCAGCTCGCCGGCGGTTGCATGGATGGCAAGCTCGACACGATTGGCAACGCCGATCTTGGCAAAGATTCGTCGCAGGTGGTTCTTGACGGTTTGCTCTCCCAGGCCCAGCTCGCCAGCGATGTCCTTGTTGCTCGCCCCGCGTGCCACGGCGCGGACAATGTCGCACTCGCGATGCGACAGGCCCTTTGCGGGTTCGTCGGCCGGGGCCGGACTGCGGAGGGCGTCAACCAGATCAGCCACCTGATCGCGGCCGATCCAGAACTCGCCTGCCATCACGCGGGTGATGCACTTGATCAGGAGTTCGGACGCCGCCTCCTTCAAAAGCACGCCGTAGGCGCCGCGGAGCAAGGCCGTACGCAGATTCGGGGTGCTGATGGTCGAGGCGACCAGGACGGTTCGTGGGGCCCACTTGCTCGGCGAGAGCCTTTGCAGCACTTCGAGGGCGCTGATGCGTTCCAGGGCGCTATCCAGGAGCAGAACATCCGGTTTGCACTTGTCGACCTGGTCCAACGCCGCCTGGCCGGTTGCCGCATCACCCACGACGCGAATCGAGGGATGGTTCGCCAGGAGGGAGCGGACGCCCAGCGTGAACAGCGGCTGCGAGTCGGCGACGACGATGCGTGTGTCGGGTCTGCTCATGGCATCAACCAGAGGTACTGTCGGCATATTACTAAAGTGCAGTTCATGAGTCAATCTAAAGTGTGCTGTTCAGGTACTTTATGGTCTCGTGTACTGGTATGTTAGTGCTCCAGGAAAGGCGGGCTGGATGACGGCCATCGGGAACTCCTTTTGCTCATCTTGGTGCCTACAGGAGGGTGACCCGCCTTGGAGAGTCAGGACTACACGGTTGGCGGCGGTCTGATGGGAAGGTTTTACATAGCCGTCCGACGGCGACCACGCGTCTTTGTCGCGCTCGTCGGAGTCCTGTCGGTCATGACTTGGACTGCGGTCCTGGCGGTCTCACTGACGGCCCACGGCATCGTTTTCGGAGTGCCGGGGCGCGCATCGCTTGGTCGAGTGACCGAGATGGCGAGGGCGTCGGTGATTTTCGATCACCGCGACCGTCCAGCCTTCACCATCTATCGCGAGCAGCGGCTGGAAATCCCGCTGGACCAGATGTCGCCACATCTCCGGTCGGCGATCGTGGCCGTCGAGGATCAACGCTTCTACAGTCATCGTGGGGTCGATGTCGTTCGGCTCGCGGGTGCCGCAGTGGCAAACCTGCGGGAGCGTCGCGCGGCGCAAGGCGGGAGCACCATCACCCAGCAGCTCGCGCGTCTGAGCTTTCTCACGCCGGCCAAGACGGTGACACGCAAGCTGCAGGAGATCGTCCTCGCCTCGCTGCTCGAGACCGAGTACTCGAAGGATCATCTTCTCGAGCTGTATCTCAACAAGGTGTACTTCGGCGCCGGCCTCTACGGCGTCGAAGCGGCGTCGCTGGGGTATTTCGGCAAGCACGCGGCCGAGGTGACGGTGGCCGAAGCCGCGCTCATTGCGGGTCTGGTGAAGGCGCCATCGAGCTACGCGCCGACGACCAATCTCTCCCGCGCCGTAGCACGTCGTGCCTTGGTGCTGGAGGCGATGGTCGAGACGGGCGTCATCGACCGGGCGGCCTTCGAGCATGCCAACACAGAGCGCGTCGTGCTGCGCGACGCGCTCAATCGAGACCAGCCCTACGGGCGTTCCTTCAAGGACTACGTGCGGGGCCTGCTCGTCGCACGCTTCGGGGAGCCGCGGGTCAACGAGGGCGGCTTGCGGGTGTACACGACCATGGACCCGGAGGTTCAAAAAGCCGCCGACCACGAGGTGGAGCGCGCGGTGGCGGCGCTCGATCGACGGCGTCTGGGAGTCCGCCGGCAGCCGGCCGCGTCGATGCCTCACCTCCAGGCCGCGCTTGTGGCCCTTGATCCGCGCACCGGCGAAGTGCGCGCGCTCGTGGGCGGGCGCGACTTCACGGAGGGCGGCTACAACCGCGCGGTCCACGCGCGGCGGCAGCCGGGCTCGGCGTTCAAACCGTTTGTCTTTGCGGCGGCCCTCGAGGCCGGCTACACGCCGGCGTCGCTCATCGACCGGCTGGACGAACCGATCGACACGTTCCAGGGCGCGTGGTTGCCAGATGATCATGATCAGGACCCTGGCGCGGTCACCATGCGCGAGGCGCTCAGGGCGTCGAGCAACCGTGCCGCCGTTCGAATGGCCCAGCAGGTGGGTCTCGCGCGGGCGGTCGCCTACGCGACACGCATGGGCCTGGCCGGCATGCCCGCCGTACCCTCCGTCGCCCTCGGCGCGGGCGAGGTCACGCTGGAGTCGCTGACGACGGCCTACGGTGTGTTTGCGAGCGGGGGCCTGCGCCGCACCCCGGTGTACATCCGACGCGTCGAAGAGGCGGACGGCACGGTCCTCTACACGTCACCGTACGAGTCGGCGCCGGTCGTGAGTCCCCAAGCCGCGTTTCTGATGAGCGACATGTTGGCCGACGTGGTGGACCACGGCACCGCCTGGCGGACAAGGGACTTGGGTTTTACGCGACCGGCCGCGGGCAAGACGGGGACGACCAACGACTACCGCGACGCCTGGTTTGTCGGCTACACGCCGCGCCTGGTCACGGGGGTCTGGATCGGTTTTGACCAGCCGCAGCCCATCATGCGGGGCGGGTACGCTTCGGAGGTAGCCGTTCCCCTGTGGGCGTCATTCATGCGCCGCGCCACGGCGCGCGACCCCGTCGAATGGTTCTCTCCGCCGCGCGGCATCGTCTCGGCGTCGATCTGCCGCCTGTCAGGGTTGAGGGCGGTCGACGGCTGCCACGACGGCCAGTTGAACGAGGACGGCGTCCCGGAGCGAGTGGCCGGCGTCATCAACGAGTACTTCGTCACCGGTACCGAACCGGTCGAAAGTTGTTCGCTCCATCGACTCGACACCCAGACGACCTCCTCGGACGAGGAGGAAGCCGAGGACGGCTCGCGACGCGGGTTCTGGGGACGCATGTTCCGCTTCGGCCGCAACCGCTGAGGGCTTGCGGGCTCCGGGCGTCATTTCTCGGCAGGCTGAGGCGGAGCCTCGCGAGACCCCGGTGGGGTATTCTGCAGTCGTGACGAGGCTGGCCGCGATTGTCGGACACCGCCATCTGACGGGGCTGCTTGCCCGCGCCATTGCGCGGCACACGCTGCCACCGACGCTGCTGTTCAGCGGCCCCGTGGGCGTCGGCAAGTACCGCGTCGCCCGTGCGGTCGCCGCCGTCCTCAACTGTCAATCGCCCCTGCGCTCGCCCACACCGACGCTGGCCATGGATGCGTGTGGCCAGTGCCGGTCGTGCGATCGAATCACGCGCGGGGTTCACGTCGATCTGCTGACGCTCGAACCTGACGGCCGGGGACTGATCGACACCGACGCCGTGCGCAGCCTCCTGAGCCAGACCGGGTTCCGGCCCTTCGAAGGATCGCGACGCGTCGTCGTGGTGCGCGAGGCCGATACGCTGATCACGCAGGCCCAGAATGCGCTGCTGAAATCGCTCGAGGAACCTCCGTCGACGACCGTGTTCGTCCTGACGACGGCGCAGCCGGATGTGCTGCTGGCGACTGTCCGTTCCCGGTGCATGCGCATTCGGTTCGGCCGGCTGTTGCCTGCGGAACTGGCCGAGGTTCTGACCCGCGACCACGACGTGGCCGCCCGCGACGCACGAGACGCGGCGGCGCTGAGCGATGGCAGTGTCGGGCAGGCGCTGGCACTGGTGACGGGCGCGGACGAGCTGGCGGTGATCCGGGAGAAGGCGCTGACGGTCCTGCGACAAGCCGCGGGCAACGCTGCCGTGGCGCCTCGGCTGCGGGCCGGTGCGTTGCTGGCGATGGGAAGCTCGAAGAAGGAGGCGACGCGCGCGGAGCTCGCGGTGGCCCTGCGCCAGATGGCCTCGCTGCTTCGTGATGTCGAGCTGGTCAGAAGCGGCGGTGACGAGCAGGCCCTGGCCAACGCGACCTCGGCGCGTGAGATTGCCGCGCTCTCGCGTTCCTATCCGGGCGATCGGACGCGTGACGCGTTTCTCGTCGTCGATCGGGCGATTGCGGCGCTCCAGCGCAAAGCAGGGATCAAGGTCGTCAGTGAGTGGGTGGCCACGCAGATCTGAATCCACGGATTCGATCCGCAGATTACACATCCACAGATTACACATCCACAGATTACACAGATTTCACAGATTCAGTGGAATCAGAACTCGGCACTCAAGACTCCAGACTCAAGGCTCAAGACTCAAGAACTCAAGAACTCAAGAACTCAAGACTGATGATTCCCGCCTCCCATGACCGACCATCGACGACAGACGACTCCCGCGGTGTTCATCGATCGTGACGGCACGATCCTCGACGAGCTCGGCTACTTGACGCCGGCGTCGACCGTCCACGTCTATCCGTACAGCGTGGATGCGATCCGGCTGCTCGTGCGCGGCGGGTTCACGGTGGTGGTCATCACCAACCAGGGCGGCATCGGTCTGGGTTTGTACGACCACGCTTTCGTCGATCGAACCCATGCGTCGCTCGAGGCGAGGTTTGCCGCTGGCGGGGGCACCATTGGCGGGTGGTACTACTGCCCGCATCACCCCGAGGCGATCGTGGCCGAGTTCAAGCAGGTGTGCGACTGTCGCAAGCCGGCGCCCGGGTTGGTCCGGACCGCAGCTCGAGACCTCGGCCTCGACCTGCACGCGTCGTGGGTGGTGGGCGATCAGTGGCGTGACATCGAGGTCGCCCATCGCACCGGCGCCAGGAGCGTGCTGGTGCGAACGGGCTATGGGCGGTCGCTCGAGCTGAACTGGCCGGACAAGGTGGCGCCGCCGACGATCGTCGCTGACAACCTGATCGCCGCCACCGCGCAGATCCTCGCGACAGGTCGCAGCCCCGGCGCGTGAATCGTGTCCTCCCCTCAGCGATCGCGGCTCGTGTGGTGGACCCGGTTCCTTCTCGTTCAGCTGGTGGCCGTGCTGGTGCTGCTCGAGGTGGCCCTGCGGGTCTACAACCCGGTGGTCGTGCGCGTCCGGGGCAACGAGATCGTGCTGCCCGTCAAGCAGGTCTATCGGTTCGACAACGGGCCGACGACGAAGATCGACCGGTTCACCGTGCACACCAAGAACGTGCTGGGGTTTCGCGGTCCCGATCCGCCGGCTGACTTCGCGGATCGGATGACGCTCGTCACCATCGGCGGGAGCACCACGGAGTCGCTGTTTCTCTCCGACGGGCGCACCTGGACCGACGCGCTGGCCCGCCGGCTCGAGCCCGTGTCACCGGGGATCTGGATCAACAACGCCGGCATCGACGGCCAGACGACCTTTGGCCATCTCACGCTGATGCAGTCCTTCATCGTCCGGCTGCGGCCAAGGATCGCCGTGTTTCTCATTGGCGCCAACGACGTGTGCCTGGATCAGCCCAATACGTTCGACGCCGGCATCCTGCCGACCGGCGGGCGCGCGCGCGCGCTCGCCAACGACGTGGCCGCGCGGTCCGAGGTGGTCAGCCTGGCGTGGAACCTCGTGCGTGCGCGACGCGCCAGGAATCGAGGGCTGGGACACAGCGAGTTGGACCTGACGCGCGCCTCCGAGCTGGTGCTGCCCGACGACGTGATGGCGCGGACCGAAGCGCAGTGCGCCTCGACCATCCCCGCCTTCGCGGCGCGCCTCGAGGCGCTGGCGGGGCTGGCTCGTACCCAGGGGATCACGCCGGTGTGGGTGACCCAGCCGGCGCTGTTCGGCGACGCGGTGGATCCGGCCACCGGCGTCGCGCTGGGCCACGTGCAGGTCAGCGGGCGCGGCAACGGACGCCTCGAGTGGCGCCTGTTGGAGAGCGTCAACGAGGCCACGCGCCGCGTGGCCTCCGCGCAGCAGGTGGCGCTCGTCGACCTGGCGCGCACACTCCCGAAGGACTCACGACTCTTCTACGATTTCCTGCATTTCACCAACGAGGGGTCCGAGCGGGTGGGCGAGATCGTCGCGCGCCACCTGATCGATTACGGGCTCTTTCGGTAGTCGCTGCGCGACAGCCACTTTTCGAGCAGGACGTAAAGCACCACGAAGAGGTAGCGGCTGCCCATTTCCTTCAACCGCAGCTTCGAGGCGCCCGCCGTGCGCCCGAACCAGTTCGTGGGGACGACCACGTAGGAGTACCCGCGGGTGACGGCCTTGAGGGGCAGCTCGACCGTCAGGTTGAAGTGGCAGGCCAGAATCGGCTGCAGCCCGTCGATGGCCTCGCGGCTGAAGGCTTTGAACGCGTTGGTCCAGTCGGTGTAGCGCGAGCCGAAGAGCCCCGCGATGAAGAAATTGACCAGGCGGTTGAGCAACCGCTTCGGCCACGGGTAGTTGACCACGCGCGCACCGGACATGAAGCGCGATCCGAAGACGCAGTGATAGCCCTCTTTCAACTTCCGGTGATAGGTCACGACGTCACGTGGATCATCCGACTGGTCGGCCATGACGATACAGACCGCGTCGCCGGTGAAGGCGTCGAAGCCGGCGCGCACCGCACGGCCGTAGCCCCCCGGCCGAGGATTCCTGATCCAGCGCACCGTGGGCAGACGGGCCGTGAGGCCGTCGAGCACGGTCGCCGTGTCGTCCGTACTGTGATCGTCGACGACGAGAATCTCGTGAGGTACTGCCGCGGCCGTCAGCGTGGCCACGAGCGCCTCGACCGTCTGCGCGATCGACGCACTCTCGTTGCGCGCCGGGATGACGACCGACAGGGTCATGTGCTCGGGACGCCAGCCCGCCAGCGCGGGGCGTTGTGCTCGTGGATGTCCTCGATCAGGCCGCGCAGCGTGTATCGCGGCTGCCACGACGGATAGTCCCGGCGGAATCGCCGAACGTCGCTGACGTACCAGATGTGGTCGCCGATGCGGGCTGCGGGGTCGTACGACCAGCGGAGGGGACGGCCGGCAATCTCTTCGACGAGGGCGATGGCCTCGAGCATCGAGCAATGGCAGTGTCGCCCTCCGCCGATGTTGTAGACGGCCGCGACCCGGGGGGCCTGGAAGAACGCGTCGATCGCCGCGACCATGTCGGCGCTGTGCAGGTTGTCGCGCACCTGTTTGCCCTTGTAGCCGAACACCGTGTAGGCCGTGCCCATGCAGGTGCACTTGAGCAGGTAGGCGAGGAATCCGTGCAGGACGGCGCCGGCGTGCGCGGGGCCCGTGAGGCACCCGGCGCGAAAGCAGGCGGTCTTGAGCCCGAAGTACCGCCCGTACTCCTGCACCAGCAGATCGGCCGCCGTCTTCGACACGCCGAAGAGCGAGTGCGTCGAGTCGTCGAGGCTCATCGACTCGTCGATCCCCTCCTGGAGCGGGTGCGAGGGGTCGAGCTCCCAGCGGCGTTCGAGTTCGACCAGCGGCAGCCTGTTCGGCGTGTCGCCGTACACCTTGTTGGTCGAGGTGAAGGCCACGGGCGCGTCGGGGCAGTGCGTGCGGACCGCTTCGAGCACGCTCAGCGTGCCGTTGGCGTTGACCGAAAAGTCGGTGTCCGGATCCCGCGCCGCCCAGTCGTGCGACGGCTGTGCCGCGGCGTGGACCACGAGCGCGATGTCGCGCCCGAATTGCCCGAAGATGCGGCGCATCGCGTCCCGGTCGCGGATGTCGCAGGCGAAGTGCCTGTAGCGCGGATGTTCACGTTCGAGAGCCTCGCGGACCGGACCGGTGGAGGCGTCCGGGCCGAAGAACGTGGCGCGCAGGTCGTTGTCGATGCCGGCCACGTCGTAGCCCCTGCGGGCGTAGTGGGCCGCGGCCTCTGACCCGATCAGGCCGGCCGACCCCGTTACGACGACCACCACGGCGCACCTCCCGACATGTCAGCGGGCACCCAGCACTCCCGCCAGGATGGACTCGTCGCGGCGTATCCACGCCAGCGTATCGTTGAAGATGACCGTGGCGTCATGCCTTGGCCGCCACCCGATCGCGGCGGTCACGGCGCGGTGGTCGGTGACATACACGCGCACATCCAAGGGGTCGGTGGCCGCGTGCGGCTGAGGGTCGAGACGTCGGCCGACGAGACCTTCACAGATTGCCGTGGCCTCGCGCAGCGAGAGGCTGACGGCCAGTCCGCCTCCGACGTTGAAGGTCTGCCCCTCCACCCGATCCCACTCCGTGATTTCGGCGCGAACGAGCGCCCACACGTCCTCGACGTGCAAAAGGTCGCGGACCTGCTTGCCCGTGCCGCCCCATCCCGTAAACCGCAGGTGGCCGCCGAAATAGTGCTGAGCGAGCCAATAGGTGAAAACCCCTTGCTCCCTCGTGCCCATCTGGCCGGGGCCGGCGACGATCCCGAGGCGATTGATGACAAAGGGAACCTCGTACGAGGCGCCGTACTCGATCAGGAGGAGCTCGGACGCCAGCTTCGTCGCGCCGTAGATCGAGCGCACCCCGTCGAGCGACAGCCGCTCGCTGACGCCGGCCTCGGACACGCCGGCTTCGTGTTGATTGGGCAGGATCGTGAATCGCGTCTCGTCTTCCCTGGTGGCCATCGCATTCAACCTGGCGATGGGATAGACACGGCTGGTCGACAGGAACACGACACGGGCGCGATCGCGTCGCGCGCGCTCGAGACAGTTCACCGAGCCGACGAGGTTGGTTTCGGTCGCGTAGCCCGGCTGGCGGCGTGCCGCCTGGATGGATGGTTCGGCGGCGCAATCGATCAGCCAGTCGATCTGGCGGCCTCCCAGCTCGAGGTCCTGCGCGCTCCGCACGTCACCGAGCACGAACTCGACGCCGTGATCGCGAAGGCGCGGCACGTTCAGCGAGGACCCCGGCCGCCGCAGGTTGTCGAGCGACACGATCGTGGCGCCCGGCGCCTCCGCTCGAAGGGCGATGGCGATGTGGGCGCCAATGAATCCCGCGCCGCCCGTCACGAGCACCGTCCCGCCGTCGAGGCGGGAGGCCAGCGTGTGCCGGGTCACGGCCCCGTCTTCTTTGCGTCGGTCGGAATGCGCCGGTATCATCGCGCCATGATTGCGGTTCGCACGCAACGATGGACGTCGTCGCTCGTGCCGGTCGCCGTTCTATTCGCATTGGGCGCCGGCGTCAACTTGTATTATGGCCGCGCCGGGTTCATGCCCCTCGACCAGGGCATCGTGTTCGATGGTGCGTGGCGCCTCATGCAAGGCCAGGTGCCGTTCAGGGACTTCGCGGCGCCCAACGCGATCCTGCCGTCCGTGATGCAGGTGCCGTTCTTCCAGCTGCTCGGCGTGACATGGTTTGGCTTCGTTTTGCACGCCGCCGTGGTCAATGGCCTGTTCGCCGTGCTGGTCTACCTCCTGCTCCTCTACGTGGACGCCACACGCGCCGAAGCCACGCTGTACGCCGCGGCATCGGCCGTCCTCTTCTACCCGCCCAACGGCACGCCGTTCATGGATCAGCACGCCTTTTTCTTCGTCACGCTGATGCTGGCCGCCGTCGTGACCGGCACGCTTGCACCGACCCCGTGGACCGGGCGTGCCTCGTGGTTCCTGGTGCCGATCCTGTTTACGTTGGCCTACCTCTCCAAGCAGATTCCCACCGCATTCGCCGCCCTCACGGTGGCGGGGTGGGTCGTGCTCAATCCGCGACGCGCCCCGCAGTGGCTGCCGCCGATCGCGGCGGGCACCGTCACGGTGGCCCTGGTGGCCATCGCGCTGCAGCTGGTGACAGGGTTCAGCTGGTCGCAGGCCCTGACCTACTTGATCGTCATGCCCCTCGACGTCGGCGCCGAGCGGACGACGGGCCGCGGGGACCTGGCGGCCGTGCGCATGGTGTTCGGCACGGTCCGGCAACTGGCGCCAACCGCCCAGCAGTGGACCATGTACGTGCCGCTCGTGGCGCTGCCGGTGCTGGCCGTCTCCTTTCGAACGGTGCCGCGCTGGCGGCTGTACGGGTGGCTGCTGGCCAGCCTGTTTTTCATCACCGGAGCCTTTCTCGCCTACACCATCAACCAGGTCGAGAACAGCTTCGCGTTGATGATGCTCGCGGCAGGTGTGAGCTCGATGATCCTCCGCACGACGGTCGAACGGTGGAGCCCGCGCCTGGCGCGTGCGCGCGCCGGCGTCCTGATCGCGGCCGTCATCGCCGTCGTCGCCGTAGTGGAGACGGCGGCTTTTGCTCGCCACGTCAACGCCACTCGTGCGGTGCTGGACACGCAGTACAACGAAGCAATCGCGATTCGCGCGGCCCCGCACCTGCCCGAGGCGCTGAGCTTCCTGCGGTGGACGGAAATTGACGAAGCCTCGCCCGAGCAGTTCGAAGCCCTGGTCAGGTTCCTGCGTGAGGCGGACGGAAACTTCGTGCTGCTGAGCGACCTCACGCCGTTGTACGCGCTGACCAACAGGCCCTCGGTGAGCCCAGCCCTGTGGCTGCACCCAGGGTTGAGCGTGCCACGACCAGGCACCGAGGCTTTCGAGCGCCTCCAGGCCGAGCTCCTCGAACGCTTGTCCCGTTATGACGTCCGGCGCCTCGTGGTGTCGCCCACCATCCGCGGACCGTCAATCAAGGAGTTCACCGAGGTCCAGAAACTGATTGCCTCGCGCGGGTGCGACGAGCGGCGGTTCGGCCTCGTGCGTGTGATCGATCTCTGCCGGCCGTGATCGGCTCGGCCGCGCGACCGACCAGATACACTATCGACATGCGTCCGCGTGTGGCGATCACGACGGGAGACCCCGCCGGGATCGGCCCCGAGATCGTGGCCAAGGCCGCTGCCGATCCGCAGGTGCTGGCCGTCTGCGAGCCACTCGTGTTCCGGCCGGAGCCTTCCGTGCCCGTCCGGCCCGGCGAGGTGTCCGCGCAAGCCGGGCGTGCCGCCTACGACCTCATCGTCCGCGCGGTGGCCGCGGTTCGTGCGGGAGAGGCCGAGGCCCTGGCGACGGCCCCAATCAGCAAACAGGCCTTTGCCGAGGCCGGGCTGCCATGGAAGGGCCACACCGATTTGCTCGCGCACCTCTGCGGGGCGCCGCGGGTGGCCATGCTCTTCTACTCCAAGGCACTCACCGTCACGCTGGCGACGGTCCACATCCCGCTGGCCGAGGTGCCTCGTCAGCTCACCGCGGATCGGCTCGTCGACACCATCGGGCTCACAGCCGCCTGGCTCCCGCTGGTCGGGGCGGAGCGACCGCGCATCGGCGTGGCCGGGCTGAACCCACACGCAGGAGAGAGCGGCGTCCTCGGGTCGGAAGAAGGCGAGATTATCTCGCCGGCGATTGCGACCGCCCGCGCACGCGGCATCGACGTGACCGGCCCCTGGCCGGCGGACACGATCTTCGTGCGCGCCTCGCGGGGTGAGTTCGACGCCGTCATCGCGTGCTACCACGATCAGGGCCTCGTGCCCGTCAAGCTCCTGTCCTTCGGCATGGCGGTGAACGTGACGCTCGGCCTCCCGATCATCCGGACCTCGGTGGATCACGGGACGGCGTTCGACATCGCCGGCCAGGGCGTCGCGGACGCGGGCAGCATGGTGCAGGCTGTGCTCCTGGCCGCGCGGCTGGTGGAGGCCTCGCGATGAGTCCGGACCGCGCCGAGGAGACGCTCATCGCGGAGAACCGCAAGGCCCTGTTCGACTATCACATCCTCGAAACCTTCGAGGCGGGCATCGTCCTGCTGGGGACCGAAGTCAAGGGGATTCGCGAAGGACGGGCCAACCTGCGCGACAGCTTCGCGCGCGTGGAGCAGGGCGAGGTCTGGCTGTACAACGTCCACATCAACCCCTATAGCCACCGCGGGTACGTCGATCACGATCCCAGGCGACGACGCAAGCTGCTGCTGAGGCGAGAACAGATTCGCAAGCTGATTGGCCGGACCGTCGAGAAGGGGCTCACGCTCGTGCCCACACGGGCATACTTCAAGAACGGCCTCGTCAAGGTCACCATCGCCCTGGCGCGCGGCAAGCAACTGCACGACAAGCGCGAGACCATCCGGCGGCGCGAGGTAGACCGCGAGACCCGCGCCATGGTCAAGGAGCGCCGACGATGAACGCGCCGATCTGGTTCAACCGGCCCGCCCTCGTCGGCCGCGAACTGGACTACATGCGACAAGCCGTGGAGCAGGGGAGCATCTCCGGCGACGGGCCCTTCACCAGGCAGTGTCATGCGCGGCTGGCCGAGATCACCGGTGCCCGCAAGGTGCTGCTGACGACCTCGTGCACCCATGCCCTGGAGATGGCGGCCCTGCTGCTGGACATCCAGCCGGGCGACGAGGTGATCTGTCCGCCCTTCACCTTTGTCTCGACGATCAACGCCTTCGTGCTGCGAGGCGCTCGCCCCGTCTTCGTGGACATCCGCCCCGACACGCTCAACCTCGACGAAGGACTCCTCGAAGCCGCCATCACCCCCCGCACGCGAGCCATTCTGGTGTTGCATTACGCGGGCGTGGCCTGCGAGATGGACACCGTGCTGGCGATCGCGGGCCGTCACGGGGTGCCCGTCATCGAGGACAACGCGCACGGACTGTTCGGGGCCTACAAAGGGCGGCCGCTCGGGTCTCTCGGCGCCCTGGCCACGTTGAGTTTTCACGAGACCAAGAACGTGACGTGCGGTGAGGGAGGGGCGCTGCTCGTCAACGACGAGCGCCTGTTCGAACGGGCGGAGATCATCCGCGAGAAGGGCACCAATCGCAGCCGCTTCTTTCGCGGCGAGATCGACCGCTACACCTGGGTCGACCTCGGCTCCAGCTACCTGCCGTCGGACCTTCTGGCGGCGTACCTGGCCGCGCAACTCGAGGCCTGGCCGACGATTCAGCGACGACGAGCGGCGCTCTGGACCGCCTACGCGTCCCGGCTGGCCGAGCCTGCGGCGGGCGCGGGCGTGCGCCTGCCGATCGTGCCTCCGGAGTGCGATCATCCCTCGCACCTCTTCTACCTGCTCATGCCGTCGCTGGCCGCGAGGACGGCGCTCATCGATGCGATGCGGGCGCAGCAGGTGCTGCTGGTGTTTCACTATCAGTCGCTGCATCTGTCCGCGATGGGGGAGCGTTACGGCGGCCGGCGTGGCCAGCACCCGGTGACCGAGGATGTGGCGGATCGGCTGGTCCGGCTGCCGCTGTATTTCCAGCTGTCCGACGACGAGCAGACGCGAGTGGTGGACGCGGTCGGCCAGGCGCTGGCCGCACAGGTGGGCGGATGACCTGGGTGGCCGGGTGGGGTGGCTTGACAATGCCGGTTTCTCCCTCGGATAATAGCGTTCAATTTTTGAACGCCACGAAGGTCCGGGCGGTTTGTCTCCCACCATCTGCCCCCTTCGCGGCGGCCCCGTCCGGGCGGCGTGCCGGTCGGGCCTGTAACTGAGAGGGCGGGAGCCCCTTCGGAGACGGCCGGCACCCGAGATGACCTCCTCAGACATGCCAGACGCCACCAGTCGGGCCCAGACCCGAGAGGACCTGTTTCGCGCCTTGTTCGACCTCACAGGCCAGGTCGCCATCGTCACCGGCGGGGCAGGACGGTTGGGGCGCGAATACGCGCGAACCCTGGCGCACGCGGGAGCCAGAGTCGCGGTTCTCGACCTGCCGACGGCTGGGGACGCCCTGGGCGACGCCTTCTCCGGGGATGGGATCCTCGCGCTCGCCGCCGATGTCACCGATCGCCAGGCCGTCGGTTCGGCGGTTGACGTCGTGACCGCCAAGCTCGGAACGCCGACCATCCTTGTCAACAACGCCGGACTGGGATCCTCACCGGTGGATGCCGCCCTGGAGACCGGTCCGTTCGAGGAGTATCCCGAAGCGGCGTGGGACGCGATGCTCGACTCACACCTCAAGGGGACGCTCTTCGCCTCGCAGGCCTTCATCCGCGCCTTCCGTCTCGCCACGCCGGACCCTGGGCGCACCGGCAGCATCATCAACGTGTCGTCCACCTACGGCGTCGTGTCCCCGGATCAGTCCGTGTACGAGTACCGGCGCCGCGGCGGCGACACGTACTTCAAGCCCGTGGGCTACAGCGTCGCCAAGTCGGGAGTGCTCAACTTCACGCGGTGGCTGGCGGAGTACTGCGCGCCGCTCGGCATCCGGGTGAACACCCTCGTGCCCGGGGGCGTCCGCGAAGCGGGCCATGCCCCGGAATTCGTCACCGCCTACGAACAGCGAACGCCGCTGGGACGGATGGCGCAACCAGACGACTACAACGGCGCCGTCCTGTTCCTCGCCTCGCGCGCCTCAGCGTACATGACGGGCGCCAGCCTGGTCGTGGATGGTGGCTGGACGGCGCGGTAACGTTCAGGTGGCTCAGGTGCGTCGGCTCGCGTTCCTGCCAGCCGGCGGCTGGCGGCTGAGGATTGACGGCTGATGGGCGAGAAAGATCATTCACATCGATCGCTCGGCGACGACGGGGCGCTGTGGCATGTTCCGCTGGCCGCGTTCCAGGCGGTGAGGCGGGCGCCCGTCGAGGCGGCCGAACGCGTGCGCGTGCTGGCCGATCTGTGCCGCATCAACACGCTGTACATGATCATGCGGGCCGGATCCGGGCACATCGGGTCCAGCTTCAGTTCGACCGACCTCATCACGTGGCTCTGGCTGGAGGAGTTGCAGAATCCCAACAGCGGCGCGCCAGGGTCGGATGTGTATTTCTCGTCGAAGGGGCACGATGCGCCGGCCCTCTATTCGCTGCTCATCGCCCTCGAGAAGCTCGACTTCAGCCTGGTTCACCGTCTCCGGCAACTCGACGGGCTGCCCGGGCACCCGGACGTCGGCACGCCCTTCATCGCGACCAACACCGGCTCGCTCGGCATGGGCATCTCCAAGGCCTATGGGATGGCCCGCGCGAATCGCTACACCGGCCGCGGCGGCCGGATCTTCGTGATGACGGGTGACGGCGAGCTGCAGGAGGGACAGATCTGGGAATCGCTTCAGCCGGTCGCCAACGAGCGTCTGGCCGAAATCGTCGTCCTCGTCGATCACAACAAGCTGCAGTCGGACTCTCTCGTGGCGGCCGTGAGCGATCTCGGACCGATCGAGGAGAAGTTCCGCGCGTTCGGCTGGGAGGTGCGGCGGGGGGACGGGCACGATCCGGCAGCGATGCACGACGTGCTGGAGCATTTCCGGGGTGTGACGGATCGTCCCAAGGTGTTCATCGCCGACACGATCAAGGGCAAGGGCGTCTCGTTCATGGAGGGGCTCGCGTGCGGCGACCAGACCTACCATTTCCACGCTGGCGCCCCGTCGCTCGACGATTATCTGAAAGCCACCAGCGAGTTGTTGGACCGTGTGAATGCCAGCCTCAGGACGCTCGGCGAGAGCCCGGTCTCGCTCGATCGCGCGCCCCTGCCCGTACGCGTGACGCCGAAGCAGCCTGAAAAGATCGTACTGGCCTACGGTGACGAGCTGCTGGCGATGGCGCGCGAGCGCGAAGACATCGTCGTGCTGGACGCGGACTTGTTGACCGATTGCGGCATCGAGGCGTTCAAGGAGGAGCTGCCGGCGCGCTTCATCGAGTGCGGCATCGCCGAGCAGCACATGGTGTCGGCGGCCGGTGGGCTCGCGCTCAAAGGCCTGCTGCCCGTGGTGCACTCGTTCGCCTGCTTCCTGTCGACGCGCGCCAACGAGCACATCTACAACAACGCGACCGAGCGCCGGAGGATCATCTACACGGCGACGCTGGCCGGCCTGGTGCCGGGCGGCCCTGGCCACTCGCACCAGTCGGTGCGCGACATCTCGGCGATTGGATCGGTCCCGGGCCTGGTGGCCTTCGAGCCGTGCTGTGAGCGGGAGGCCCGGCTCGCGATTCGGTGGGCCGTCGAGGAGAATCGCGACAGCACATATCTGCGTTTCGTCAACGTCCCGCTCGACCTGCCCTACGCGCTGCCGCCCGGCCATGCGCTGCGCGTGGGCCGCGGGGTGGTGCTGCGCGACGGTGCCGACGTGGCGATTCTCGGCTACGGTCCGCTCCTGCTCACGAGCGCCTGGCGTGCGGCCGACACGCTCGCCGAGCAGGGCATTTCGGCCGCTGTGATCGACCTGCCGTGGCTCAACCGCGTGGACGAGGCCTGGGTCCGCGACGAGCTGGCCCGCTTCCCGCTCATCGTCACCCTCGACAACCACTATCTCGAGTTCGGCCAGGGCGTCATGGTGGCCGCCGCGCTCGCCAGGATCGGTGTCCGCGCCGAGGTCGCGCCGATTGGGTTGACCGACATACCCGCCTGCGGCAGCAACGCCGACGTGCTGGCGCACCACGGCCTCGACGGGCCCTCTATCGCGCGCCTGATTCTCGGCCGAGTCCGTCCGGCCGTCTCCGCTTCGTGACCTACCCCGACCGCGTGCTCCACTGGCTCGGCGATACCGAGTGCCCGTCGCGCTCAGGCGCCAGCTTCGACAAACGGTGTCCCATCGACGATCGGGTGCTGGCCCAGGTCGAGCGGGGCGACGCCTCGGACGTCGCCCATGCCGTCGATCTGGCGGCTCGTGCGGCCGAACCGTGGGGACGGCTGCCCGCCCCGCGGCGCGGAGAAGTGCTGGCGCGTGCGGGCGAGCTGCTGCGCGCGCGCACCCGGGAGTTGGGCGAGATCGTGCAGCTCGAAACGGGGAAGCCCTGGAAGAACGCCGTTGCCGAAGCCGGATCGTCGGCGGATCTCGCCGCATTCATGGCCGGCGAAGGCAGCCGCTTCTACGGCCGGACGATGACGAGCCCGATCGATCATCGGGGCGTCCAGACGCTGCGCCAGCCGATCGGCGTCTGTGCGGGGCTCATGCCCTTCAACAGCCCGCTCGCCGGCATCGCCTGGAAAGTGTTTCCGGCGCTGTTGTGCGGCAATGCGGTCGTCGTCAAGTCCCACGAGCTGACCCCATATACGGGCGTGCTGCTCGGACAAC
>JBQTIE010000132.1:0-17979 GCA_052389315.1 Acidobacteriota bacterium
GTGATTTGCGGCGCCGGATTCAGGATGGTGAAGGAGCCTGTGAACGAGAGCTTCGTCTCCTTGGTCACGTTGCCCAGCGAGACCTCTGAGGTCGTTTGGGCCGCCCCCGGTTGCGGGGAGTGGAGGATCACGAGCGCGGCAAGTCCGATTGCCCGCAGGACCGGCTGGGAGATCCGTCGAGATGGTGTCGCCATAACCCCTCCTGTCGTTCATGGCTCCGCGCGTTGTCGCGGCTCCTAGTCAACAGATACGGGTTACCTGGCCCTGACATCCTGCGAGAGGCCTCAAAGAAGGCTCAAAGAACACTCAAAGATCGCCCGTGCGCGGTCCACCTACCGCCGAAGCGACCCACTGAGACGCCGGGCCTCGACGATCAGGGGCAGGTCGGCATCCGCGTGCTGCCAGCGCGCAAGGAAGGCGTCGAGCAGCGTGAGCGCCCGAACCCGGTCGCCCCGGCGGGCTGACAGTTCGGCCAATCTCACCTGTGCGACGCTCCAGGCCTGCTGCGGCTCCCAGCCGAGCCAGTCATGCGAGGCACCCAGCCGCTCGTAGGCGCGGAAGGCCTCGTCCGCACGACCGGCGACTTGATGCGCATGGGCGAGCCCCTCGAGCGTCATCGGTGTGGAGCTGGCGAGATCGGCGGCGCGGAACGCGCTGATCGCTTCATCGTACGCGCCCTTAGCCAGAGCAATCTCCCCCAGCGCGCGCTGCAGCTCGCCGTGCGCGTCGGCGCTCTTGGGATCGACCAACGCATGGACGGATCGGACCAGTTCCTCGGCCTTGTCCACGGCACCGGCGCGTGCGTACGCCGCCGCCGTTCGCAGCGTGAACAGCGGGTCCGGAGGAATCTCGGCGAGCGCCGCCACGGCCCGATCGAGCTCTGACACGACATCCCGAGAGCGACCCTGGCCGTCCCGAACGAGGGCCATGAAGAGGTGATTGCGTGCGCGGCGCAGCACACCCTCGGGGCCCGCCGACAGGCGCCCCGATTCTGAAAGCTTCGCCTCGGCGTCCCGGTATCTCCCTTCGTACAAGTCCACGAGCGCCAACGACCGCCATGCCGTGGCCGCGGTCTCCGGGTGGGTCAAGGCCTGGTGGAACCCCTCGCGCGCTTTGGCCAGCTCGCCTGCACCGACCAGGGCAAAGCCAAACTCATGGTTGATGTTGGCCACCTGCAACCAAGAGGGCTCGAGTTTGAACGCCTGCTCGTACGCCCCGACGGCTTGCCGATAGTGACCGAGCGCCATGGATGCGGTGGCAATATTGAGGAGCGCGGCGCTGGTGGACGGATTGATGCGAAGGACCTGCTCGAACCCGGCAATCGCCTCGGCGTGGCGCTTCATCCGCATGAGGGCAAGGCCCCGGTTGAGCTGCGCCACCGGATCGTCCGGGTAGACCTTCAGGTACTGATCGTACCCGTGGACGACGTCCGGCCAACGCTCCAGGGCCGCGTGGTGACGGGCTTCGATGAGCATGCGCTCACGGTCGGTTACGCGGTGGGCAAGGGCGAGCGCCGTCTCGAAATGGCGGGCTGCCTTCGCGGGGTCGCGCACGACGTGGCTGGAGTACGCCGACCCGAGCTCGGCGTGCACGACCGCAAACCCCGGGTCGAGCGCAATCGCGCGCTCCAAGCTCGAGATGCCCTCCTTGAGTCGCCCACGGCTCCACGCGCGACCGCCCTCCACATACGCCTGCAGCGCCGCAAACGACCCCGTCGTCACCTGAGGAAGCGGCCTCGACGACCGGCTGATCGAGGCCCGGGACTCGCCCAGGCCCTGGCGGACGTTGCGTGACAGCACATCCAACGCATCGAGCAGCTGATCCTCATTCGCCGCCCTGGCCGAGTAGGCCGCCACCGTCAGCAGCCGTTGTGGATCCACCAGGCGCGCGGTCAACACGAACTGGCTGCCGGCGCGGGCAATGCTTGCCGCCACGATCGCGCGCACCCCATCGCGCCTGGCCAGTTCCACGCCGACTTCCTCGGACAGCGGGCCGTCTGCGGACTTGCCCATCCGCCGAAGCGCCGCAATCGTTCGCGTTCTCGAATACACGTTGAAGTGCCGGGACTGCTCCAACCCGACGCTGAATGCAGAGGCCAACGCCCGATTGAAGCGAGGATCGCCTGTCGTGTTCTCGAAGTCCAGGAGCAGGACCCAGTCGCGCCTCTCGAAGGGCAGCGCAGGCCGACTCGCGGCGAGCCATGCGAAGGCGCCCGCAACCAGCGCCACGCCGACCACCGCCGTCAACGTCACGGTCGCCAGCCAGCCCTTCGAGAGGCGTGCACGTTCCGCCGCCGACCTCGCCGGTCCCGCGAAACTGGGTGGCCCTGTCTCCTCGACCACGACCGTCGTCCGGCTTCGCTCACGGGCGACCAGGACCTCGTCTGTCGCCGCGGCCGTCACCGTGCCGACCAGGCGATAACCACGTCGCGGAAGCGTCTCAATGCCCACCACCTCCGGGCCGACGTCCGAGAACGCTTTTCGCAGCAGGGAGATCTGTTGCGTCAGATTGCCCTCCTCGACATAGGTGTCCGGCCACACCTGGCGCATCAGGTCGTCTTTGAGGAGGACGTGCCCGGGCTTCGCCAGAAGGGCGGCGAGTGTATCGATGGCCTTGGGGGGCAACGGCACAGGCCGACCGTCTCGGAGGAGAAGCTTCTCGTCCGGCAAGAACCTGAAGGGACCGAAATCGAGATTCAGGGTTCTTTCAGCCTTTCTTGAGACTTCCCGAAGGATCTCGGACCGACGCCAGCGTAACAAAGAGGCATGGGGACAGGCAACCGCCGCTGGACCATCACCGTGGATACGGAGCGTGTCGTGGTCGTGAGCCGCCATGGCCGGTCCGAACTGGTCTGGTGCACGCACTGCGGAGAGCCCGTCGAGGCCATCACGGACCTCGAGCTCGAGACGATTGTGGGGTTGAGCCCTGGGGCGGTGATCCGCCTGGCCGCCGACGGCAGGCTCCACCGGATCGTCTCCTCAGACGGGCCAACCCCAATCTGCGCGAAGGCACTGCTGGCTCTGCTCGGACCCCTGACGCGAGTGTGCGATCAGGATCGTGATTCGTGAAGCCACGGAGGACGCCAATGTCTCGATCACGCCTTTTTCTTCTCGTGTTGCTCGGCATCGGTCTGACCGCCGGCTGCGGCGCTGGCGGTCGACCTGACGCGGACGAAGCCGTCGCGCTCGACCCGAAGGTGGTGGCCTTCCTCGACAGCGTGCGGGCCGGGGACGCCGGCGCCGTCAAGACGGCGCTCGCCGCCGGCGTGTCGCCGAACGCGCAGACCGGCGACGGGTCGCCGGCACTGGTTGTGGCCGCCGAAGCCGGCCACCTCGTCGTCGTCCAGGCGCTCGTCGAGGCCGGCGCGAATCCCCAGGCGAAGGCTCGGACGGGATTCAACGCGCTGATGGAAGCCACTCAGGAAGGCAAAGAGGAGGTGGCGCTCTTCCTGATCCCGAAAACCGATCTGACGGCCACCGAGAACCTCCAGCGCACGGCGCTGCTCATGGCCGCGCAATCGAATCGACCGGAGGTGCTCAAGGCCCTGATCGCGGCCGGAGCGAGCGTCGATGTCAAAGACAGCAGCGACAACAGCGCGGTGATGTGGGCGGTCGCCGCGCACAATTTCGAGTGCCTCGAACAGCTCATCGCCGCCAGGGCCGACCTCAATACGCCGGACTTTCAGGGCAACACGCCACTGATGGCCGGCGTGACGACAGGCGACGACCGCGCCGTAGACGCGTTGCTCGCGGCCAAGGCTGACGTCACGAAGAGGAACCGGGACGGCAAGACGGCGCTGATGCTTGCCGCCGAGGCAGGTTACTCGAAGGCGACCGGCGAAAAGTTCGTGGCCGCGCTCAAGAAGGCCGGAGCGACCGAATGACGGCGAACGGATGGATCTCGGCCGCCTGCGGAATCGGCGCCATCGCGGCGGCCTCGATCTGGTGGGCGGGCTGCGGGCCCGGCTGCAGCCCGCTCGGCGTGACCGCTGAGGGACAGCCTGTCGAGACCTTTCGCGGCTTTGCCGCACGCATCCCCGACTCTGAGGACGGCGGTGGGTACATCGTCGCCGTCTTCAACCATCCCGACATGGACTGCGAAACGTTCCTGGCCGCAGGTCGGAAGGCCCGGGACGACGAGCTGATGGTGCGCGTCTACTACACGCGGACGGGCCGCGGAAACATCAGCGTGAACTTCTCGAACGACATGGGGCGCCGGTTGGCGCTGGTGCGCGCGCCCCGTCAGGTCGGCGAGACAGTCGAGATTTGCCTCGACGAACCCAGCGTCCATACCGGGCCGTTGGCCTACCAACGCCGGCGAGTCGTCGTCCAGGGACGTGTTTCCGGCGTGCTGTGCGGCGAGGCCACGCGCTGACGGTCATTGTCGCGGCCGTTCAGTGGCGGTTGTGGAGTGGTCAGTGATGAGCTGGCCGTCGTGAGCGCCTGGACATGACACCTACGCACAACCCATCACTCACAACTCATCACTCCGCTCCCCTCCCCCCCAGCATCCTCAGCAGC
Organism: Acidobacteriota bacterium; assembly: GCA_052389315.1. Taxonomy (GTDB): domain Bacteria; phylum Acidobacteriota; class Vicinamibacteria; order Vicinamibacterales; family UBA2999; genus JACCSI01. Next base: position 4,521 of record JBQTIE010000132.1, read on the forward strand.
CGTGTGAACGGGTCGTAGAAGCGATCGACGACGCGCTCCTTCAGCGGGATGATCGCGTTGTCGGTAATCTTGATGTGCTCGGGGCAGACCGCCGTGCAGCATTTGGTGATGTTGCAGTAGCCGATGCTGTGGCGATCCTTGAGGTCCTCGAGGCGATCGCCGGTATCGAGTGGGTGCATCTCGAGCGCCGCCGCGTAGGTGAAGAAGCGCGGGCCGATGAACTCCTCGTGCTTGCCGTGATCCCGCAGGACATGGCATACGTCCTGGCAGAGAAAGCACTCGATGCACTTGCGGTATTCCTGGACGCGGTCGATATCCTTCTGCGCCATCCGCCACGTGCCGTCGGCGGCGTCAGGCGTGCGCGGCGTGAACTTCTGAATCGTCTTTTTGACGCGGAAGTTCCACGAGACGTCCGTGACCAGGTCCTTGATCAACGGGAAGGCCTTCATGGGCTCGACGGTCACGGGCTGGCTGAGATCGAGCGTGCTGAGTCTTGTCATGCACATCAGGCGCGGCTGGCCGTTGATCTCGGCCGAACACGATCCGCATTTTCCCGCCTTGCAGTTCCAGCGGACGGCCAGGTCGGGCGCCTGCTCCGCCTGAATCTGATGCACGGCGTCGAGGACGACCATGCCCTCGGACACCGTCGTCCGGTAGTCCTCGAGCGCCCCGGATGTGCCAGGGTCGCTGCGCCACAGCCTGAAGGTTGCGTTCATGGCTAGTGCTTCTGCTCCTCAATCACCTGCTTCAGCTCGGCCGGCATCTCGGGGATCGGCACCCGCGAGACCTCGATGCCACTGGCACCCTGCCTGACCAAGACGTTGACGGTCCCGAACTCCGCCACCTTGTCCGGATAGTCCGCGCGGAAATGCCCGCCGCGGCTCTCCTTGCGCTCGATGGCCGACCGCGTGATCGCCTCCGCCGCCGTGAGCAGGTTGGCCAGGTCCAGCGCCGTGTGCCAGCCCGCGTGGTATTCGCGATGGCCCGAGACGCCTGCCCGCGACGCGCGGGCCTTGTAATCGTCCAGGCGCGCCATGGCTTCCAGCATCTCCCCGTGCGACCGGACAATGCCCACGAGGTTCTGCATGGTCTCCTGCAGCTCCTCCTGGATCTTGTACGGGTTCTCTCCGCTCGACCCGCGTTCGAACGGCGCGAGCGCGTCCTTCATCGCGCGCTCGACGGCGGCGTCATCCACCGCGGCCGCCGTGTGTTGTCGGGCGAACTCGGCGGCGTAGGCCCCCGCTCGCTGGCCGAACACGATGAGGTCCGACAGGGAGTTTCCGCCGAGGCGGTTCGCGCCGTTGATTCCGGAGGCGCACTCCCCGGCTGCGAAGAGCCCCGGCACCGTGGACATCTGCGAGTCCGCGTCCACCCGCACGCCACCCATGATGTAGTGCGTCGTCGGACCGACTTCCATCGGCGTGGTCGTGATGTCGAGATCGGCCAGCTCCTTGAACTGGTGGTACATGCTCGGGAGCTTGCGCTTGATATGGTCGGCGGCATTCGGCAGTTTTTCCTTGAGCCAGGCGATGTCGAGAAACACGCCGCCGTGCGGGGAACCCCGCCCCTCCCGCACTTCCCGGACGATGCACCGAGCGACGTGGTCTCTCGTCAGGAGCTCGGGCGGACGGCGGGCACCCTTGTCGCCCTGGGTGTAGCGCCAGCCCTCTTCGGCATCCGCCGCCGTCTGCGGCCTGTAGTTGTCGGGGATGTCGTCGAACATGAAGCGGCGGCCCTGGTTGTTCTTGAGGATGCCGCCCTCGCCACGCACGCCTTCGGTCACGAGGATCCCCTTGACGCTCGGGGGCCAGACCATCCCTGTCGGATGGAACTGGATGAACTCCATGTCGATCAGCTCGGCACCGGCGCGATACGCGAGCGCGTGGCCATCGCCCGTGCCTTCCCAGCTGTTGCTCGTGATCTTGTACGCGCGGCCGACGCCGCCGGTGGCGAGAATCACCGCCTTGGCCGCGAACACGTGAAAGCGTCCACGTTCGCGATCGTAGGCGAGCGCCCCCGACGCGCGACCTCCGTCCAGGAGCAGCGTGATCACGGTGTGCTCCATGTGGACGGTCACGCCGAGGTGCACCGTGTGATCCTGCAGGGTGCGAATCAGCTCGAGGCCCGTGCGGTCGCCCACGTGCGCGAGCCGCGGGTAGCGGTGCCCGCCGAAGTTCCGCTGATTGATCCGGCCGTCGGGCGTGCGGTCGAAGACGGCCCCCCAGGCCTCGAGCTCGCGCACGCGGTCTGGCGCCTCCTTCGCGTGAAGCTCCGCCATGCGCCAGTTGTTGACATACTGGCCGCCGCGCATCGTATCGGCGAAATGGACTTTCCAGTTGTCGCGGTCATCGTTGTGCGCCAGGGCGGCGGCCATGCCGCCCTCGGCCATCACGGTGTGGGCCTTGCCAAGCAGTGACTTGCAGATGAGGCCGACGGTGACGCCGGCGTTGGCGGCCTCGATCGCGGCTCGAAGGCCCGCGCCACCCGCGCCAATCACCAGCACGTCATACGTATAGGCGGCCTGCGCGCCCATCAAAGGATCCTCCAGTCGGACCAGATCCCCATCGAGCACAACCGGACGTAGACGTCCGCAAAGCCCACCGAGAAGAGGCTCAGCCACGCAAAGAGCATGTGCCGGGTGTTCAGTTGGCTCACACAGCCGTAGCAGGCGGCTCGTACCGGTGACTTCGACACCTCGTCGAGATGGCCGCCGAAGAGATGACGCCCCGAGTGGCACCCGAGCGTGTAACTGCTGAGCAGGATGACGTTGACCAGCAGCACGAGTGTCCCCAGGCCCACGCCGAACTCCCGCTGTCCCGTGGCCCGATTCTCGAACCAGAGCGCCAGCCACACGTCATAGGACAGGAGGAGCAGGATGATCAGCGCGGCGTAGAAGAAGTACCGGTGGATGTTCTGCAGAATCAGCGGGAACGCGTTCTCACCGAGATAGCCCGTTCTCGGCTCCCCGACGGCGCAGTTCGGCGGATCGGCCCAGAACGCCTTGTAGTACGCGCCGCGATAGTAATAGCAGGTGAAGCGAAAGAGGCCCGGGAAGGGCAGGATCAGCAGCGCTGGTGAGAAGGGGACGACCGCCGGCCACCACTCTGGCTTGGGCCCGAACCAGGCGTGCGGCGAGGCGCCCCACAGCTCAGGTGCATAGAATGGCGACAGGTAGGGACCGAACGTGTAGTGAGCGTTCTGGAACGCCGCCCACGTCGCGTAAACGACAAAGGCACTGAAGCCGAGGAAAACGGCCAGCGGCGTCGTCCACCAGGTGTCACGGCGCGACGTCCGTCCGAAACCTCGGGGGGCAGCCGTGAGCGGGATGACCTGCGACATGAAGGCAGCCTCTCGAAGAACGAAGATAAACCCTTTAACTATACCTGGAAGGCTGGTGCTCAACGAGCCAGGTGGTCGAGCGCGCGAGAGCCTCACCGTCGCGGTGTCCCGCCTGCCGCACGCATCGTGAACCGCCTGACACGCTGGACGCACACGAAGTATGATCGCCGGCAGGAGGCCACATGCTTACGCGTCGCACGCTCCTTCATCGCGCCGGACTGGCTGGATTCGGACTTGCCCTGGTGGACTTGCCGGCGTTCGGCCTGCCCGTCGAGTGGCTGCAGGGGCAGGAAGACGTGGTCCCCTTCACCGATGTCCCCGCCGAGTTCGTCACCAAGAACGCGACGACCGGCCGCGTGTCGGGGCTGGACTTTCGCCAGCTGACTTCCTACCTGACGCCGGAGGACAACTTCTTCGTCGTCGCCCACTACGGTGTGCCGAAGATCGACGCGGCGACGTGGAAGCTCGAGATCCGCGGACGCGTGGCCAACCCCCGCAGCTACACGCTGGACGAACTGAAGAAGCGCGCGCGCGCCGAGCGGACGTGCGCGTTCGAGTGCGGGGGCAACCGCGGCGCGGCCATCATGAACCGGATGGTCGGGAACGCTCGCTGGACGGGCACGGCGCTCGGCCCACTGATCGAGGAGGCCAAGCCGACTTCAGACGCGCTGGAACTGATTTTATGGGGCGGCGACGAGGGAGAGGAGACCATCCGCAACGACAAGTACCGGCAACAGTTCGCACGGTCGATCACGCTGGCCGACCTCGCCAGGTCGCAGGCGATCCTCGCCTGGGAGATGAACGGCCAGCCGCTGACGCCGGACCACGGCTTTCCAATGCGTGTGGTCATCCCGGGCTGGTACGGCGTGCAGAACGTGAAGTGGCTGACCAGTCTCGAGGTCTCGAACGAACGCTTCATGGGCCGCTTTCAGGCGCGCGACTACGTCACCATCATGGGGCGACAGCACGGCGACAAGACTGAATGGGTCGAAACCTCGGTCACCAGGATCCGGACCAAGTCGATGATTGCCCGTGTGACCAAGCGGGCGGGAGGCGGCCTCACGGTGTTCGGCGTTGCCATCACCGACGGCACGCCCCTGAAGACCGTGGAAGTGCAGCTCAACGACGGGGCCTGGGTGGCCGCCAAGCTCGACCCCCCGCCGAACCCCTACGCGTGGACCTGGTTCAGAGCCGAGCTGCCCTCGGCGCCGGCAGGCAAACACAGCGTGGCGTCGAAAGCGACCGATGCGCTGGGACGCACGCAGCCGCCGGACTTGAACCTGAAGAAGACCAACTGGGAGAACAACGCGATCTGGCGCCGCGACATCAGCGTGGCGTGACCAGGGATGGCTTGGGAGGCGGAGCCTCACCGCCCAACAGGCTCGGCGGGCTCAGGCGAAGCTTCGCTGGTCATCGCTCAGGATCCTACTTCATCTTCGTCGCCAGCACGGGGACGACCTCCTGCCACTGGCTCAGGCGGCGAGGTCGTCGGCGCCGGCACGCGGTTGATCAGGAATGTCGCCGTCTCGTGCAGAAACGACTTCAAAACCGCCGCGGCGTCCGCATCGAGCGCGGCGTGCTCGAGCGCCCTGTCCATCAGCTGGACCCAGCGATCCCGCGCGAACTGATCGATGGCGAAGCGCGCATGGCGCATCCGCAGGCGTGGGTGCCCGCGCCGCTCGATGTACCGCGGCGGGCCCCCGAACCGGCCGATCAGGAAGTCGCGCAGCCTGCGTTCCGCCGCTTCGAGCTCCTCGGCTGAATACATCGTGCCCAGGATGTCGTCCTCCGGCACCTGCCCGTAGAAAGCACGAACGAGCCGGGCGAATCCGGCCTCGCCGATGCGTGCGTAGACTTGTTCCTCTCTCAGATCCACAATGATCGAGTATGCCCGATGACGCCCCGAAGAGCGCCTACGAACTCGCGATGGAGCGCCTGCGACGCAAGGACGAGGACGACGGCGTCGAAGCGCGCGCCGTGACCGAGGAGCAGAAAGCCGAGATTGCCGAAATCCGGCGCGTCTACACCGCCCGCGTGGCCGAGGCTGAAATCCTCCACAAGTCGCGGTTGGCGGCGACCTACGACCCCGAGGAACGCCTGAAGCTCGCCGAAGAGCTGCGCCGCGACCTGCAGCGGCTGCAAGACGAGCGCGAACGCAAGCTGGCCAAGGTCCGCGGCTGACCGCGGTTCGAACCGCGAAGGATCAGCTGAAGAGGCTCCTGGCCACGAACCAGACGTTGGCGGGCCGTTCGGCCAGCCGGCGCATGTACCACGGAAACCAATAGGTGCCGTAGGCCACCAGGACCCGGACGTCTTCGTTCGCCGCGACGAGCCGCTTCTGGCCCTCGCGTTGAATACCGTAGAGCATGTGGAACTCGTACTGACCGGGAACAACCGCGACAGCTCGCGCGTGGGACGCGGCGGCGGCGATGATGCGCGTGTCGTGCGTGCCGAAGACGACGCGTGATGTGGCCCCCGACGCGCGGTGATCGATCATGGTGCGCGCCAGGGCCACGTAATTGGCGTCCACCTCCGCTCTCGAGGCCAGGGCCACGGCGGGCGGTTCGTTGTACGCGCCTTTGACGAGACGCACGCCCGCCCCGATGCGCAGCATCCGGGACAGGTCGTCGCGTGTGCGGCGCAGATAGGCCTGCAGGCACACACCAACCGACGGAAACTCACGGCGGAGCTCCTCGGTCAGTTCGAGCGTGACGTCCACGTAGGGCGACTGCTCCATGTCGATCCACAGGTAGCTGCCGGCGGCCTGAGCCCTGGCGGCGATGGCCCGCAGCGTGCGCGCCGCGTGCTCGCGGTCGATGTCCAGCCCGAGCTGAGTCGGCTTGACCGACGGCTCGCAGGCCAGGCCGGTCTGCCGGACCCGATCAATGCACTCCACGTAATGGTCGGCCACCGCCGTGGCTTCGCTCAGATCCATGACGTTTTCACCCAGACAGGTGAAGATCGTGCGAATGCCTTGCGGAGCCAGCCCCTGGGCGGCGGCGAGCATGTCGTCAAAAGTCTCGCCCGGCATGAAGCGGGACACCGCCCGCCGGACAAACGGCGCGCGCACGCCGTGCTCGCGCATCCAGCGGTTGTCCGAAATCTTGAGAAGGAGCGTGCGCATCATGGCAGGTGGAGGGCGCGCCGGTCACGGGGCTCTAGTGTCCGTCACGCTGATTATGTCCCACGGGCTTCCACCCGCGGGCTCACCTCGTCGCACGAGCCTCGCCAGCCCACCAGCGAAGGGTTGTCGTCTTGGCCCCGCTCCGCGGGGCCGGCCATCTCCTACGGCCATTCGCGAAAACTTGTCTCATTCGGATCGACTTTGGCCTTCGGAGCTGGCTAGACGCGACCCCGCCTCCCGAACCCTGGCGCCATCACCTGGAATGCATCTTGTAAAGTGGCTGTCGGAGTTCACCGAATGGTCCACTTCCCAGGACAATCCCTCCTTGTCAGCACGACGATGGCCGTCGCCGTTTGCTGCGGGCTCTCGTCGGTCGCCCACGCGCAGCCTCCGGCGTTGAGAGCCCAGTCGTCATGGATCGGGTTTCACGGGGGCGCGTCGATTGACCCGGAGCAGGCCGTGGCCGGCGTGTTCTGGCAGTCGCGGTCGATTGCCGACCGCTTCCACCTGCGTCCCGGCATCGACGGCGGCTTCGGCAGCGCCCTGCGGCTGGCGACCATCAACATCGACTTCATCGCGCGCTTTCCGCTCGGCACCTCGGGTTGGCACCTCGTGCAGGGCGGTGGTCCGGTGATCGTCATCACGAAGTTCGCCGGCGCCGACGGCACCGATACGAGTGCCGGGGGCAGCTACATCCTGGGCTTCGCGCACGATCGGGGCGTGTTTGGCGAGTTCCGCATCGGCGGCGGCAACGTGCCGAGCTTGAAGATGAGCCTCGGCTACGCCGTGAGGTTCTAGCGAGCGGCGCACCCGGGCGGGCCCGGGACACATCGCGTCAGAAACTGTCCCGCCTAACGGGGTAGTTTCTTGGGAGGCTGCCTGAGACCGTCGAGCATGGCGGGATGGCTTCGCCTCGCGAGCGCTAGCGCCGCTTGGCCGCTCGAGCACCTGGCAACCCTCGAGGCCGCCGGCCCTCGGCTTGCATCTGGCCGCCCCAGCGGTCGTCTGACGGCAAGTGGATGCCGCACTGATCCAGCAGACGGGTGACCGTATATCCCACCACGTCGTCGATGGTCGACGGATGGTTGTAGAAGGCCGGCGTCGGTGGGCAGATGGACACGCCCATCCGAGCGAGCTTGAGCATGTTCTCGAGGTGGATTTCGCTGAGCGGCGCCTCGCGCGCGGCCAGCACGAGCCGCCGGCGCTCCTTCAACACGACGTCGGCTGCGCGGTGAATCAGGTTGTCGCCGGTGCCGTGCGCGATGGCACCCAAGGTGCGCATGCTGCAGGGCACGATGACCATCCCCATCGTCACGAACGAGCCGCTGGCGAGGGCCGACCCCACGTCGCCGATGGCGTAGTGCTGGGTCGCCAGCGCCTGAACCTGCTGTAGCGTGAACGACGTCTCGTGGGCGAGCGTCCGTGCGCCCCATTGGCTGACGACCAGATGGGTGTCGACGCCGCTGGCCTGGAGACGTTCGAGCAGACGCACCGCGAAAATGCTGCCGCTGGCGCCGGTGATCCCGACAATCAGACGTTGGGGGGCGGTGTCCGACCGGCCCTTCGTGGCCTCCACGAGGCCCACGATACCGCAGGCGGCCCAGGACTGTGTTTCATTATTACGGTGGCATTCGGCCGGCCATGCATCCCGCCTCGCGGCGTTGCTCCTCCTTCACACACTCCAGGTCTTCTCGGTCGTCGCGTCTTGCCGGCCGGGCGCCTCGCCGCCCTCGGTGCGTCACCGTAATCATGAAACCCAGCACCAAGGACGCCGACGGGCGCCCCGCGGCTCGTCAGCCCGCCCGTCGTCTGGCTTCCGACGCGCCGGTCGCAGCCGTGGACTGCAGCAGTTCTTCGGCCGCCAGCGTCTCGTCGATGATGGCGCGAAAGATGCGGGCGACGGCGTGGCCGTCGAGGGGGTCTGCGGCAAGCAGCGCCAGCCGCTCGAGCACGGCGGTCTCGCGCGCGGGAGCCTTGAGCGGCTCGCCGAGCGCCGTCTTGGCGCGCGCCGCCTCGACGGCCGTCAGCACGCGTTCACGCAGCAATGCGACGACGACGGCGTCGATGCGGTCGATGCGCTGGCGACAATCGGCAAGGATCGTTGCCGGATCCTCGGGCGCGTCGCACCACGAGCGCGGTGGTTCCATGGACTGGCGCATCATGACGGTCTCCTCTCGCACGAGCCGAGCACACGCAGCCACAGCGTGGCACCCTGCAAGCGATCGACGATCTCGGGGTATGAGGCCTCGGTCGATTCGAGGCTCAACTCGGCGATGAAGCGATACTCGAACGGTTTGCCGATGATGGGCCGGCTCTCGATCTTGGTCAGGTTCACGCGGCCGTCGGCCAGCGCCGTCAGCGCTCGCGCGAGCGAGCCCGGCTCGTGTGGCAGGTCGAACGCCACGAGCAGCTTCGCGCTGCGCACCGGCTTCGCCTCTCGAATCCGCGAGCCCATCGCCGTCCCCGCACCGCCCAAGCGCGGCAGGTCACCGGACGGCGACGCGTTGGCAATCAGGAGGAACCGCGTCCAGTTCTCCTCGTGATCCTGCAGGTGCTCCGCCAGGATCTCGGCGCCGTAGAGGGTCGCGGCGCGGCGGCCGGCAATGGCTGCCGTCTGTCCGTCGCGTTCGTGCATCACCATCTCGACCGCGCCGGCCGTGTCGAACACCGGGACCGGCTGGAGCATCGGACGCTCGCGAAAGAACGTGGTGCACTGGGCGAGGGCCACCGGATGCGACAGCACGCGGCGCACATCGTCGCGACGGCAGCCGGGGGGCGCAATCAGCACGTGGTCGATGTGAATCTCGGTCTCGGCGACGACCCGGACCTCGTGCGCCAACAGCAGTTCGTAGGCGTTTGGCACCGTGCCCGCCAACGTATTCTCGACGGGCACGACCCCGTGACGAGCCCGTCGGTCGCGCACGGCCACAAACACGTCCTCGAGCGTGGTTCGCGGCCACGTGCGCGGCGACGCCAACAGCGCGTGGGCGGCGGCTTCACTGTAGGCGCCAGGCGCCCCCTGGTAAGCGGCGTCGTACACGTCGGCTTCGGTCCTCAACGAATCCATCAATGGAGTGCCCATCATCTGGTCCTTCCCCGCCTTCCCGCTCCGCCGCGGTCGCCTTGGGCTGCCCAACCCTCGCCCGTCCCGATGGCGCGCCCAAAAAGCAAAAAGCCCGCATCCCTCGTTGGGAGCGGGCCTTCGAAACACCTGAACACGACTCGATGCGCTCAGCCCGCTAGGTACCTCCCGGTAAAGGAGCTAAAGAGGAACGCAAAACGGAACTCGACCGCCAGGGCGCAGGCGCCGTCAGCCACCGGACGGGTGTGGGCGGTCGGGAGCATCGAGGCAGACAGCGTAGTTGGCCGGCCGCCGTTTGTCAAACGGCTGTGCCACGGCGTGCATGCGTGGGGGTCAGTGCCGCGCCGGCACCGCGAGCCAGTCACCTGGAAGCGGACTAGCTAGCGACCGCCGTACCACGAGGGCAGCGCCATGTCGCGCATCGTGCGGAGGCCCGGGGCGGCGGCAACCACCTTGGGAATGGAATTCACGGTGATCGACGCCGTCGCCACATCGCCGTGGACGCCGCCGCTGATCTTCTGCAGGATTCGTGGTTCGCCTTCGATGATCACGGAATCGAAGCTTTCGGGCGCTCCCAGATACGCTTCCATGTGCAAGGTGATGACGGGCTGCTTGTTCTTCCATCCAATCCCGTTCTGGACAATCCCGCACACGTAGCCGGGAGCGACGGCCAGCCACTCGCTTTCGACCACCTGCTCGGCCATCTTCGGCTGAATCTCGTCGGTCACCTTGTCCAGCTTCCAGCCGAGCGCATCGGCGATCATCGTGACCGATTCGGCGAGTCCGACATGCCTGACCTGGCCATCGTCGACCTGTTTCTGGAACTGCGCTTTCGTCAGACCGGAACCGATCTTCTGCTGGAACGGCAACCTGCGCACTCGGGCGTCCTGTACGCGATCGACGCGCACGCTGTCCACGCGCTCGCAGACACCGGTGAGCGCAATCGGGAGCGCGTCCATGACGAACCCGGGATTGACGCCGGTGCCCAGCACGGCCACCTTGGCCTTCCTGGCCAGCTGGTCGATCCTCTTTGCAAGGGCGCGGTTGGCTCCGACCGGATACGAGAGCTCCTCGGTTGTGCTGACGATGGGGATCCGTGCCTTCAGGACCTGTTCGATCTGCGGCATCACCTTCTTCAGCGACGAACTGGTGCACAAGACGACGACGTCTGGTTTGGCCTTCCTCAGCGCAGTCTGCGCGTCGCTCGTCACGCGCATTCTGAGCTTCCGTCCCAGCCTGATCACCTCGCCCAGATCCTGTCCGACCTTTGCCGGATCAACGTCAATCCCACCTGCGATTTTGAGACCCTTCCGGGCGGCGACTTGGCGAGCCACTGCCGCCCCGATCGGGCCCAGTCCGTAGAACATGACCTTCAGTGCCATGAAACTCCTCGATGAGGGTGTACAAGAGAGCGATTATACCGGTAACATCACAGGCCAGGTGCGCAGGGCATCGGATGCGTCTGCGGACAGACCCGCAAATGAGATGGATGTCTGCTCGGCGGCGCACGCACCTACGCGCCTGGTCCATCGAAGCGATCGTCGTAAAGGGGGGAGACGTGGCGCCGTGCTTCTGAAGATAGCCGGTGCGTCGTTCATCGTCGTCGTCGCGGTCGCGTCAGTCGCGGTCGGGCAGCGCGTCAAAGACGACGGTGCTCTCGCCCGCACCCAGATCGCCCCTTCAGCGCCTGACGCGTCCCGTCAGGCCGATTCGCCGCCGGGGGATGCCCTCTCCCCGCGCAACGCCAACTACGACATCGACGTCAAGCTCGATCACCCGTCGCGCACGCTCACCGGCACCGGGACGATCCGCTGGCGCCATCCCGGGCTCGCACCCCTGACCTCCCTGCGCATGCACCTCTACTGGAACGCGTGGCGCAACAGCGCCTCGAGCTGGATGCGAGAAGCGTCGTTGGCCGGCGAGGTCCCCGAGCAGCCTGCCCCGGAGGACTGGTCCTCCATCGACCTCACCTCACTGGTGTCGGTCGATCCGATGGCCGGCACACGAACCGATCTGCTGCCGTCCCTCACCTTCATCCAGCCAGACGACGGCAATCCGGACGATCGCACGCTGGCGGAAGTCGCCTTGCCTGCCGCCCTCGCGCCTGGCGGCGAGGTCACGCTCCACGTCGGCTGGACGGCCAGGGTGCCACGGACGTTCTCGCGCACGGGCGTTGTCGGCACCTTCTACTTCGTCGCCCACTGGTTTCCCAAGATCGCCGTCTTCGAAGGCGCGACGTGGGCGGGGCGCCAATTCCACGCGAACACCGAGTTCTTTGCCGACTTCGGTCGCTACGACGTGCGGCTGACCGTGCCGCGCGACTGGGTCGTGGGGGCCACCGGCGTCGAGCTCTCGCGCACCGACAATAGCGACCTCACCACGACCCACCGCTACGTGCAGGACGACGTCCACGATTTCGCGTGGACGGCGAGCCCGGACTACGTGGAACACCGACAGCGCTTCGAACATCCCGGGCTGCCCTCGGTCGACATGCGGCTGCTCATGCAGCCGGAGCATCGCGGGCACGAAGACCGTCACTTCGCCGCCACCGCTGCGGCGCTCCGGTACTACGGAGAATGGTACGGCCCGTATCCGTACTCGCAGCTGACGATCGTGGATCCGGCCTTCCAGAGCGGCGCGGGCGGCATGGAGTATCCGACCCTGTTCACCGCCGGGATGCGATGGCTGTCGCCGCGTCGGTCGAACTCACCAGAAGCCGTGACGGTGCACGAGGCCGGTCATCAGTTCTGGTACGGGCTCGTCGCCAACAACGAGTTCGAGCATGCGTGGCTCGACGAAGGCCTCAACACGTTCTCCGAGGAGCGCGTCCAGTCGCTGGCGTTCCAGCCCAACCATCTCGTGCTGCGCTTCTTCGGCGGGTTCATCCCGTGGCAGCTCCAGGACGTGAGCCTCTCTCGTGCCACCGACGGCAACGGCCTCAACTTCTATCGACGGGCCGCTGACCGGGACGACCCGTCCACGCCGACGTTTCGATACTGGCCAGGCACCCACGCCGAGATCACGTACTTCAAGACAGCGCTCTGGCTGCACACGCTCGAACGGCACCTCGGGTGGGAGACGCTTCGACGGATCCTGTCCACGTTCTTCGAGCGCTGGAAGTTCCGTCACCCGAGACCGGAGGATTTCTTCGAGGTCGCCAACGAGGTGAGCGGACAGGATCTGACATGGTTCTTCGATCAGGCGTACCGCAGCTCCCATGTGTTCGACTATGGCGTCGAGCGGTTCGAGAGCGTGGCAGACAGAACCCTCGGCCCGGCCGGCGGGACGTCGAATTCGCCGGGTGACGGTTACCGGACGATCGTCGCGGTCCGTCGATTCGGCGAAGCCCTCTTCCCGGTCGACGTCCTGACGACGTTTGAAGATGGCCACACCATCCGGGATCGATGGGAGGGGCGCGACCGCTGGCGCCTGTTCACCTATCTGCATGCGGCAAGGGCGGTCAGCGTGCAGGTCGATCCCGAGCGCGTGCTGCTGCTGGACCTGAACTACACGAACAACAGCCGGACGCTGAAGCCTCTCGGAGGGCAGGCCGCCGACAAGTGGGCGCTCACCTGGATGGTCTGGCTGCAGGACCTCATGATGACGACGGCGTTCTTCCTGTGACGGGCCGTGACGCAAGCCCGCGCATGACGGTACGCGCCGCATTCACCGACGGGTGCCGGCGCACGCTCGGCGCGCCGAGCGTGGTCAGTGGGTTGTGGGCCGTGACGCTGTTGTTGGCCTTGCCCATGGCATGGGCGCTGCGCGACCAGCTCGCGGGCCATCTGGCGGGAAGCCTCGCGGCAGATACCGCCCTGACGGGAGTGAATCTCGATTGGTGGAACGAATTCCTCGCCCAGGCGTCAGGCATTGGCCTGACCTTCGTGCCGTCGATTCTCGGGTTTGCCGCCGTC
>JBQTIE010000133.1:0-8948 GCA_052389315.1 Acidobacteriota bacterium
GCGTGAGCGACCCTCCGGGGTCAGGAGGCGGGCACCTGCCGCAGTTTGGGAGGGGGGTCGCTCACGCCCCCGCTGCCTTGTGGCGCCTGTCGCAGACGCTGGCCGGGAATGCGGGCGGCATAAACCGCCGCCCGTCGGCGTGTCCTGCAAGTCGCGCTGCCAGCGACGGTTACAGATGCTTCTGTCTCCGAGAACATTCGATACATCTGCAGCCCGGCCACGGTACGTGACGCTCAGCGAGGGGGAACACTCCGCCGAACGAGCGTTCCCCTCGCGTTCCCCCTCCTCAACCCTTCACGAGGTGCTGACCAGGGCGGAGAGATGCTGACAAGTGTCGGCCACGACTGGCAGTCCACCTGTCCCGTGCCCCGCGCGAACGCGTCGGCCGTCACAGGAGAACTTGTGGCATGGAGCACCCGTTCCGCGTAGACAAAGAAGCCGGAGGCGTGGTGCCGGAAACATCGCGGACGCGCGTTGGTACCGAGGCTCACCCACGACTGGGAAAGCGGCCGGGCCCCCAGCTACGCCACCCGTCCAGACGGTTGGGCGCCGTGCGGCCCGTTGCAGCGAGTCCTTCGGACAAGGGCGACCTGCCGAATGAGTGACCTGCCCTGTCACTCGTGTGGTACAACCTCTTCCGCAGGAGCCGTCCGGCTGAACCCGAACGGATCTCAAGAGCCTAAAACGCGACGTCCACGGCGAGCGGCTCGACCGCTACGGAACAAGGATCCCTGCCGTGAAGCTCAACGGCGGCGAGTTCCAGAGCAACCGGAGTCGCGCGAGGAGCGGGATCATTGGGGCACGTTAGCGTACGCCCGTGTCGCGCGCGCTCAACCGTGACTTCGCGATGCCAACGACGAGGCCTGAATTCCAGCCCGTCACCTGACCAGGAGATCGACGATGCCTGAGGAACCCAAACAACTCACGCTGGAAAATCTTCGAAAGGCGGTACGTGCCGCCGCCGCGTTCCGCCTCCGGGTGAAGCTCCACGGCGCGGGCGGGGACGGCGACAAGGTCTTCCCACCGACCTATGCCGGCGGGGTCTACGCGGTCGAGGATCGCAAGATCGACGGCAAGGTCGTGCGGTGCGCGCTCCTGGACAGCGTCCAGTCGCAGGCTAACCGCATGGAAGAAGAGCTGCTGGATGCGTTCCTGCCGAACTGGCGCGAGCTAAACCCGGACGACGGCAAGCCCGTATCCTGCAACCTGCCGCTACTCGGGCTCTATGTCGGGAAGCACGGCTGGGTAACGTCCCTTACGGCTCCTCACCGTATCCACGACGCGATCATCCGTGACAGCGAGATCGAGGAAGAGACGAACGGGCAGAAGCAGAGGAAGCGGTTCCGTGAGTCCACCGTCGGCGGGGAGATTGTCGCCGCTCGCCTACACAGTGCAACGGCACTCTACAAGCACTGCCCGACCGCCCTCATCTTTGGTACCTGGGATTCCACCGCGGGCGAGGGGTTGGACTCGGCCAAGATCCCGCGCGCCGTCGTTTCCGAGATCATTGGCGTCGAGATCACGCCCGGCGTGCGGACGGCTTCCCGAATTGACCCCCTGGGAATTCGTGCTCAGTCGGCAACCGTCTATCGACTGAAAGATCGCGAGCACGACTGGACGCTGGACAAGTCCCAGGCGGCTCTGAAGAGCGGGGATCCGATGCCGTTCGGCGAGGGCAAGCCTTCCGATATCAACCACGGTAACGTGACGCCCGACATGCCGCGGTTCGAGCAGCAGGAGATCCGCAGGCAGAATCTCGGTAGACTTCCGGACATCCTTGAAGCGACACCTCTCGAACTTCGCTACGAGCTCAACTCTGACGCCGGACGCATTGAGAGCCACGGCCTCTTCCGCAGCGACGACGTCAGGATACGGCCCGGTGCCGTCAAGCCGGGTGGGATCACGATGGGGTACGCCCTCCACACGTGGACCCTCTCGTTGACGCAGCTTCGTCGTCTGCGGTTCCCGGTACAGGAGAACCCCGAAGGGCAGACGGCCGACAACATGCCCACGGAGCAGCAAGGCAATAAGGGAGGCGAGGCGACGAAGGACCACCGCGACGAAGCGGCCAGGACCGTGCTCGCTGCGCTCGCGCTGCACACGCTCGCCCTTCAGCAAGAAAGGGGCTACTGGCTGCGCTCACGCTGCGAGCTGGTGTCCGATGGCTCCGTCGCGCTGGAGCAGATCGGCGGGTCGGGCGGTGAATTCTACCTGGGGACCGCCCAAACGACGCGCACCATTCTTGACGAAGCGATCGGTCTCACGTGGTCGAAGAGCGTCATCCGCCTTACGCCCACTGAGAAGCTCCAACAACTCGTCCAAGCCAGCGACGCTCGAGGGCCCGCAGCCGAGGAGCCCGAAGAGGAGGAGACGGCGGATGCTGGTGCTGCGGGTTGAGTACCTGACCGGCGTTTGCATGGCGACGAGGCACAACGACCCGACGCGCTCGTCGCCCGAATGGCCGCCCCACCCCGACAGGTTGTACTCGGCGCTTGTTGCGGCCGCCGCTGAACCAGGGCCGTCGGAGGGAAGCAATCTTCCGGCTTCGGCGAGAGAGGCACTCGAATGGCTCGCCGGGCAGGGCGCTCCACTGCTCAATGCGTCGACCGCGTATCGCCGGACGACACCGGCCGTGCCCATGCCGTCGAATCCTCATGAGGATGAGGTCTGGCAGAAGGCCACGAAGAATCGCGCGCGGATGCCTCAGAAGGCATTCGATCTGAGGACGCTGCTGCCGATTCATCGCAAGAAGGCCCTGCTGCCCATTCCGGCGGTCGTTCCAGAGGAGCCTGTGGTGTACTTCACCTGGCCGGATGCGGAGCCGGGTGAGTATAACGATACGCTCCGTTCGATCTGCGAGCGCGTGACTTACCTAGGGCGCTCGCGCTCGCTGGTCCGGCTGAGCGTCGAGGATCAGGCACCGCCCGCCACGCACGTCCCCGATCCCATCGGCGGCGTTCAGCTTCGTGTGCCGCCAAAGAAGGGTCGGCTCGCCTACCTGATCGAGAAGCACAGGCGCGACGGCGGTAAGCCGGCGCCGGCGCCCCTGCTTCGATATCGGCACGTTGATCGTATCGATCGTGCTTCGCCTCAATCCGCGGGCTCGAACTCCGTGTTCAGCCGCTTCTGGGTCTTCCAGCCTCGCCAGGACGATCCGCCGCTGCGACCCTGAAGGTCACGCAAGCCCTGCGCAGGGCAGTGCTGAAGCAGGTCCACGAAGCTGCGTGCGGCTGCGACCGGTGGAGGAACAAGGTGCCACCTTGGCAACAGGCGCAGCAGTGCTACGCGAAGATCTCCGGCACTCTGAGCGGCCACGCGGAGAACGGAGACCCTCTCGACAGTCCTCATCTGGCGTTCGTCGCGCTGCCGTTCGTGCACCCGATGCAGCGGCACGCGGACGGCGCGATCAAGGGCTTGGGTATCCTCGTGCCGCGCGAGGTGTCTCACGAGACATTGACGCTTCTCGCCCGAGGACTGCTCAAACTCGAGCAGGAGGAGTTGCGAATTCCCGGAGTCGGCTGCTGGCACCTGGGGGAAGTGCCGATGGACGATCCTCCGCTGACAACGCTGGATAGCCGCACCTGGACCTCGCCATCGCGCACGTGGGCGACAGCGACGCCAATGGCATTTGGCCACTTTCCCAAAGCGAAGAACGGCGGCGAAGCCAAGGTCGTGCTCGATACCCTGCGGCTCGTAGGCGTCGATTCGTCGAACGTGGTCGAGATCGCCGTCGGCCGGCACTCCCCTCTTCACGGCGCACCGCCGAATTGGTGCTTCGAGACACAGCGCGATCGCGCCGAAGCGAAAGAACCGCGACGCTGGATCCGGCACGTGGCGATTCGGTTCGACCGACCGGTGACGGGTCCGCTGGTGCTGGGTTCCCTGAGGTACTTCGGCCTTGGTCTGATGCGTCCGCTGGAGGACTGAACGTGGCCGACCTGACACCTGACCAGTTCTCCGAGTTCTTCGAGGCCGTGCACAGCACAGACGAAGAGCGGAAGCAGCTATTCGACTGGCAGAAGCGACTGGCCGGAGAAGTCTTGGGCAGCAGTCGCTGGCCTGACGTCATCCGGATCCCGACCGGTTGCGGCAAGACGAGTGTGCTCGACTTGGCGGTTTTCGAGCTGGCATTGCAGGCGAGCCGCAAGACCGACGAACGCACCGCCGCGCGGAGAATCTGTTTCGTGATCGATCGGCGGCTGGTCGTGGACGAGGTGACCGAGCATGCAAGGCGGATTCACGCGGCATTGGGAAGAGCAGCGGGCCATCCCAATGTTTCACCGGTCGTGAGGGCCGTCGCGGAGCGCCTGCGCGACCTTGGCCCTGGAGGCGGAGAACCACTCAGGCTCGTCCGTCTGCGCGGCGGTGTTTATCGCGATGACGGTTGGGCTGCTGACCCGCTCACTCCGACGATCCTGGTCTCGACGATCGATCAGATTGGCTCGCGTTTGCTGTTCCGGGGCTACGGCGTGAGCCGGCGCAATCTCGCTGTGCATGCAGGGTTACTCGCGTTTGACTCGAGGATCATCCTCGACGAGGCTCACCTCTCGACGGTCTTCGGCGAAACCCTCGACTGTGTGCGCCGGTACCAAAGACTGACGGAGGCATCACCGCTTCCAGAGCGGCGCATGCTCAGCGTCGTCTGCATGTCGGCGACCGCAGGTGAAGGCGGGCGGCCGTTCGATCTGTTACCTGAGGAACGCAAGGATGAGCGCCTGCGGCCGCGCCTTGAGGCGTCCAAGCCAGCGGAGCTGATCTCGGTCAAGGTCGAGCCCGTCACGAAGAAACTGCGTCAGGACCAGCCCGCCAGGGCACGCGAACTGGAGATGCTGAATAGGCGATCTCTGGTCGAGGAGGTAGTCCGAACAGTCCGGCACCATGCGGGCACCGATGCGGGAGATGCGGCCCCTGACGTACCGCGCGTGATCGGCGTCGTGGTCAACCGTGTCGCCACTGCCCGACAGGTCTTCACGCAGCTGCAACAGACCGGTGACGGAGCAGACAAGCACAACACGCTACTCCTCACAGGTCGCATCCGCCCGTTCGACCGCGATCGGCTGCTCGATCAGTGGTTGCCGAGAATCCGAGCGGGCCGCAAGCAAGAGCCGGAGGCGCCCCTTTTCATCGTCGCGACGCAGACCGTCGAGGTCGGCGCCAACATCGACTTCGACGCGCTGATCACAGAGTCGGCGCCGCTCGACGCGCTCCGCCAGCGTTTCGGGCGTCTCGACCGCCTCGGGAAGCGGCATGAGAGGGGGGCGCCGTCGCGTGCGAGCATCTTCATCCGCAGCGACCAGGCGAAGAACAGCGACGACGATCGGGTCTACGGTTCGGCAATCGCTAAAACCTGGAACGGGCTCCACGAGGAGGAGATCGCTTCCACGACGGGGAAGGGCGCAGGGAAGCGAGCGGTTGTTGATTTCGGGATCAACAACCTCGACGAGAAATTGGCGAAGGACTCGAGTGTCATGGGACCGATGCTGGCGCCCCCGGTGGAGTCGCCGCTCCTTTTTCCCGCGCACCTCGATGCGTGGGTGCAGACGAATCCGCAGCCGGAACCGGACCCGGATGTCGCGCCGTTCCTTCACGGACGAGCCGATACGCCAGCCGACGTCCAGGTCGTCTGGCGTGCCGACCTCGACCCGGATCATCGTTCGCCCTGGCCAGCGATCGTGTCACTGATGCCGCCGCTAAGTAGGGAGGCGCTGCCTGTTCCCATCTACGAAGTTCAAGCTTGGTTGAAGGGTGAGGGCGAGGAGGATGTAGCCGACGTCGAGGGTACACGGGCCGAAGCGTCCGACCTCCCCGCAAGGCGTGACCAGAGTCGTTACGTGGTGAGATGGCGTGGCAAGGACGATGTGAAGGTCGCCGGTCCGGATGCCGTGAAGCCGGGGGACACGATCATCGTTCCGACCAGGTACGGAGGTGCGGACGCGTTCGGATGGCGCCCACACTGCACGGAGGCTGTGGCGGACGTCGCCGACCAATGCCTGGCGCAACTGATCGCCTCCTACCCCGATGACGCCTTCCGCCGACCGAAGCTCCGGCTCCGTCTGCACCCGACCCTGCTGCCTGCCGCAGATGGTACAACTCGGGTGCGCCTCGGCGCTCTTCTTCGAGCGGCCGTCACCGCAGCGAACTCCGAGGAGCCGGACGCCTGGCCCGCCACAGGCCGGCTACTCGAAGCGCTCGAGCCTCTGTTTGCGGATGCTCACATCAAGGCTGCTATCGGCGCGGTTCTGAAACATCGTGGCCGCGTTGACTGTTACCCGGGGGATGGTGGGGTTGTGGTCACCGCCTCCGTCCCCCTCGCTGTGCCGTCACCCCTGCCCGATGATGAGATGGAATATGACGAACTCGAGGGTGACGCGGCCTCTTTTACTGGCCGCCAGACCTTGCTGCGGGAGCATGTCGAAGGTGTGACCCGAACCGCGCGTAACTTCGCGATCGGTTGCGGACTGGACGACAGAGTCGTCAAGACATTGGAGCTGGCCGGCTTGTGGCACGACGAAGGCAAGCGGGACCGGAGGTTTCAGGCATGGCTGCGGGGCAGTGAGCTGCAGGCGCTGGCCGCGAACGAACCTATCGCCAAATCAGGGCGCGATGTGAGCGACTGGAAGCCATCGACGCTCTTCGGCTATCCCCGTGGGGCGCGCCACGAGTTCGTCTCCGTCCGGCTGTTGGAACAGGCTTACAACGACGGCGCGGATGAATTCCTTATTGACTTGGCGAAGTTTCTCGTCGGCACCCATCACGGTTTTGGACGTCCGTTCCCGCCTGTCGTAAAGGACGGCAACCCTGTGAACATCACACTGGTTGTGAAAGGTCGGCAGCTGAAGGTCTCAAGCGACCATCGTCTTTATCGTCTCGGCAGTGGCTGGACGGATCTGTTTTGGTGCATGGTTCGTCGCTTCGGTTGGTGGGGTCTGGCATATCTGGAAGCGCTGTTTATCACCGCGGACCGGACGGTTTCCGCTCGCGAGCGGCAACCGAGGGAGAGGGCGTCGGAGGCGATTGCGTGAGCACGATCGAGCTGACCGGGTTGAAGGCCCACCACCCGCTCGGCTTCCTCGCGGCGTGCGGACTGCTCCGATGTCTGACGGAACACAGAGACTTTGGCTGGAGCAAATTGGCGTGGAAGGGTGTGGACGGCGAGGGCGGTGTCGCCACCATTCACTCCGAGAACACCCTCGATATCGACTCCCTGACGCAGATCTTGCTGTCCTGGAGCGAACGGCAACGAGAGTCTCCCAGTCTCACCTGGTCAACCAAGATCGATGACAGAGAGAAGTACCGCGACACGGCGAGGAGCATCTTGCAGCAACTATTCGAGGGTTCGTCGTTGCGAGATGCCGCCGACATGCTCGCAGCGCTCGCTTCCGACCTCGTCTCCGACGGCGAATCGCTCCGGTCGACGCTCTTCGATCTCACCTCCGGGAACCAGCGACTGCTCCAGAGCTTGCGCGTCCTTGCGGGTGAGCCAGAGACCGTGAACGGAAAGCCATCGCCGCTGACGAAGGCCGCGGTCGAAGAGGCATTGATCGGACCCTGGACGTATCAAGACGATCACCACTCCCTCGGCTGGGATCCGCAGGTCCAACGCCTTCACGCCCTGCGCGGAAAGCTCCCGGAGAAGGACAAAGCGAATCGCTCTGTTCGTGCTGCTGTCTTCCTCGCCAGCCAGACGATCCCCCTCTTCCCGTGCTTCGCAGTCGGCGGCAGACTGCGCACGACTGGCTTTCATCGGTACGATGACGACGACTGGTTTGCTTGGCCCATCTGGACGAAGCCCATCTCTCTCGACACCCTGCGGTCCCTGCTTGCTCATCCCTTCAGCAGAGACCTGAGGGGACGCGGCGTCGAGGTCGTCTATTGCTGCCGGCGCGCCCACACGGGTGGATCCGAGGGCAACTACCAGGTCTTCAGCCATCCCGAGGAGCGGCCTTGGCCCGTTCGCCGTAAGCGGTCGGTCGGGCAAGGGGGCCGGCGATGATCCGGCCCTTTACGCTGTCGTTACCGCCGTGGGGCAGACCGAGCCGTGCTGCTGCCCTCTACAGCGGATCGTCGGCGTCTGTTCGGATCCGCAGTTCGACTCGAACCCGTTCTCGGGGCAGTAGACACGAGCGCGGATGTTGATGGCGTTTCTTTCTCGGCGATAGCTCTCTTGAACCAGAGCGAGGACGATGAACCCCAGCGTGTACGTAGAGACCAGCATCATCAGCTACCTGAGTGCCCGGTCGAGTCGTGACATCGTCATCGCCGCCCATCAGCAGCTGACCCGGCAATGGTGGAAGGGGCGAACCGCCTACCGGTTGTTCGTCTCACAGATCGTTCGAGACGAGGCCGCGCTCGGGGACCCGACTGCACGTGCTCGCCGACTGAGGGCGCTTCGGGGAATTCCGGCGCTCGCGGTCAACGAACAGGCCACCAGGCTCGCTGGTGAGCTGGTTCGGCGTGGCGCGCTCCCGAAGAAGGCCACCGTCGACGCATTTCACATCGGGATCGCCGCCGCTCACCAGATCGAGTATTTGTTGACATGGAACTGCAGGCACATCGCCAACGCGACGATGCGTGGTACGATCGAGGTGATTTGCCGCTCCGCGGGCCTGACACCGCCGATCATCTGCACGCCCGAGGAGCTGCCATCACGGAGTTCAATATGAAGCGGCGCGATCCCATCATTGACGAGCTGCATCGGGTCCGAGAGGACATCGGCAAGGCGCACGACTTCGATGTCCGCCGAATCGCCGCAGCGATCCGTCAGCACGAAGACAAAAACCCTAAAGGTGTCGTTCGCGAGTCGCCCAAACGGTCAACGCGACAGAAGAAGGCCTCGTAACGGCCTCAAGCCGCGCGCCTGAGCTCGTCCAACGTCCGCAGCCAAGTCGCGATCTGGTTCCAACTGGCTGGCATTAGGGACGCTCCAGGCTTCAATGAGGCCCGCGTTC
>JBQTIE010000134.1:0-7213 GCA_052389315.1 Acidobacteriota bacterium
TGATACAGCCAGAAACAGGGGACGGCGCGGTCCTCTGGCCACACATCGTCTTGTGTACGACCGCTCGGCACGGCCTTGTCGTCAGTGCACGTCTAGACGACGGTTCCGCTCATCCGACGGCCCTCGATGACTATGTGCAGGACCACCTTGTAGCGATCGGCGTGCGCCCGATCGATGAATGCCCTCGGATCGGGAAAGTTCTCCTGATTCCAGGTGAACTCACCGTTGCGCGTGTTCCAGCCGGACGGCGTGAACTCGGTGCCGAAATAGATCAGCGCGTCGCAGGGCAGCCGCTTCTCGCGGAACGTCCGGGCCACCCAGTCGATCTCCTCGGGCCCTGCCAGCGTGCGATGCGACTGCATGTAGCCGAACGCCCAACGCGGCGGCAACTCGGCCAGGCCCGTGATACGCGCGTACTCGCGCATGATCTGCCGCGGATCGGCAGACGCCGTGACGAACACATCGATCGGCAGCGCTTCGCTGACCGGCGTCAGCAGCCCTTCGGGGCCCGTGAGATCGAACTGACCAAGGGGGCGGTGGATGAACAGGCCCCAGCCGTCGGTGCTGACGAGCCACTGAATGGGCACGCGGCCGCCGTGGGTGCGAAGCTGGTAGCCTCCCTGGCCGTTGCGGTTCGTGTAGACAGCGCCCTTGCGGTCGAACTGCGGTCCTCCCTCGCCGAAGCCGAGCAACGGCCCCTTGCCAAGCGAGAAGCCAACGATCCCGGACGACGCGTCGAGGCGCAGCCGCTGGATGGGCAGACCCGCGAGGGTCTCGATGTGCAGCGTGAGCGGATCGGTGTGCAGCGCACACGAAGATCGCTCGCATCGACGCGGGCAAAGGGCGACTGGTGTTGCTGCGATGCGGCACTCTGCACGGCCGGTACTAGAGCGCCTCCAACCGCGAGCGCCTGCGCGGCCGCCGCCGCGCCGCCGAGCCGACTGACCGTCAACCGAAGTGTCGATGGGCCAACCGCCGCGAGGCCGATCTCGACGGGCCGGCCGTCAACCGTGAGTGGTGACCCCTGCGCGTGGAGCGTCCACGCCGACTCGCCAGTCCGTCCAGCGACAGCGGTCACGACGATGCCCGCGCCAGCCGAGGACAGCCGCTTCAGTGCACCCCGACGCGTCGGGCGATTGGACATGATGCTACGTACCTGCGAAAAGCCCGGCGAGCGGCAGGGCGAGATCTGGCAAGGGCGTCGTCAGGAGGTCGTCAGCCCCACGCGTCAACTCACCTACCGGGGGAGTGACGCCTGGCGTCCGTCCCTTCCATGGCCGGATCCTACATCCGAACTAGCGCGCCGCCGCGAACGCGGCAACCCACGCCTTGAACACCGCTCCGGCTGCCGCGCTCTTCGCGCGGGGCGCCACCCCCTCCAAGTGCCATACGCCGCCTGGACCAGGGAAGAAGAGGCCTTCGACCTGATAGGACGTCCCCCACCAGTCCGCGCTGGAGACGTAGGCGGCATCAACGGACGGATCCGCGCTCGGAGCACAGCTGCGCGCCGCGTTCATGAGATCGCCGGAGGCCCCTGGCCTCCACGACGCGCGCAATTGAACCGTGAAGTCGCCCGCGGGCGACGCGGCCAGAGCCAACGCGGCCTCCCCGAGCGCGGCGCAGGGCGATGGGCCTCCGGGTTCTACGACCCATCCCGCGGGAACCGGGATCAGGGTCGATCCGCCGGGCCCGGTGGCGAACGTGGTCCAGTTCGTGCGCAGCGTTCCTGCGATCTCGGCCGTCAGCAGCGGCCGTAGTTCCAGTCCCGCAAGAGAGGCCTGCAGGACCGAGCGATTGGTCGCGACGGCTTCAGGTGTCCCGAGATAGCGCGCCACCACGCGCTCCTTTCCCAGATCGACGACCGCATAGACAAGCCTCAGCTCCTGGCCTGACCGCGGGTCGGTCGCCTTCGCGTAACCATCGATCCTCCGGCCTTTGTCGCCGGCGCGCGGCCGCCGCTTCGGCGAGCCGTCCACTCGCAGACGGTCCAACGCCTCGCCGCCGAGAAATGCCCGCTCGATCTGTTCGAGGGAGCTTCCGGAGGCCAACCGATCGATCCGCAGAGCCAGCGCGGAATCGCTGCCAGCCGAGTCCACGCGAAGGCGACGCGGCGAGTGGTCAGCAAGCCCGTCCGGCAATGGCATACGAATGCCCTTGGCGTCGTTGTCGAGGTGTGCCCCGAGCTCCAGCAGTCTGGCCGGCAGCCGCTGATCGAGGCCATGCCGGCGGAGGAACTGCTTGACCACGTTCACCGGGATGCCGAACCCGACGCCGCGCCCGGTGCGGTCGCGCAACTCGAGCTCGGCGACGGCCACGACGAAGCCCTCCTCGTCAACGATCGGTCCCCCGCTGTTGCCGGGATTGAGCTTGGCCGTGGTTTGCACGTACCGCACGAGGCCTGCCGCGTCGCGGCGGAACGCCGACACGGCTCCGGGGCTGACGCTGACATCCGGCGGCGGCGCGTCCACCCCTCCTGAGGGCCTGGCGATCTCGATCGCTTCGCCGAACGGATAGCCGATGGCCTGAAGTGATTCGCCCGGCGCGATTGCGTCCGAATCGCCGAGCGGGACGTACGGAAGGTCCTGCCCGCCGATGAACAGGACGGCGAGATCGAGCTCGTCGTCGCTTGCCGTGACGGAGGCTTGATAACGGCGCGGAGTCGGATCGCGATCATGCCCTGGGACCACGACCTCGATGCGCTGCACGTCGACTGCAACCTCCACCCTCTGCCCCGCGATGGTCGCGACGCGGCGCTCGCCTGCGACGACGTGTGCGTTGGTGACGATCAGGCCGTCGGGCGACACGAGGAAGCCGCTGCCGGTGGCGACGGGAACATCGGAGAGATCCAGCAGGACGTCACGCCGGAGCCGTGGGTCGTCACCCCGCAGGACGCTGACGTCGCCGACGAGCCGGATGAAGACGGTGCCATCCTTCGGGTCGGCGTCGCGCGACACGGCGGCTGACGCGGGCGACAACCACACGACCGCGGCGTATGCCGCAGAGAGAAGCGCGCGGCGCCGAAACGAAGGCGGAAAGGCCATGATCGCGTCCGACCGGCCCGATGTTACTGCATGGGTGCGGCGGTGAGGCGTGAGTTCTGAGCTGCGAGCCTGACGGAACGACACGTCGCGGCAAGAGTGGCAAGGGTATAGACTCCGGTCGAGGGAGAGGAGTCACGCCACAGACAGACTGGAGGCTCTCTGGCGAAGAACTCGCAAGCTGCAGTTGCGACTGGGGGTGTCCGTGTCAGTTCAACGCGCGGCCGACGACGGGACACTGTGCGGTCCTGGTGGCCTGGCGCATCGACAAGGGCCACTTCCAGGCGACGTCGCTTGACGGTGTCGTCTTCGGGTCTGTCGTCTGGTTTCCCGGCGCCGTGCACGAAGGCGACGGCAAGATCCTCCACATCGTGGACGACAAGGCGACGCCGGCACAGCGGGCGGCGATCGAGGCGCTCGTGTCCGGCCAGCACGGCGGCGCCGCCTTCGAGATTTTTGCCGCGGTCACGCCTCACAAGCTCGGCACGATTTCAGCGCCAATCGCGTTTGCCTCCGATCGCGAGGCTCGAACTGGCCACATCAGCATCCCGGGCGTGGGCACGACGAAGGTCGAACCCATCCGCAATCCGGTGACGGGAGAGGCGCACCGCGCACGCATCGAGTTGCCGAACGGGTTCGAGTACAAGGTGGCCGAGATGGGCAATACCGTGTCCTGTTCGGTGAACGCGTCGGGCGTCGCCTTTGATCTGCAGAACACGTATGCGCAGCTCAACCGCTTCGAGTGGAGCCCGGCGTAGCGCCGTCAAGTTTTTTGCCCCGCCGGAGGCGGGGCCAAACGATACTGCGTCCAGCGAGGCGGAGCCTCGCTGGCCTCAGTGCTATGATCCGCCCCGCATGTCGCTTGCGCCGGGCACGAAGATCGGCGGATGCGAGATCACCGGGCCGCTCGGTGCTGGTGGCA
Source organism: Acidobacteriota bacterium (assembly GCA_052389315.1). Taxonomy (GTDB): domain Bacteria; phylum Acidobacteriota; class Vicinamibacteria; order Vicinamibacterales; family UBA2999; genus JACCSI01. Next base: position 3,961 of record JBQTIE010000134.1, read on the forward strand.
TGGGCGAGGTCTACCACGCCCGCGACAGCCGGCTCGGCCGAGACGTTGCCCTGAAGATCCTGCCGGCGGGCCTGGCCAGCGACGCCGAGCACCTGGCACGCTTCGACCGCGAGGCCCGGACGCTTGCCTCGCTGAACCATCCACATATCGCGCACGTGTACGGGATCGAAGAGGCCACCGTTGCCGGCCATGGACCCGTGCGGGCGATCGTGATGGAGCTGGTCGAGGGCGACGAGCTGAGCGCACGCATCGATGGCGCCCCGATGCCGGCAGACGAGGTGTTCCCCATCGCGCGGCAGATCGCCGAGGCGCTGGAAGCCGCCCACGAGGCAGGCATCGTCCACCGCGATCTGAAGCCTGCCAACATCAAGATCACCTCCAACGGCATCGTCAAGGTGCTCGATTTCGGGCTGGCGAAGGCCGGTGCCTCGGGGACGGCTGCTGCGCCAGGCGCGCCGGATGCGTCGGGTGCCGCAGATGAGGGGCGGGGCGAGTCAGGTGCCTCGGCGGCCGCGCGGGCGACGGCGAACTCGCCGACGATGATGAGCCCGGCGGTGACGGCAGCGGGGATGATTCTGGGCACGGCCGCCTACATGTCGCCGGAGCAGGCCAAGGGCCGCATCGTCGATCGCCGCGCCGACATCTGGGCATTCGGCGTTGTCCTCGTCGAGATGCTGACGGGGAGGGCGGTGTTCGCCGCCGACACGGTGGCCGAAACGCTCAGCGCGGTGCTGACGCGCGGCTTCGATCCGGACACGTTGCCGCCGTTCGTGCCCGCCCCGGTGCGCGGCATCATCGCCCGCTGCCTCGAGCGAGATCCGAAGCGGCGTCTGCGCGATATCGGCGAAGCGCGTCTCGTTCTCGAAGACGTGCAGACGGGCCGAGACGAGGGGCGATCACCCACCGGGACCACACCAGTAACACGGCGACCGTTGGCAAGCCTCGCGGTGGCCGTCACGCTGCTTGGCGCGGGAGCCGCCGCGGGACTCGTCGCCGCGCGCATGCTCACCACGACGCCCGATCGACCAGAGACCCGCGTCGAGATCGTGACGCCGCCGACCAACGACCTGCTGTCGTTCGCGATCTCGCCAGACGGGCGCCAGATCGCGTTCGTCTCGTTCGATCAAGGCGTCCCTCGCCTGTGGGTCCGGGGACTGGACAGCACCGAGGCTCGCGTCCTTCCGAGAACCGACGGAGCGGTGTTTCCCTTCTGGTCGCCAGACGCCCGCTCCCTGGGGTTCTTTGCCGATGGCCGACTGAAGCGCGTCGATCTGGCCGGGGGCGCACCGACGATCCTGGCGGATGCTCCAACGGGGCGCGGCGGCTCCTGGAGCGCCATCGGCGGGATTCTCTTCGCGCCCAATGTGAACGTGCCGATCATGCGGATCGCGCCCACCGGCGGCCAATCCACGGCGGTCACCCATCTCGGTGCCGGAGTCGTCCATCGCGGCCCGGAATGGCTGCCCGACGGACAGCACTTCCTGTTCCACGTCCAGACCGGCGTTGCCGAGCAGCACGGCATCCATCTGGGATCGGTGAGCGCGCCAGGAAGCACGAGGCTGGCGTTTGCAGACTCGCCCGCCCGATACCGCTCGCCAGCGCAACTGCTCTACGTACGGGAGGGGGCGCTGTTCGCGCAGACGTTCGACATCGCCACTGCTCGCGTCACCGGCGACGCGATTCCAGTGGCCGCCGACGTCCCGGTAGACTCGCTCGGGTCGGCCGCCGCGTTTTCCGTCGCCAGTACCGGGATGGTGGCGTACCGGTCAGGTCAGACCACACGCCGATTGACCTGGGTGGATCGAAACGGCAAGGCGATCGGCGTCGTCGGCAGAATTGAGGCCGACACGATCAACAACCCCGCCCTGTCGCCCGACGGTCGCAAGCTGGCCTTTCGACGAATTGCCATGGGCAACGAAGACCTCTGGATTGCGGACCTGGTCAGCGGGACGGAAAGCCGGTTCACTTTCGACCCTGCGACGGACCAGTTCCCGATCTGGTCCCCGGATGGCCGTCGGATTGTCTTCCGGTCGAACCGCGGAGGCGGGTTTGCGCTGTTCCGGAAGCCGGCAAGCGGCGAGCAGCAGGAAACCGTCCTGTTCGACAATGGCAAGCAGAACGTGGCCACAGACTGGTCGCCCGACGGTCGCCAGGTGCTTGGGTACACGATCGACGAGAAGACCAGTCGTGACCTTTGGACGTTGCCGGTCGGCGAGTCCGGCGCGGGCACGCCGGCGATGTTCGTGCAGACGCCGTTCGACGAATCCGGCGGGCGATTTTCGCCGGATGGGCGGTGGATTGCCTACCAGACCAACGAATCGGGACGATTTGAGATCGTCGTGCGAGCGTTTCCGACGCCCGGGCCTGCCTGGCCGGTGTCGCGCGAGGGCGGAGTGCATGTCCGGTGGCGGCCCGATGGGCGGGAGGTTTTCTTTCTGGCCCCCGATGGCCGCTGATGGGCGCTTCCGTCAACAGCCGCGGCCCCGTGTTCGAAGCGGGCGACCCGGCAGCGCTGTTTACTCCACAGCTGCCCTCAGCGACCGCCGGGCCCTTTCTTGCGCAGTGGGACGTGGCCCCTGACCGAAGATTCGTCATGGCGTCGTTTACGAGCGATCTGTCCACGATGCCCATCACCCTGGTCTTCGACTGGAAAGGGAAGTAGGGAGCTGAGCGATCAGCCGGCGACGCGCTCACGACTCCAGGTCGAAGAAGCTCTCGACACTCGGCACCTCCCTTGCCGACTCCTGCCGCATCGTCCGCGCTGGGGACGCGCCAGGCGCGGGTGCGCGCATGGCGCTGTAGAACTTGATGCACTCCTCGACGATGCGAGTGCGCTCGGCGTCGTTGGGCTCGAGCGTCCAGACGCCGCGTTCGCGGGTGCTGCCGAGCGCGATGCCGTCCCGGCGTGGCATCGCCCGGCAGGAGTACTCGATCTCCGGTTGCGGCGCCAGCACGACGAGCTGCCCCTTGATCGGCGTCATCGTCTCGTCCCCGAACAACGTTCGCGAGCCGAGGCCGGTGCAATTGACGATGAGCCCTTCGCTGAGCGTCATCAAGTCGCGCGGGGTGTCGAAAGAGCGGATCACGAGACGGCCGCCATAGAGGACGACGTCTCTGAGCAGGGCATCGAGATAGATGGACGGTTCGATCCGAATCGACTGCCGGCGCGTCGCGTAGTTGGCGGGAAAGGGATGCTCGCCTGGTCCGAACACCTCGCGACCCGATGTTTGCTGGACGCCGGCCGGCAACAGTG
>JBQTIE010000135.1:0-4238 GCA_052389315.1 Acidobacteriota bacterium
GCAGCGCTACGACATTCCGCCGAAGGTGGACGGCACGCAGAAGTGGGCCGTCGATATGAAAGTGCCCGGCATGGTGCACGCGCGCAACGTGCGGCCGCCGGCCGCCGGCGCGACGCTGGTGAGCATCGACGAATCCTCCGTGCGCAATGTCCCCGGCTTCGTAAAGGTCGTCAGCAAGGGGAACTACGTGGCCGTCGTCTGCGAGCGGGAAGAGCAGGCGATCCGCGCCGCCCGCCAGCTCAAGGTGAACTGGCAGAAACCGGCAACGGCGCCGTTTCCGAGCTCCGACAAGCTGTTCGACTACATCCGCAGCGCCACGCCGACCTTCAGCGCGCCGCCGACCGCCGCCGGCAACGTGGACACGGCACTGGCGGGCGCGGCGAAGGTCGTCGAGGCCGAGTACGAGGTGCCATTCCAGGGGCACACCGCGCTTGGACCGGCGCACGCGATGGCGGATCCCTCGAACGACCAGCTGACGATCTACTCGAACGACATGAAGTCGTACGGGCTGCGCAACGGCGTGGCGCGCTTTCTCGACATGCCGCGCGATCGCGTCCGCGTGCTCTGGATGGAAGGATCCCAGGCGTACGGGCGCACCGCCGCAGACGATGCGGGGTTCGAAGCCGCATTCCTGGCGAGGGAAACCGGCCGACCGGTGCGCGTGCAGTGGTCGAGGCAGGAGGAGACGGCCTGGGACACCAAGGGTCCCGCGTATGCCGTCCGGATGCGCGGCGGACTCGATGCTCGTGGGAACCTCGTGGCCCTCGACTACGAGGCGCGCGCCGCCGACCACAACCACCTCGGCTACAACGAGCACGACACGGTGCTCATCGCCCAGCTCGCGGGCATGCGCAAGTCGGAGCCCGCGCGCGGCCGGGCATCCACGCCGTCGGACATGTACGTAGTTCCGAACCGCCGGACGACGACACACGTGGTGGGGTTGCCACTCGTGTGGGAGACGCCGCTCAGGACCGGCAACCTGCGGGATCCCGACGGGCCGCAGGTGACGTTCGCCTCGGAGTCGTTCATCGACGAGCTGGCGGCGGCGGCCAAGGCCGATCCGGTCGAGTTTCGCCTGCGGCTGCTGAAAGGCAGCACCACCGACGACGCCAACTTCAAGCGCGCGCGCTCGATTGCCGTGATCGAGGCGGCGGCGGAGAAGTTCGCGTGGGGTCCCCGTTCCTCGCCGGGCCCGCGCGCACGGGGAGACGTGCTCATCGGCCGCGGCATCGCCTACGCCTATCGCAGCCAGACGGTGGTCGCGCAGATCGCCGAGGTCGAGGTGAACCGCCGCACGGGTCACGTCTGGGTCAAGCGGTTCGTCTGCGCGCACGACTGCGGGCTGGTGATCAACCCGGAGGCGCTGACGCGGACGCTGGAGTGCGGCATGCTCCACTCGTTGAGCCGGGCCCTGCACGAGGAAGTCCGGTTCGATGGCGAGAAGGTCCTGAGCGTCGACTGGGTCTCGCATCCCACCCTGAGCCACGCCGACACGCCGGAGCGGATCGACATTGTCCTCGTGAACGGGGATCCCAGCCCCGCCCGGCCCGATCTGCCGCCCTACGGGGCGGGAGAAACGGTCTGCAAGCCGACGCTGGCGGCGGTAGCCAATGCCGTCTACGACGCCACCGGCGTGCGGATCCGCCGGGTGCCGTTCCGGGACGCGCGCGTGCTCGCGGCGCTGAAAGCAGCCGGCGTGTAGCAGGCTCGCCGGTTTCGGGGATCCCGGCCACGCCGGGGCGCGCCAGTGCCAGCGGTCCGGCCACGCACCAGCCGGTCGATGTCAGATCAGGGCACGGCGTCGCGAAGCGACGCCGCGAGGCCACCCGAGAGCAACCGGCGGCCGAACTCGGACGACTCCCAAAACGTCTGGTCGTGCCCGGGCGCTTCCATGTACAGTCCCCGCTGTGAAGACATCGCTCTCTGTCGCTTGGGCGCTTTTCATCGTCGGTCTCCCGGCGGCGTGGCTCGACAGGCCGCCCACGGTCGTTGGCTCCGCGCAGGCCGACCCGTGCGCCAGGCCCGCCAACGTGGTCGTCGCCGAGAACTGCCGGCCAGGTCAGCCCTCGACCGAGTGGGACGTCAACGGCTCCGGCGATCCGCTGATCCAGGGCTTTGCCGCCGACATCAGCGCGAATCGCGGCGAGGCGATCGATTTCAAGGTTCGCGCGGCGTCGGACGCCTGGCGCATTGACATCTACCGGCTCGGCTACTACGGCGGCATGGGCGCCAGGCGCCAGGCCACGATCCAGCCCTCGGTGCCGCTACCTCAGCGGCAACCCGACTGCCTGACCGATCCGGCGACGCGCCTCTACGACTGCGGCAACTGGCAGGTCTCGGCCACGTGGTCGATTCCGCGCGAGGCGGCGTCGGGGATCTATATCGCCCGTCTCGTGCGCGAGGATTCGGCGCCCGGCTCGTGGCGTGCCGACAACAGCCGCCGCGGCCCGGCCGAGGCCCCCGAGCCGAGTCCGCACGCGTACGGGGCGCTCGGCTACGGCCGGCTGGCGAACGCGCTCAGAGAGCCGCGCGCCAGTCACATCTACTTCATCGTCCGCGACGACGAGAGCCGATCCGACCTCCTGTTCCAGACGTCGGACACGACGTGGCAGGCCTACAACCGCAACGGCGGCGCCAGTACGTACGGTGGCGTCGCGCCAGGGGCCAGCTTCGGCGCGTCCGACCTCGGCTCGCGGGATCTGCGGGCCTACAAGGTCAGCTACAACCGGCCGTTCGAGACGCGCGACTACCGCGCCGTCAACCATGTCTTCAATGGCGAGTATCCGATGGTGCGATGGCTCGAGGCCAACGGCTATGACGTCACCTACACCACCGGCGTGGACAGCGATCGGCGCGGCGGGCTGATACGGAACCACAAGGTGTTCGTCTCCGTCGGCCACGACGAGTACTGGTCCGCCGGGCAGCGCCGGCACGTGGAGGCGGCGCGCGACGCCGGCGTGCACCTGGCGTTTTTCAGCGGCAACAACGTGTTCTGGAAGATCCGGTGGGAGGCGTCCATCGACTCCTCCGGCACCCCGCACCGGACGCTGGTCACCTACAAGGAAACGCACGACAACCGCAAGATCGATCCCGTCGCCGACGTCTGGACCGGCACGTGGCGCGACGCGCGGCCGTTCAACCCCGAGGGCCCGCAGCCCGAAAACGCGCTGCTCGGCAACATCTTCACCGTCAATGCGTGGCGGAACGATCCGCTGGTCGTGCCGGCCGAGTTCGCGCGCCTCCGTTTCTGGCGAAATACCGAAGTGGCCCGGCTGAAGCCGGGCGAGCGCCTCGTCCTCGGCAACGGTCTCCTCGGGCACGAGTGGAACGAAGACCTCGACAACGGGTTTCGTCCGCCAGGTATCGTCCGGCTGTCGGAGACGACCGTGGACAACCTGCAGTACATCCAGGATCACGGGACGGTGTACGACTCGGGGACGGCCACGCACCATCTGACCTACTACCGCGCGGCGAGCGGCGCGCTTGTCTTCTGCGCAGGCACGGTGCAGTGGTCGTGGGGCCTCGATCCGCACCACGACACGGAAACCGGCATCCCGCCCGAGCGTGCCAACGGCAACTCGATCCGCGTCGGCGTGGACCTGAAGGGGGCGGTGCCGGCGATTCAGCAGGCCACCGTGAACCTGTTTGCCGACATGGGCGCGCAGCCGGCCCGCCTGCAGCGTGGGCTCGTGGCTGCCCAACCGTCGAGCGACCGGACGCCGCCCGTGTCGCGCATCTCGTCGCCGTCCGGCGGCAGGACGCTCGCGCCCGGTGCGGTCACGATTTCGGGGACCGCGACCGACGCCGGCGGCGTTGTCGGAGGCGTCGAAGTGTCACTCGACGAGGGCCGGCGCTGGCACCCGGCCGCGGGGCGGGAGCGGTGGAGCTACCAGACGATCGTGCCGCCGGGAACGGCGCGCCTGGAGATCCGCAGCCGCGCGGTGGACGACAGCGGCAACCTCGAGCAGCCTGCCGCGGGGGTGACGGTGAGCGTGTCGGCGCGCTGATCGCCCGCGTCTTGCGGGCACGTCGCGACGGCTCACACCACTCACTCGGCGGGGAGCTCCGCGAAGCGCGTCTCCGGTTACCCGGTGGTCCTGATAAGCTAGCGAGGCTTCGCCTGAGACCGCCGAGCATGTTGGGCGGTGAGGCTCCGCCTCGCTAGTGGCAGTATTGGTTTTGCCCGGCCTCCGGCCGGGCGAGAGTCTTGAAGGCCGATTGAAAAACTTGACTCATTC
>JBQTIE010000136.1:0-10218 GCA_052389315.1 Acidobacteriota bacterium
TCCATCCCGTAGCTGTCGTAGCGCAGCGTGAAGTTCCCGTCTTTGCCCTCGCACTCGTCCGGTCGTCCCAGTACTCTCGCCGACTCGAGACCGTCGCCGAAGGTAAGCGAGCCGCCCATGGAACCAAGCGATCGCCGCTCGATACTGACATCAGGCGCGGTTCCGCTCTGAGCCGGCCAGTCCTTGGTCGGATTGGCAGGTCCAAAGAGTCGGGAGAGGAGGCCCATTGAGGAATGTAGAGACCAGCGACGCGTTGCGGAACGTGACGTCAGTATGCCTGTGAGCGATGCGCGAGAACAAGTGGGGCTGCTAGGATCAGAGTTCATGCCGGTTCGGGGTCCGTCCTTCGCCCGTTCGTGTTGGCACCCGTTGGCTTGGTGCTTCGGTGCGCAGCCGTGCCGCTCCTGACGGCCTCGGAGCTTGGAAAGGTTTACGTCACCGGAGAAGCGCGCGTCGTGGCGCTGGACGGCGTGTCCTTGACGCTCCAGGCGGGTGAGTTCGTGGCGTTGATGGGGCCCTCGGGCTGCGGAAAGTCCACGCTCCTGCATCTGTGCGGGGCGATGGACCGCGCCTCGGCCGGGAGCATCGCGTTCGAGGGTCGCGAGCTGTCGGCGCTCGACGACGACGAGTTGACGCGGCTGCGGCGGGAGCGGGTCGGCTTCGTGTTCCAGTTCTTCAACCTGCTCCCGACGCTGACGCGGGCCGAGAACATCGCGCTGCCCTCGCTGCTCGGAGGCCAGCCGTCTCATACGGCTCTGACGCGGGCGGCTGAGCTGGCCGATCGCGTGGGCCTGTCGCATCGCTTGAACCACTACCCCCAGCAGGTGTCTGGCGGTGAGCTGCAGCGAGCCGCGATTGCGCGGGCGCTGGCGCACCGGCCGGCCCTGCTGATCGCCGACGAGCCCACCGGCAACCTGGACTCCGACAACGGGGCGCGAGTGCTCGCGCTCATCACCGAGTTGAATCGCGAGACGGGGATCACCGTGCTGCTCGCCACGCACGCCCCCGACGTCGCGGCGGCGGCGGGGCGACTCCTGCGCATGCGGGATGGCAGGTTCGAAAACGCCGAGCGGCCGGACGTCGAGAAGGCCGGGAATCCTTCCACATGAGTCAGGAGTATTGGACCGCTATGCGGCCCCGAACGAGGATTCTGTACCCGTTGTGGAACCGCATAACGGTCCGGCGCGCGGAGCGCGCCAAGACGACAACGCGAACCAGCCAAGGGCTTCCGGGCGAAGGGGATATCAAGGGCAGCCCTTGGCTGGTCGGCCTTCAGGACGTCGCCCTGCCGGACCGGGGCCCCCGCCACGCGAGGCGCAGGTGGTGCGGTGGGCAGGCGGGGCAAGACGACACTGCCCCAGGCGAGGCGGAGCCGTACGCGGTCCCGTTGTGGCCTCGCTGGTGAGGCCGAGCCTCCCTGGGCCGCTCGTTGAGAATCGCGAGGATGAGGACCACGGCGATCTCCGGCGCGTTCTGGCTGCTGTTCAGCCGGTTCATCGTCCGCCGGCTCGCCCAGGATCGGGTGCGCACGGTCACCACCATCGTCGGCATCGCGCTCGGCGTCGCGGTCGTGCTGGCCATTCAGCTCACCAATGCCAGTTCGGTCCGTGGCTTCGAGGCGGCGATCACGACCGTGGCCGGCCGGACCACCGTGGAAATCGTGGCGACGGGCGGGGTGGACGAGACGCTGATTCCCTCGCTCGGCTGGCTGCGCGAGGTCGGCGCCGCCAGTGCGGTGATCGAGGGCGAGATGGCGATCGTCGTGGGCCAGGAGCAGCGCGCCCGCCGGGCGGAGGCGCTGAAGGTGCTCGGCGTGGACATCCTGCGCGATCTGACGCTGCGCGACTACGCGGTGGGGGCCGCGGAGCTCGGGGCCGGCGAGCCGCTGATCACGGGCGCCGAGGGCCTGACGCCTCAGCAGTTCCTCGAGCTGCTGACCAGTCCCCGGAGCATCGTCATCACTGAGAAGCTGGCGCGCAGGCGCGGCTACGCGCTGGGCAGCGAGATTCGGCTGATGGCCGGCGACCGGGTCAACGCGTACGTCGTGCGCGGGCTGTTGAAGGACGAAGGGCCCGCGCGTGTCATGGACGGAAGCTTCGTCCTGATGGACATCGCGGCGGCGCAGTTGGCGTTCGATCGGCTCGGGCGCGTTGATCGCATCGACGTCGTCCTCCCCGAAGCGTCTGGCTCGGCGGCGATCGACGCCGCGCTGGCGGATCTGACAGCGCGCCTGCCGGCGGGCCTGACGGCCCAGCGGCCCGCCCGGCGCAGCCAGCAGGTGGAGCGGATGCTGGCGGCGTTCCATCTCAACCTGACGGCGCTGTCCTGGATCGCGCTGGTCGTCGGGTTGTTCCTGGTCTACAACACGGTCACCATCTCCGTGATCGCGCGCCGGGGCGAGATTGGCGCGCTCCGCGCGCTCGGCGTGACACGTGGCGAAGTGCTGAAGCTCTTCCTCGGCGAGGCCGCCGCGCTGGGCTTGGCAGGCACGGTGCTCGGCATCGGCCTCGGACGCCTGCTCGCGGACCTGGCCGTGGGATTCACGAGCGCCACGGTCAGCACCCTGTACATTGCGACGGCCGCGGCGCCCCCGGACCTGACGTGGGGCCTGGTGGGGCTGGCGTTTGCCGTCGGCGTCCCGCTCTCGCTGGCGGCCGCCTGGATGCCGGCGCGGGAAGCCAGCCTCGTCGCGCCCACCGCGGCCATTCGCGGCCACGATCAGCTCGACATGCGCGTGCGGTTCACCCCGCGTGCGCTCGTGGCGCCGGCCATCGTGCTGGCGGTCGCCGCGTGGCTGGCTCGGCTCGGCCCGGTCGACGGCCGCCCGCTGTTCGGGTATGCGTCATCCTTCGCGACCGTCATCGGGGCTGCGCTCCTCGTGCCGGCCCTCATCTACGGGCTCGCCCGCGCCCTCCGCGCGCCCCTTCGCCGCGCCCTCGGCGTGGAGGGCCTGCTGGCCCACGCCAACCTTGCCGCGGCCATTCCGCGACTGTCTATCTCAATCGCGGCGCTGGCCGTCAGCTTGTCGATGATGGTCGCCGTGGCCGTGATGATCGGCAGCTTCCGCGCGACCGTGGAGTACTGGGTCGGCCAGACCCTGCAGGCCGACCTCTTCATCGGGCCCGGCGTCAGGCCGACGGTCGGCGCCGTGCAGACGCTGTCTTCGCCGGTGATCGACGCGGTGCGCACGCATCCCGCCGTCGAAGCGCTGGACGCGTTCCGGAACATCGATCTCGTCTACAACGGCAACCTCGTCGTGCTCGGGGCCGGCAACTTCGACGTCGTGATCTCGCATGGGTCGCTGCTCGTCAAGGAGCCCGCCGACGGCCGCGATGCCTTGCGCCGGGCGATCGGCACCGAGTCGGTCGTTGTCTCCGAGGTCTTCGCCAATCGCTACGGGGTCGGGCCCGGAGACACATTGACACTCGACACGCCAGCCGGGCCCCGGCCGTTCAGCGTCGCCGCCGTCTATTACGACTACGCGGCAGACCGCGGCGTGATCGTGATGGACCGCAAGACGTTCGCGCCCCATTTCGGCGACCTGGCGCCATCCGGCGTCGCGGCATACCTCGCCGACGGCGCGGAGCCGGAACGTGTGCGCGCCGAGATCCTCGAGCGGCTGGACGAGGGGCACCGGGCGTTCATCTACACCAACCGCGATCTGCGCCGCGAGATCCTGCGCGTCTTCGACAGCACCTTTTCGATCACCTACGCGCTCGAAATCATCGCCGTCGTCGTGGCCATGCTCGGCGTGGGGGCCACGCTCCTCACCCTCGTGCTGGAACGCCGCCAGGAGCTGTCGATGCTGCGCCTGATCGGCGCGGCGCGCCGGCAGGTGCTGCGGATGATCGTGATCGAAGCCGCGCTCATCGGGGCGGCGAGCCAGGCCATCGGGCTGGCCGTGGGCTTCATGTTGTCGCTGCTCCTCGTCTACGTGATCAACCTGCAGAGCTTCGGCTGGACCATTCAGTTCCGCGTGCCCTGGACGTTCCTCGCGCAGGTGTCCATCGCCGTGGTCGTCGCCACCGCCCTCGCCGGCGTGTACCCCGCGCGGCTCGCCGCACGTCTCGTGGTCACTCAGGAGGAGTAAGACGCATGGCCAGGACGATGCTTCGCTGTCTCGCCACGGGCGCGCTGGCCGTTGCCTGCGCGCTTGGCGTCGTCGCGTCGGCGCCCGCACCTCACGCACCTGGGCCCCGCGTCGCACCTGATGCACCTGCGCACCTCGTCGCCCACGCACCTGATGCACCTGTTGCCCCCGAACTGCCTGACGCCCCCGAACTTCATCACGCACCTGCCTTCGAGTGGTTGCAGGCGACCGCCGGGTATCGTTTCGCCTTTCCTCGCGATCACGCCAGCCATCCCGACTACAGGATCGAATGGTGGTACTACACCGGCAACGTGCAGACCACAGCCGGGCGTCGGTTCGGCTATCAGGTGACCTTCTTCCGGGTCGGTGTCGATCAGGCGCCCGTGAATCCGTCGCGCTGGGCCGTGCGTGACCTGTACATGACCCACCTGGCCGTGTCCGACCCGGCGGGAGGCCGCTACCGCTTCGACGAGCGGCTCAGCCGCGGCGGGCCGGGCCTCGCCGGCGCCGACACGTCTCGCTACCGTGTCTGGAACGACGACTGGACCGCGTTTCAAGACCAGAGCGGGCGCCATGTGATTCGCGCGGCCAATCGCGAGGTCGCTCTCGACCTCGTCCTCGAAGAAGGGAAGGCGCCCGCCATCAACGGCGTCGACGGGATCAGTCAGAAGGGCGCGCTGACCGGCAACGCCTCTCACTATTACTCGCTCACCAGGATGCCCACCCGGGGGACGCTGCTCATCGATGGGGAGCGCCACGAGATCTCCGGCGAGAGCTGGATGGACCACGAGTTCGGGACCAGCTTCCTCGAGCCCGAGCAGCAGGGGTGGGACTGGCTGTCGATGCAGCTGACCGACGGACGCGAGCTGATGCTCTATCAACTCCGCCGCGGCGACAGATCACGCGACCCGCGATCGAGCGGCACGTTGATCGATCGACAGGGGCGCACCACGCACCTGACCGCCGCCGATTTCTCGCTGACCGCGGCGGGACCGACGACCCGGGCGCCCTCTGGGGCCGTGTATCCGATCCGCTGGCTGATTCAAGTGCCCGGCGAGCAGCTCGCGCTCGACGTGACGACGCCGCTCGAGAGCCAGGAACTATCCACCGCGGGGGCGGGCATCTCGTACTGGGAAGGGCTCATCGACGTGGCCGGCACAAGCCGGGGAACACCAATCGCCGGCCGCGGCTATCTCGAGATGACCGGCTACAAGGGCAGCCTCGGACGGGTGCTGTCAGGGCGGTGAGCCACACCCCGCTCGTGGCGGATGCGGTGGCTCTCGATCTCCGCGCCGTGCGCAACGTGAAGCTCGCGGCTAGCCGCCTGGATTGGACAGCAGCAGCCCCAGGGCCACACCCAACACAACGCCGAGGGTAGCGAGCAGGGCCGGCACGACCCAGAGGTTGAACACGCTGTGGACCCGCGCATTCCCCGGGTCGTTCGCATCGTAGAGGACCGCCAGCGTGCGATGGAGCCTGGGCTTGAACGTCGACCAGGACGAGGTCGTGAATCTAATCGTCCGGCCTCCGGCGTCGAACGATACCACGGGGGCGTACAGCGTCTGCCAGTCCCCGCCGGGCTCGCGGTCACGCCGTTCCTCCATGTCCACGATGGTGCCTTGTGCGCGAGCCGCGCTTGCCAGAAAGGCGCGGGCTCTTCTCGCGAGGAACCACGCTGCCGCGACGAAGCCAAGGCCGGCGAGGGCGATTCCGCCGGCGATCAGACCCTGCAGCATCGGTCACTCCAGCCGTTCCGGTGCGATCTCCACGCGCGGCGTTGACCAGGAGGAGACTGGGCCTCCTCAGTCCTTCTTGACGTCGATGGCCTTGATAGCGTCGGCCGCCGACGCCCGCACGAGGAAGTCCGGGTCCTTCAGGAGCTCTCGCAGCGCCGGCAACGCGCTTCGGGCCGGCGCGCCGATCTTGCCGAGCACACTGGCGGCCAGCGACCGTCGGGCCGTCGTGGTTCGGCGCGGAGGATCGCCGCGATCGGCCAGCACCGTCAAGAGCGCGGGTACGGCCGGGGCGCCGATCTTCAGAATTGCGCTCTCTCCCTGCGCCATGAGCTTGGTGTCGGTGGAATCAAAGCAGAGTTGGATCCAGTGGCCCAGCGGTTTTCCGTCGAAGGTCGGCTCGCTCTGCATGGGCACGGAGGCGAACATTGCCGCGGTTACCAGCACGGTCAAGAGCACGACGCTCTCCTCCTTCCGACCCTTCGCGCGCCATCGGACGCAGTGGGGCTGCCGGCGTGGTCGAGGTCGCCAGCATACACCCGGCCCGCTTCGTCGTGACATCGGCGAGCCGGAACGCGCTTCTCGTTCCTGCGCCGTGGCCCGAAGCCGGCTTGGCGAGGCAGCGGCTACAAGGGGAGCCTCGGACGCGCCCTGTCCGGCGGATGAGCCCAAGGCGCCATCCGCAGGGTGGCTACTGCTCGTTGCAGATCCGATTCCTTTCGATCTCGATGTCGTGCACCACGCCCTGCACCGCCTCCGCCACGGTGGACAGGGCGACGAAAGGCTCACCCAGGCGATCGGAAAACGCCTGGAAGTCGCCGGTCGCGAGTGCCGCCTGGATGCGGACCAGCTTTTCGATGAGTCCCGCCACACCTTTGTGGGTATCTGTCAGGGCCGTGATCTGTTGTTCGAGGAGTTCGAGGGGGGTCTGGTCGCTCATGAGTACGCCCCCGGCGTCATGGGACGCCACTTGCCTTTAATTAACGGTCTATCCGTCCGGGGGCCGGCTTGTTCTCAACATAACGTCCGTCGGACCCCGCTTCGCCAACCCTCAGCGACAGCAGGACGTCCTATGCGGCGCTCACGAGTTCGTCCTCGCCGGCGGTGCGCGCCGCGAATCACTCGCGAGCGGCCGGGCGATCGCCGCCCCCGCCGCGTCGATTCGCATGACGGACGCCATTCGCTTCGCCGATCGAATCGGCATGGTGATCTCGGGCGAATCAACGAGTGCCGCGAGCGATGCGATCCGTCCATCCGATCGACAGGATCACATGGCCGCTGGCTCCGGCACCCGTAGGTGCGGCGGCATTCTTCGCAGCCATGTTCTCGATCCGTTCCAGGACCGCGAACTGGCGGGCGTCCGGCGAGACCGACACATGCCTGAAGTCGGCACCCGCCGTCGTGAGGAGCGTCGTGACCGGACCGAACGCGGGCGCCGCGGAACTCGTGTCGACCGGCACGGCGAGGACGGCTCCGTCCTGCCAGAGCATCAACCGACGTCCGTCGGCCGACCAGCGCATTGGGCGCGCGCCTTCGGGCGCCGGCACGAGCCACACGCCATCACCTCCGTGGAAGCGGCGAAGGTAAGGACGGAAACGGCCTTGGCCGGAGGTTCTGCTCGCGAAGGCGATCCATTGCCCGTCGGGTGAAAAGCTCGGAAAGGCTTCCTCCGCGGCGGTCGACGCGTAAGCGTCCGGACCTGTCGTCGAGATGCCGGGCCGCAGCGGTCCATCGAGTCGCAAGGTCGCCATATCGGCCGCATTGACGGGATGCCGAACCTGGAACACCAGCGTGCGGCCGTCCCCCGAGAAGCTCGGGGTGAACGCGTCTCCCGTTCCGACCAGTTTCTCCGGCTGGCGGCTTCCGTCCGCGGGCATCCAGTAAAGACCCGTGTCGGCGCGGGCAAGCAGGACGAACACCACCGCCTGTCCGTCGGACGACCAGACCGCATCGCCGAGGGTTCCGCGGTCGAAGGTGAGCTGGGTGAACGTTCGCGTCGATGTGTCGAAGACAGAGAGGTGATCGTCCGTCGTCGTCCCGAGCAATCGTCGGCCGTCAGGCGAGAATCCCCAGACACTCTGCCATCGATTCGTCTCATCGCCGGAGAACGTCCGCCGCCCTGCGGCGTCGATCAGCCTCAGAGGCAGCCCGCCGCCCGCAGCGGCGGCGCTCGCCGGCTTGCCCGTCCGTGCGACAAGCGTTCCGGTGGTCGAGAGATCGTAGTGCGCGATCCCGCCCTCGCCGCCGGTCGCGTCGTTGGCCGCCATCATGAGATCGCTCAGGACCATCCGCGGCGTGCCGGCGGTCGTCAGCCTCGCTTCATCGAATGACAGTGCGTACAACGCACTACGGCGGGCAAAGAAGAGCAGCCCGTTCTGCGTACGAGGGTAGGTACCGCCGCGGTACAGCACCGAACGCGCCTTCGTCTCGAGCGACACGGCCTCGATCGTCGCCGCGTCCCACTCATCGCCCGCCAGTTGGTTCGCGAAGATCACCGCGCGCCGGCCTGCAAGCGCCTGTGGCGATCGATGCGACCGCTCTCCGCCGGCCGCGTTCAACGTTGTCAGGGGCACTGGCGCTCCCCCGTTTGCCGAAACCGTCCACAGTCCGGACGACCAGTCGGGGCTGAACACGATCGTGCCGTCACTCGTCCAGGTGCCGCCCTTCGGCTGCGGGGCGTCGCAGATGTCCGTTGCGATTCCTCCCGCGACGGGAACTTTCTTCAGCTTCCCACCGCCGAAGAAGCCAATCCACTCGCCGTCGGGGGAGAAGAAGGGCGCACCTCCCGCCGCGTCCGGGACGTCGGTCGCTGTCAACTGATCGAGCCGTCGTACGCGCGCGGCGCCCCTCGGTGATGAACGCGAGCACGCGGCCATCCGGTGAGATGGCCACTGGCGACCCGCCGGCGCCTCGAGCGAGGTCGCCGTCGGGTGCGATTTCGATGCGGGCCTCGAGCGCCAGAGGCGCCGGCGGCGCTCGTCGCAACCATCCGGCGACCGCGGTCACGGTGGCTACTGCCAGAAGCGCTGCGATGGTCCACGGCAGCCACGGCTTCGCTGCAATAGATGCGCGCGCGTTCGGCGCCGCGCCCGCGGGCTCACTCATCGCGTGCTCGATCTGGAAGGCGGCCTCGCCCGCATCGCCCAGGCGCCGGCGCCGGTCACGTTCGAGGCAGCGCGCCAAGAGTCGGCGAATCGCCGGCGGGGTGTCACTGGGCAGCGCTGACCAGTCGGGGTCGCTCGTCAGAACCGCCGCGATCGTTTCCGGAATGTCCGACCGATGGAACGGCGACCGCCCCGTGAGCAGCTCGTACAGCACCACGCCCAATGCCCAGAGATCGCTGCGCCGATCCGCCTCGCGTCCTTTAGCCTGCTCGGGTGACATGTAGGCGGCGGTCCCGAGGATCGTACCCGCACCGGTCATCAAGGCCGGTGTCGTGATCGTCGGGGAATCGGCCATGTCGCGTTCGTTTTCCACAGCGAGCGCACTCACCTTGGCAAGACCGAAATCGAGCACCTTGACTTGATCGTCCGTGGTTAGTCCGATATTCGCGGGCTTCAAGTCCCGGTGGACGATGCCTTTTTCATGCGCCGCCTCGAGAGCCGCGGCGATCTGTCCGGCGACGGCCAGCGCGTCGGAAATCCGCAGAGCGCCCTTACTCAGGCGGTCGGCGAGCGTCTCGCCGTCGATCAGCTCCAGGACGAGGAACTGCAGGTCGCCACTCTCTTCGAAGCCATAGATGGCCGCGATGTGCGGATGGTTCAACGACGCGAGCACGTGCGCCTCGCGCCGGAATCTGGCAACGCGTTCCGCATCGTGCGTGAGGTGTCCGGCAGGATCTTCAGGGCGACATGACGGTTCAGCCTGGTGTCGCTCGCGCGGAACACCTCGCCCATTCCGCCCTCGCCGAGCTTTGCGACGATGCGGTACGAGCCGATTGTCGTGCCGGCGGCCAGACTCATGGAGCGGTCCTATTGGGAGAAGTGATTCTAACGGTTTAATTGCCTTTCGATCGCAAAAGCAGGCCCGGTTCCCCTTCCACGATGTACAATCCACCGATCTGGAGGTCTCCCCCATGACGCTCCGCTCCGTTGTCTCCGTTGCCGTCGGGTTGGTGTTGGTGGCTGCCGGTGGTCCTGCCCGCCCGTTGGCACAGGCGAATCAGGAGCGAGACGACGCCCGCTCCCGTGGGCCCGTCGTCGGCCGATCGATCGTCGCGACGACGTTCGGCATCGTCGCTGCCAGCCAACCGTTGGCCGCCCGCGCGGGTGTGCAGATCCTCGAGCGCGGGGGCAACGCGATTGACGCCGCCATCGCGGCCAACGCCACCATCGGCCTGATGGAGCCGACGGGCAACGGCATCGGCGGGGACCTGTTCATCATCTACTACGACGC
>JBQTIE010000137.1:0-4252 GCA_052389315.1 Acidobacteriota bacterium
CCACGCTCTCTTCAATCCGCGCGGCGGTGTTCACCACATTCCCCAGCACGGTGTACTCACGACGGTTGGGTGACCCGATATCGCCCACCATCGCCAACCCGCTGTGAATCGCGATGCGCATCTCGAGTTTGGGGCTCGGACGCTCCTCCCTGAGCGCCGCCAGGGCCCGCTGCATGGCCTGCGCTGCTTTGACGGCCGACAGCGCGTGGTTGGGCAGGTCGAGCGGCGCGCCGAAGACCGCCAGCACGCTGTCGCCGATGAACTCGTCGAGCGTGCCCGAGTGCTCGAAGATGGCGTCGGCGATCCTCGAGAAGAACACGTTGAGGAGGACCGCCACCTGCTGGGGCGGCATCTCCTCGACAATGGTGGTGAAACCCACCAGATCCGCGAAGAGGACCGTCAGATCGCGATCCTGGGCCGCGACGGGCACGTCGGCATCGGCGCCAACCGCCAGAATGCGGTCGACAACGGCCGGCGAATGGTACCGTTCCAGCCGCTCGCGTCGGCGCACTTCTTCGTGCACCTTGGCTGCCAGCCGCGCCCGCGCGATCGCCACCGCGGCGTAGTTGGAGAAGGCCGTGAACAGGTCCAGATCGGGCTCGGTGAAGCGCGTCGTCTGCGGATTGTCCACGTAGAGCAGGCCGATGACCTGGTCCTCGTGCCAGAGGGGGGCGCACATGAAGGAGCGGATATCGAGAGCGAGACAATGCCCTCCGCCGCGTCGAGCCGTGGGTCGCGCCGCGCATCCAGGGCGAGCATGCTCACCCGGTCGCGCAGCACACGGTCCAGGATCGTGCGGCTGATGGTCGTCGACCCCTTCACGCCTCCCATGTGACGAACGACGCGCGGCTCCGGAACACCGGTGTCGTCGTTGCACATCAACAGGATGGCGCGTTGGGCGTTGGTGCACTCGAACGACAGGTCGACGACATGGCCGAGCACCTCCTCGACCGGCTCATCGCCGATGAGTCTCCGGCTGATTCCGGTGAGCAGCGTCAACAGGCGCTGGGCGTCCTTGGTCATCAGCGTGTGCGCCCGGATGCCGCCGCCCTCAGGGAGATGGATGTGGATTTCCGCAACGACGGTGCTCGCGCGGCGCCGGCCTCTCGACGAGGGACGAATCGGTCGACGCGCGCGGGGATCGGACATCACGGTTCTCGGACCCACGTTTGTGTGCGACCGAACACCGACAATCCGATGAACCCCCGGACGTCGAGCTTGAGACCGCCGTTCACCAACCGGAGTTTGCCGCGGTATTCCTTGTCGACCTTGGGGTCAAACAGGCGTCCCCCAGTGTACTCGTTGCCGTTCTTCTTCATACCCCACATGATCAACATGCCGACGATCGGCTGGTTTCTGCGGTCACCGGTACACGCCTCGCACTTCGGGTTCTCGCTCGGTGCGGGCGGCGAGAACACGCGTGCCACTCGCCCTTGCAGTTCCCCATCGACCTCGCTGATGAGCACAATCGACTGGGGCGCGCCGGTCCGTTCGTCGTAGGTTTGCCAGCGACCGACCGGCGACCCAACCTGGGCGACCATTCCGGTTGCGGCCGCCGCACCGCCCAGGCAGACGACGGCAAGCAGCATCCCCCACCCGGATGGCCCGACACCAGGGTCTCGTGGCCGTCCGGCATGGGGAAGCAACACGCCATGTGTCTCCGCGATCCTCGCTCTGGCGCTCATCGTTTCGACGTCCCCATCATCATCCGTGGTCGGTCTGCAAGATCGGTCTGAGATCGCCCAGGGACGGACCGATGGGCACAATCCGCGCCGGCCGCGACAAGGCCTCGGCCAGCGCCGCCGGCAGCCCAAGCGACCGGCCGATGGCCGGCTCCACCGTCTCGCGGAATTTCGCAGGATGCGCAGTCGCCAGGAGCACCCGCGGCGCAGCGCGGGCGCCGATCGCCGCCAACCCAAGCCATCCGATGGCTGTGTGAGGGTCGCACACGTACCCGTAGCGCTCGTCAACCGTCCGGATGGCGCGCCGTACCTCGTCGTCCGTGTGGACGGAGGCGGAGACCATGCGGCCAATCGCGGGGAGGTCACCCGCAAAGCCCCACGCCAGGCGCTCGAGGTTGCTCGGAGCGCCCACGTCCATGGCGTTGGCCAGCGTGGCCACCGACGCGCGCGGCTCATAACGACCGGTCTCCAGGTACCGAGCCAGGGTGTCGTTAATCGTCGTCGCGGCCACGAAAGTGGCAATCGGGGCGCCGAGCCTCAAGGCCAGCACCCCGGCGGCGAGGTTCCCGACATTGCCGGTCGGCACCGAGAAGGCGACGCCTGACTCGCCGCCGAGCGCCAGCGCCGCGTGCAGGTAATAGAACGCCTGGGGCAGGAGCCGGCCGATGTTGATCGAGTTGGCTGAGGTCAACCGCACGCGGCGACAGAGCGCCTCATCGCGGAAGGCTTCCTTGGCCAGCCGCTGACAGTCGTCGAAGGTGCCGGCCACAGCCACCGCCTGGACGTTGCCGCCGAGCGTCGTGAACTGCGCGGCTTGCACGGGCGTCACGCCGTCCCGCGGATACAACACGACGACGCGTGTGTCGGGCACGCCGAAAAAGGCTTGTGCGACGGCGCTGCCCGTGTCGCCCGAGGTCGCCACCAGCACCGTCAGAGGCACTCCTGGTGTCGCGAAGTGCGCCAGGAGCCGAGCCATGACGCGAGCCCCGATGTCCTTGAAGGCCATCGTCGGCCCGTGAAACAACTCGACCACCCACGTCCGGTCGTCGAGCCTGACGAAGGGCACGGGAAAGGCGAGCGCGCTGCCGACCAGACGGTCGAGCGCGTCTCGCGCGATCTCGTCTTCGACCAGGTGGGCCAGCACTGCGCCGCCGATCTCCGCGAGCGAGGCGCCGCGGAGGGTCTCGACGCGCATCGGCACGACCCGCTCGGGCACGTAGAGTCCGCCGTCAGGTGCCAAGCCCTGCCGCAGCGCCGCCTGGAACGAGACGGGCGGCGCCATGCCCCGCGTGCTGATGAATCGCATCAGGGCGCCACCACGTGCGCGCCCCGGCCGCCGACCGGCGAGATCCAGAGATCCGCAGGCAGGCCCGCTGCCTCGACAAACGCCGACCGCATCGCTTCGCCCGCGCGCCGGGCGGTTGCGACCGAGGCGCCCAGCGCGAAGATCGACGGTCCGGAGCCCGACAGACCGCATCCAAGCGCACCGGCACCGTGCGCCGCCTCCTTCACCATCGCCAGCGCCGGCACCAGGTGCGCGCGCCGTGGCTCGGCGACGTGATCCTCCAAGGCGCGGGAGATGAGCGCGAGGTCACCGCGAAACAGACCCGCCACCAGCGCGCCCAGGTTCGCCCATTGCCGCACCGCCGCACCAAGCGGCACCGTATCGCCCAGCAGGGCTCTGGCGGCACCGGTTTCCACCGCGAGATGGGGATGGAGCACGGCACAGGCCAGACCCTCCGGGACCGGGAGGGTCACGATATCCGGCGGGTCCGCCAGACGCGCGAGCACGAAGCCTCCCAGAAGCGAGGGCGCCACGTTATCGGGATGCGGGGATCCGCAGCCAGCCGCCTCCCCGGCCATGGCGCACTCCAGCAGCACCGTCAGGGGCGCGGGGCGTCCGAGCAGTTCGTTGGCCGCGACGACCGCGGCCACGGCGCTGGCCCCGCTGCTGCCGATGCCGCTCGCGAGCGGCACGCCCTTGTGAATCGCCAGGGTGATGCCCCGCGTGGCGCCGAGCCGATCGAGCAACGCAAGGACTGCCGCGCCGGCCGTGTTTCGTTGAGCGTCTCGTGGCAATCGACCGTCGTCGCCCTCGATGGACACGATCCGGACGCCGGGGAAATCGGCGGCTTCGGCGGTCACGAGGTCGCCGGGCGCGTCGAGCGCAAAGCCAAGCACGTCGAACCCACACCCCACGTTGGACACCGTCGCCGGCGCGAAGGCGGCGATCACGAGACACCCGTCCTCATCCGCTCAAGCTTATCGAATCGCTCCAACTTTTTTTGCGCTGGTCGAAAAAAGGCGCGGACATGAGCACGATTTGCGTTTATTCTGAGACGTCACCCTGATGAGCATCGTGACGAGGTTTCGCGCGGACTCGGTCACCACGCAGTGGTCCATCACGGAATCCAGCGAACTGTTCGATGTCGATCGCTGGGGCCAGGGCTACTTCTCGATCAACCAGCTCGGGCACCTGCAGGTACACCCGACGAAGGACCCGACGCGGGGCGTCGACCTCAAGCGCCTCATCGATCGCCTGCAGCTGCGCGGTCTGAGCGCTCCCATCC
>JBQTIE010000138.1:0-13650 GCA_052389315.1 Acidobacteriota bacterium
ATCCTGCAAGAGGAGCTGATCGCTGACGTGGCCACCACCCTGTACCTGCTGTGGGGTGGCGTTGTCGTCGTCCTGGTCGTCGGCGCGGTGAATGTCGCCAACCTCGCGTCGATTCGAGCCACCGCGCAATCGCGTGAGCTGGCCACGCGCGCCGCGCTCGGGGCAAGCGTGGGACGGCTCTCACGACAGCTGCTCACCGAGGCCCTGATGCTCGCCACCGTCGGCGCCCTTGCTGGCCTGGTCCTGGGAGCGTGGGCGCTTCGTGCCAGCCCCCTCCTGGGGTTCGACCGGTTGCCGAGGGGGGATGAGATCTCTCTCGATGCATTGACGCTGGTCGCAGTCGGCGCGCTGGTTCTCGTCGTCGGGCTCGGCGTGGGGCTGCTGCCCATCCAGGTGCTTCGTCGCACCAACCTGGCACAGAGCGTGCGGGAGGAGGGGCGTTCGGGTACGGCCACTCGAGCCACGCAGGTCACCCGCCGTGGGCTCGTGACCGTGCAGGTGGCGTCGGCACTGGTGCTGCTGACAGGGGCCGGCCTGCTCATGGCGAGCTTTCAGCGCGTGCTGGCGATCAACCCGGGGTTTCAGGCGGATCGCGTGCTCAGCGGCTGGGTGAGCCTCCCCGCATCGCGCTACGCGGAGCCGGCGCAGCTCAGGGCCCAGGCGCTCCGGCTGCTCGAGGGCGTGCGGTCGGTTCCCGGCGTGACAAGCGCGGGCCTCTCAACGACGCTGCCTCTTGGTGGGGGCTACAGCGACTCGGTGATCATCGCGGAGGGTTACCAGATGGCCCCCGGCGAATCGCTCATCTCGCCGAACGACATCGTGGTGTCGGAGGGGTTCTTTGAGAGCTTGCAGATCCGCCTGGTCGAGGGCCGATTCTTCGACGCGCGCGACGCCGAGTACCCACCGCGCGTGATGATCGTTGACGAGCAGCTGGCGAACAGGTTCTGGAAAGGGCAGAGCGCCGTGGGCCGCCGTTTGTACCATCCCGGCAGTCCGGACAGGCTCCTGGCACCGCCGCCGGAAGACGAGTGGTTTACCGTTGTGGGTGTGGTGGAGAGCGTGCGGCTGGCGGGGATGACCGACACCGAAGAGTTCCAGCGGGTCGGCGCCTACTACGCGCCCTATCCACAACGACCGGCCAGGACGTTCAGCCTAGCCATTCGGAGTGCCGGCGACCCGGCGGCGCTGGTCAACACGGTGCGCGCGGCCATCGCGCAAGCCGACCCGGAGCTGCCATTCTTCGATGTCCAGACGTTGGCCGATCGCGTGGATCGGTCGCTCGTGGATCGGCGCACACCGATGGTGCTCGCGGCCGGGTTTGCCGGGGCCGCCCTTTTCCTCGCAGCGGTGGGGCTCTACGGCGTGCTGGCGTACCAGGTGGCCCAGCGAAGGCGCGAGATTGGCGTACGGCTGGCATTGGGCGCCGACGGACGAGACATCTTCTCCATGGTCCTGTGGGAAGGCGCCCTGATTGTGGGCGTCGGCGCCGTGATGGGGCTGGCCGGTGCGTTTTTCCTTCGCGAGCTGTGGGCCTCTCAACTCTACGAGGTCGGCTCGATGGATCCTCGAGTCGTGGCGGGGGTGAGCGTGCTGCTTGCGATTGTGGCGCTCGTGGCATGCCTCCTCCCGGCCCGTCGCGCTGCGAGCACGGACCCGATCGCCGCATTGCAGGCCCCGTGATGCCTGGCACAGCGGGGTGCCTGTGACGCGAGGTCTCGTACTGGCGCTCGTCATGGGCCTCACCTTCGTCGCGTTCCGCCTGTACCTGCATCAGCGTCCAGACACGGATCTCGTCGTGGCCGGCTACGGCGTGCACCACCTGTTCACCGGTCTTGTGCTCGTCGCGGCGGGTGGAATCCCGGCAGTGCTGCTGCCCCATGGCCACCGTGGGTCCACGCTCGCGCTGGCGATCTTCGGCGTGGGACTCGCCATGACGCTCGACGAGTGGCTGTACCTCATCGCCACCGACGGCACCAATGCGGCGTATCTCCTGCCGGTGTCGTTCTGGGGTGGCCTCACGGCCGTCGTGCTCGCGATGGCCTATGCCGTGATCGTCGGGAGGAGATCCTGACTCCGGCCTACGATCGATCGTTGGACTGAGCGGCGCGCTGTGCGCCTCGGAAGGCCTGCACGAACCGCGAGGGGACGGGATGGCCGAGGGAGGGCTCCAGCGCGGTCGACGCCTGCAACACCGCTTCAACGGCGATGCCAGTCTGGATGCCGAGCCCGTCGAGCATGTAGAGGAGATCTTCGGTCGCGAGGTTACCGGTGGCGCCGGGCGCGTACGGGCATCCCCCCAAGCCCCCAGCCGAGCTGTCGAACGCCGTGATGCCGTGCTCGAGTGCGGTCAGGACGTTCGCGAGTGCCGTGCCCCGCGTGTCGTGGAAGTGCAGGGCGAGGGAGGACGCATCGAATCGCGCGAGAAGGCGGACCAACAACCGAGCCACCTGCCCTGGATGCGCGACGCCGATGGTGTCGCTGACAGCCACTTCGTAGGCGCCCATCTCGAGCAGCCGCTCGGTGAGATCAACGACGACGCCCGGATCGACGGGACCTTCGAACGGGCATCCGAAACTGGTGGACAGATACGCGCGGACCTTGGCGCCGGCTGCGAGGGCGGCGCTCGTCAGTTCTCGGTACTCGGACATCGACGCGTGAACGGTCTGGTTGACGTTGCGCTGGCTGAAGGTCTCGGAAGCAGCGGCAAACACCGCCAGCTCTTCGACCTTGGCGGCCAGCGCGCGGTCGAGGCCGGTGCGATTGGGCACGAGCGCGCTGTACCGCACGCCGGGGCGCCTCGTGATGCCTTCGAAGACATCCGCGGCGTCGCCCATCTGGGGGACCCATTTTGGCGAGACGAAGGCCGCCACTTCGATCCGGGAATGCCCCGCCTCCGTTAACCGATTCACGAACGCGACCTTCTGCGCCGTGGAGAGCACGGCGGGCTCGTTCTGGAGCCCGTCGCGCGGCCCCACTTCCACGATGGACACGCGGGTTGGCAGGCGCGTCATTCGAACTCCACCAGGATGACACCCGGCTGCACGAGCTGGCCCGGCTCACAATGCACGGCCAGCACCACGCCGTCTCGGGGAGCCCGAATCGGCAGCTCCATTTTCATGGCTTCGAGAAAGAGCATCGTCGCGCCACGCGCGAGCCGGTCACCGGGCTCGACGAGGACGCGGACAACGGTCGCGGGCATGGGAGAGGCAAGCTCGTGTCTCGGTGTGCGACGGGAAGACGCCGCGCGATGCCCACCGGGACAGACCTCGACCTGATAGACCCGGCCGTCGGCGAACACCCAGCACTCGTCGGCGCGGCCGGCGACGGCGATGGTGCTCGACCTGCCCTCGTGCGAGACGCGGTAGATTCCAGGTTCGATGCGCGTCACGTGGACCGACGTCTTACCGACGCGCACGTGCCCGTCGGCTTCGACCGTGACCGGGACTGTCTGCTCTCCACACTGGACGTGCAGCGTCACGTCAGCCCCCATCCTCGCAGTGTCTCGAAGGGATCGCGTCCCACGGGCGGGGCGGAGGACCCCTGGCGCAGTGACGGCGTCGTCTGATGGTGGACGGACGCGGCGGCGAGCCCCGCGATCGGGAGTTCCGTGTCGTGCGGTGGCTGCAGATCACCCGCGTGCCGTTCGAGGAAGCCCGTGTCGATGTCCCCCTTCATGTAGTGCGGGTGCTGCAGGACCGCGAGCAGGAATTCGATGTTGGTGCGGATCCCCAGGACGACGTAGCGCTGCAGCGCGGCCACGGCCCGCGCGATCGCCGCCGACCGGCTTTCGGCGTGGACGATGAGCTTGGCGAGCAGAGGGTCGTAGTGCACGGAGATCTCCGTGCCTTCGCGCACGCCGGTGTCCACCCGGACGCCCGGCCCCTGGGGCTCGCGGTACATGAGTAGCGGGCCAGCCTGAGGCAGGAAGTCCTGTCGTGGGTCCTCCGCGTAGACACGACACTCGATGGCGTGGCCCCGCTGACGGAGGTCGTCTGCGCTCCAGGGGAGCGGCTTCCCCGAGGCCACGAGCAACTGCGCCCGGACGAGGTCGGTCCCTGTCACCATCTCTGTGACTGGATGCTCGACCTGCAGACGCGTGTTCATCTCCAGAAAGTAGAACTGGGCATTCTCACCGGTGCCCTCGAGCAGGAACTCCACCGTGCCCGCGTTGACGTAGTTGACCGCCCTTGCGGCGGCGACCGCGGCGGCACCCATTCGCTCTCGCACGGACGCGGTGAGGGCGGGACAGGGACTCTCTTCGATGCTTTTCTGATGGCGACGCTGGATCGAACACTCGCGTTCGAACAGATGCACCACGTTGCCGTGGGTGTCCGCGAAGATCTGAATCTCCACGTGCCGAGGCCGCTCCACGAGACGTTCGACGTAGAGCGTGGCATCGCCGAACGCCGCCTGGGCCTCCCGCCGGGCGCGGGCCACCTCGTCAGCGACGTCGCTGGGCTGGCGCACGATCTTCATCCCGATTCCGCCCCCGCCGGCCGAGGGTTTGATGAAGGCCGGATACCCGACCTCTGCGACGGCGGCAGCGATGGCGGCATCCGATTGGTCGGTCGGCGTCATGCCCGGCACGGCGGACACCCCCGCCTGCTGCATGAGCGTCCGGGCGGCGATCTTCGAGCCCATTTGCGCGATCGAATCCGCGCCGGGTCCGACGAAGATCAGTTCAGCGTCGGCACAGGCTCGTGCGAAGGGCGCGCGCTCTGAGAGGAATCCATAGCCCGGATGTACGGCGTCCGCGCCCGCGTCGCGAGCCGCCTTGAGGATCGCGGCCCCGTTCAAGTAGCTCTCTGCGGCTGCCTTGCCCCCGATCGCCACCGACCGGTCGGCCTCGACGACGTGCGGGGCCAGCCGGTCCACGTCCGAGTACACGGCGATGCACTCGATCCCCAGCTCTCGGCAGGCTCTGATGATGCGGAGGGCAATCTCGCCCCGGTTGGCAATCAGCAGGCGCCGGATCATGCGTCGCGTATCCAATGCGGTCGACGCCTCTCCAGGAACGCGCGTAGCCCCTCCTGCCCTTCGGGTGCGACGCGTTGCTCGGCGATGGCTGCGGCAGTCACGGACATCGCATCACGCGGAGAGCTCCCGGCGACGACCGGGATCAACCGCTTTGCGGCGGCGAGAGCGGTTGGCGACGCGGTCAGCAGCTCGGCGACGTAGCGCTGCACGGCTGCGTCGAGCTCGACAGCGGGGACGACGGCGTGCACGAGGCCGATCTCACGGGCGCGGGCTGCCGGGAAGCGCATGCCCGTCAGGAAGAGCTCCCGGGCGGCGGAGATGCCAATCTTCGGCAGCACGTACGGAGAAATCACCGCCGGCAGAATACCGAGCTTCGTCTCCGTGAACCCAAACGTCGTCTCTTGCTCGGCGACTGCGATGTCGCAGACCGCGGTCAGCCCGGCGCCGCCGCCCAGGGCGGCGCCATGAATCCGGCCGATCAGGGCGGCAGGCAACGTGTCGAGGGCGAGGAACATCTCCGCCATGCGCGTGGCGTCCCGCAGGTTCTCCTCGTGCGAGTAGTCGATCATGCGGGCCATCCAGCCGGCATCGGCTCCTGCACTGAAGACCTTGCCGGCCCCGCTGAGCACCACGACCCGGAGTGTGCGATCGGCGGCGGCTTCGCGCGCCCACGTCGTCAGCTCGGCGATGACCTCCTCATTGAACGCGTTGCGAACATCGGGACGGTTCAGCACCAGATGCTCGACCTCGCCTGTTCGACGCTGCTCGAGATAGGTATACGCCATGGCGGCTCGTGTCGGGCTACGCCGTCCGGACAGGACGTTACATCCGGAACACGCCGAAGCGCGCCGAGGGGACCGGCGCATTGTACGCGGCCGAGATCCCCAAGGCCAGCGCCGCGCGCGTCTCCGCCGGGTCCACGATGCCATCGTCCCATAGGCGGGCCGTCGAATAGTACGGCGACCCCTCGGAGTCGTACTTGTCGAGAATCGGATCGCGGATGGCGGCCTCTTCGTCCGGGTGGAAAGGCTTGCCTTCCCGGGCGAGCTGGTCGCGCTTCACCGTGGTCAGCACACCGGCAGCCTGCTCGCCTCCCATCACGGAGATCCGCGCGTTGGGCCACATCCACAGCAGCCGCGGCTCGTAGGCTCGACCGCACATGCCGTAGTTGCCAGCGCCGAACGAGCCCCCGATGATGACGGTGAACTTCGGAACCACCGAGTTGGCCACGGCATGTACCATCTTGGCGCCGTCTTTCGCGATGCCGCCGCGTTCGTACTCGCGGCCGACCATGAAGCCGGTGATGTTCTGGAAAAACACGAGGGGGATGCCTCGCATGTTGCAGAGCTGGATGAAATGCGTGGCCTTCAAGGCGGACTCCGAGAACAGGACCCCGTTGTTGGCGATGATCCCCACGAGGAACCCGTGCAGACGCGCAAACGCACAGACGATCGTCGTGGCGTAGCGCTCCTTGAACTCGTCGAAGCGCGAGCCATCGACGAGGCGTGCCACGACCTCCCTCACGTCGTATGGCCGACGCACGTCGGCGCTGACCACCCCGTAGATCTCCGAGGGATCGTAGGCGGGGTCTTCCGGCGCGGTCATGTCGGCCGGCAGTGTCTTGGCGGTGTTGAGCGTCGAGATGATCGTCCGCGCCTGGTGGAGGGCGTGCTCGTCGTCTTCGGCGAAATAGTCGGCCACGCCCGACAACCGCGTGTGAACGTCCGCTCCTCCGAGTTCCTCGGCGGTCACTTCTTCGCCGGTGGCAGCCTTGACCAGCGGCGGCCCACCGAGAAAGATGGTGCCGGTGCCCTTGACGATGATCGCCTCATCCGACATGGCGGGAACGTAGGCGCCACCCGCCGTGCACGACCCCATGACGACGGCGATTTGCGGAATGCCCGCTGCCGACATCCGAGCCTGGTTGTAGAAAATACGCCCGAAGTGATCGCGGTCCGGGAAGACCTCGGCCTGGAGCGGCAGAAACGCACCGCCCGAGTCCACGAGGTACACACAGGGCAGGCGATTCTGCAGGGCAACTTCCTGGGCCCGCACGTGCTTCTTGACCGTCAGCGGATAGTAGGTGCCGCCCTTGACGGTCGCGTCGTTGGCCACCACGAGGACATCACGACCTGAGACGCGGCCGATTCCGGTGATGAGGCCGGCGGCCGGCGCCTCGCTTTCATACAGTCCCCACGCCGCGAGGGGTGAGAACTCGAGGAACGGTGAGCCCGGGTCCAGGAGCTTGGCCACGCGTTCGCGGGCGGGAAGCTTCCCCTGCTCGCGGTGCCGCGCCAGGTACTTGTCGCCGCCGCCCTGGCGGACCTGCTCGATGCGCGCGCGATGCTCGGCGACAAGCGCGCTCAGCCGCGCGTGATTGCCGCGGTACTCCTCGCTCGCTGTCTGCACCTGGCTCTCGAAGCGATCCATGGACGTCTCACGCCGAGCGTGCGCTTGGTGCCGGAGGCATCAGGCTCTGCGCCGCACCCGCGGTCGTCGTCACCACCCGCAGCAGTCCGTCTTGTACCGGCAGGCCGGGCATCGCCACACCGCGTGCATGCGATACATCTCGGCGCCACATCGCTCACAAAGCACCTGGTCCGCTCGAGCGTCCCCATGTGGAGGTGAAGCCGCCTTGGCCTGCGTTGGCAGTATCGGGGTGACGGGGCGCGGTAGTGGGTCGGGCACGTAGCGATTGTGCCACAGTCCCCTTGGAGCGACCCCTGCGGCTCGAGCAGCGGCACCGGCCTGGCGCGGCGCCCCCACCGCCGACGTGATTTACACTGTGAGGAGAACTCGTCGTCCGCTCGCACGGGGGACGACAATGGCTGCAGCCGGAGGGATCGTGACAGAGCGGAACTTGTTGATTGCGGGCGGCATTGCAGGCGCGCTCGCAGGCGTGGCGGTCACCTATCTGCTGTTCACCGAGCGGGGGCAACGGCGGCGGCTTGACGTCGAACGCGGTCTGACGACGTTCCTCGAAGAGGCGGAACGGCTCCTGGCGGCCGCCGACGAGGTCCGCCGAAGCGTGGCGGAGTATCGTGGGGGCACCGATTCAGGATGGCCTCGCTCGGCGTGACGACGCCGTGACGGGGGTGCCGCACGTGCTAGCGGTGCTCCGGCAGCTGTCACAGGCTGTCTGGCGCGGCGTGACCGAGCTGTTCGGCAGCGACGGCCTCACCCATGCCGCTGCGATCGCCTACTACGCACTATTGTCTTTGTTCCCGTTCCTCCTCTTGCTGCTGTCGATTCTCGGGTCCGTGACCGCGGACGCTTCGGACCGCGACGCCGTGGTGGGCTTCGTCTTCCGCTACTTTCCCCGACAGTTCGATTTCGTCACAGGACAGCTCGATGCGTTTCGCGGCCAGACCGTGCCGCTGGGCGTCGGCGGACTGCTCGCCTTGACCTGGGCGTCCCTGGGTGTCTTCAATGCCGTCTCGTCGGCAATCAACCACGCCTGGGGTGCCGGGGCGCGGCGCAGCTTCCTGATGCACCGTCTCGTCTCCTTCCTGATGCTGGTGTCGGCGGGGGTCGTCTTCATCGCGGCGCTCGTGCTGGCCAGCGTGGCTCGAGTGGCCGAGACGAGCTGGTTCTGGGACCTGGTGCAGGGCTTACCCTGGCTGGTCTGGCTGACGACGGTGACCGCCGATTACGGGGCCACGCTGCTGCTCGTGGTCTGCGTCGCGCTCCTCTTCTACTTCATCCCGAACTGTCCGGTGCGGTTTCGAGACGTCTGGCCCGGAGCCATCCTCACGGGGTTGCTCTGGAGCGGAGCGTTGTCCGCCTTTTCCTGGTACGCGCGCGACCTCGCGCGCTGGAACGCGGTTCACGGCTCCATCGCGGCGGTCGTCGTGTTCTTGTTCTGGGTCTACATCTGCGCGGTCATCCTGCTCTACGGTGTCGAGGTGACGGCGGCCTACGCACGACTCCGGTCGGGGGCGCCGTCTCGATGAATCGACTTGCCGCAGAGCTCAGCCCGTACTTGCTGCAGCACGCGTCCAATCCGGTCGACTGGTTCCCTTGGGGAGATGAGGCGTTTCAGCACGCACGTGCCCACGATAGGCCCATCTTCCTCTCGATTGGGTACTCGACCTGTCATTGGTGCCACGTCATGGAGCACGAATCGTTCGAGCACCGTGAGATTGCAGAGGTGCTCAACCGCGAGTTCGTGTCCATCAAGGTCGACCGTGAGGAGCGGCCTGACATCGATCGAGTCTACATGGCATTCGTCCAGGCCACGACGGGAGCTGGAGGGTGGCCGATGAGCGTCTGGCTGACCCCGGCGCTCCAGCCGTTTTACGGCGGCACGTACTTCCCGCCGGGAGCCCAGTGGGGCAGGCCGGGGTTCCTCGACGTTCTCACCGAGATTGCCCGAGCCTGGCGTGACGAGCGCCAGCAGATCCTCGAGTCCGCCGCCGAAATCACCTCGCGCCTTTCAGCGCTGGCTGCTGACCGCGGGGCGCGGTCCGGCGCGCCACCGCCGGGTGAGGAGGCGCTGTCGAGCACCGTGCGACAGTTCACGGCCAGCTTCGACGCACGACGAGGGGGCTTCGGCGACGGCCCGAAGTTTCCGCGCCCGGCAGAGCTCCTGTTCCTGCTTCGCGAACACGCGCGAACGGGCGCGGCTACGCCGCGCGACATGGCGCTGCACACGCTGCGGGCCATGGCCCTTGGAGGCATGCGCGATCACGTCGGCGGCGGGTTCCATCGCTACTCGGTCGACGGGAATTGGCGTGTGCCTCACTTCGAGAAGATGCTCTACGACCAGGCGCAGCTCGTCCTGGCCTACCTCGAGGCGGCCCAGGTCAGCGGCGACATGCTGTATGCGGAGATCGCCGACGACACCCTGCAGTACGTCCGGCGTGACCTGACGGACGATGAGGGTGGATTCTATTCAGCCGAGGACGCGGACAGCATCTCGCCGGAGCAGGCTGGGGTCCCGGGGGCGCGCAAGCTCGAGGGCGCCTTCTACCTCTGGTTGCACGACGAGGTGAACGCCGTCGCCGGTGACGACGGGCGCGCCTTCGCGCTCAGGTTCGGCGTGCGACCCGGTGGAAACGCGCCGTTCGATCCGCACAACGAATTCAGCGGCAAGAACATCCTGTACACGGCCCGTCCGATGGACGAGGTCGCGCGCGAGACAGGGCAGACGCCTCGTCAGGTGGAAGAAGCGCTCGAGCGGGCCAGGCAGCGCCTGTTCGACGCGCGCGCCCAGCGCCCGCGCCCGCAACGGGACGACAAGATCCTCACCGCGTGGAACGGCCTCATGATCGGCGCTTTTGCCCGAGCGGGCCGCGTGCTCGCCGGCGCTCGCCAGCCTGGCCGCTCGACCGTCACCGCCTCCGATCACGGGCAGGCCGCGGTCCGTGCGGCGGCGTTTCTGCGTCGGTCGTTGTGGGACGAGGACCGCAAGGTGCTCAATCGCCGGTTCCGCCTAGGGGACGCGGCGATCCCGGGGTACGCAGAAGACTATGCGTACCTCATCTACGGATTGCTCGAGCTGTTTCAAGCCGAAGGCGACGCCGCCTGGCTCGAGTGGGCCCTCGAGCTGCAGCACCGCCAGGACGAGCTCTTCTGGGATCCGAACGGCGGCGGATGGTTCAGCACGAGCGGAGCCGATCCCTCGGTGCTGGTCAGGATGAAAGAGGAGTACGACGGCGCCGAACCGTCCGCGAGCGCGGTGGGTACTTGGAATCTCCTGACCCTCGCTCACCTCACGGGAGATGCCAAGCACTCGGCCAGGGCGGGGGAGGTGCTGACCGCGTTCGCGACCCGACTGGCGTCTCAGGGCCGCGCGCTCCCCATGTTGGCGGCCGCGTTGTCGACATCGCTGTCCACCGTCGAACAGATCGTGATCGTCGGCGAGCCCGGGCGCGAGGACACCGAGGCGCTCTGGGGCGCCGCTCAGCGGGCGTATCGACCCTTCACGACCTTCGTCCGACTGGAACCCGGAGCTCCACAGGAACGGGTGGCCGCGCTCATGCCCTGGGTGCGCACCATGCACTCGATCGACGGACGCGCCGCGGCCTACGTGTGTCGGGCGTTCGCGTGCCTGGCCCCCACGACTGACCCACGCGCCATTGAAGAGAACGGCAGCGGCTGAGCGGCGGGGGAACGGGTTCAGGGGGGCCTTCGACGGTTCGGTGTCCGCCGATTGACCTCCTTCGATACACTGTCTGCATGAGTGCGGATGTGGAAGTCGATGTCTGGGTCAGGGGCACGCAGTTCGCCCGTACACACCGAATTGGCGCCCTTCCAGCCGCCCATCGTTGGATCGACGAGGACGTGAGGCGTCTGTTGTCCGAAATGCTGCTTGCACTCGAACGCGAGCGCAATCCCGGCGGTGAAGTTCCCCCGGTGACGCTGAGAGGGTTCAGCTGGATCGTCAGCCCCTACGAGCCAGGCGGGGTCGTCCTGCACCTCGAGATGCAGACGGGGACCGCGAGCGCCGGACCGTTCGCGATTCCAGAGGCGGACCTGACGGGAATGATCGCGCGCATCATGTCGGCCCCGGAATCGGATCCGCGCGTTCATTAGCCGTCCTCGGACGCGGGCCGAGCCCGACAGTCAAGGCCGCCGAGCGGAGCGACTGCATGACTCGGCCGCGTGACGAGCTTGCGCCGGCGGCCGGCATCCAGTAGACTACGGCGCTACTCAGGAATTGGTCCGATGAAACCACAACCCCGCCTCGTCTCGTGGTGCGTGCCGGCTGCGCCGGACGTCACCCCGACCCCTCCGCCTGTCACCCCGGCTGCGATGCCTGGAATTGACACGCGCATTTCGCTGTAACTCAGCACCGCACGCCCTTCTCGTCCGACGGAGCCGCGTAGGAGAGTGCGGCTGGACGGCCGGTTTCTAGTCAGCCTTTTTTGTCGCCGCGGCCTTGCGGCGGCGTGTTCTTTTTGGAGGCGCGCTTCGCGGCGCGCGGCCCGTATGAACGAAACGAACGTCCCCCTGTCCTCGAGCGGACCCTGGCGGAAGTCCTGGAACCTTCTGCGCGAGGGCGTTCGCGGATCGACGCGTGACTTCACCCAGGGGTCCGTCGGCGAGGCGGTCATCGTGCTCGCGGTTCCGATGGTCCTCGAAATGAGCATGGAGTCACTGTTTGCCGTCGTCGACGTGTTCTTCGTGTCGAGACTCGGGGCAGACTCCGTGGCCGTGGTCGGACTGACCGAATCGCTGCTCACTCTGGTGTACTCGGTCGCGATTGCGCTCTGCATCGGCGCCACCGCGACAGTGGCGCGGCGCATCGGCGAGAAGGACCCCGACGGGGCCGCGGTGGCCGCCGTGCAGGTCATTGCCGTCGGCGTTGTGGTCTCGGCCGTCGTCGGGGTGGTGGGCGGTCTGTACGCCCGACCTCTGCTGGCGCTGATGGGCGCGAGTGAGGGGGTGCTGGCGGCTCCCTCGACCTACGCGGTGGTCATGCTCAGCGGCAATGGCGCGATCATGCTGCTGTTCCTCATGAACGCCGTGTTCCGGGCCGCCGGCGATCCGGCCATCGCGATGCGTGTGCTGTGGCTGGCCAACGGCATCAACCTGGTGCTCGACCCGTGTCTGATCTTTGGACTCGGGCCCTTTCCGGAGCTCGGCGTCGCGGGCGCCGCCGTGGCGACGACGATCGGGCGCTCGACAGCCGTCGTGGTCCAGTTGGTGGTGCTGACCTCGGGCCGCGGTCGCATTGCCGTTCGATGGCACCACTGTCGGCTGGTGCCACAGGTGATGTGGACGGTGTGCCGCCTGTCGGGAACCGCGCTGCTGCAGATGCTGATCAACACCACGAGTTGGATCGGCCTCGTCCGGGTGATCTCCTCGTTCGGCAGCCCTGCGCTGGCGGGCTACACGATTGGCATCCGGACGATTCTGTTCGCGATCCTGCCCTCCTGGGGCTTGTCCAACGCGGCCGCGACAATGGTGGGGCAGGGCCTGGGCGCTCGTGAACCTGAGCGCGCGGAGCGTGCCGTGTGGACGGCCGGCTGGTACAACATGGTCTTCCTCGGAGTCGTCAGCGTGATCTTCGTGGCCTTCACCCCGGCCATTGTCGGCATCTACACCGATGACGCCGAAGTGGCCGCCTATGCGGTGTCGTGCCTGCGCATCGTCAGCCTGGGGTTCGTGTTCTATGCGTACGGGATGGTGCTGACGCAGTCGTTCAATGGGGCGGGCGACACGTGGACGCCGACGTGGATCAATCTGGGGTGCTTCTGGCTGTTCGAGATCCCGCTGGCATGGCTGCTCGCGATTCGCGTGGGGCTCGGCCCTTCGGGCGTCTACATGGCAGTCATGGTCGCGTTCTCGACGCTGGCGGTGGTGAGCGCGATCGTGTTCAAGCAGGGGCGCTGGAAGCTGACGCCGGTCTAGTCCGCCGAGGCCACGGAGCGTCTGGCGATTGGGCATCCACAGATTACACAGATTACACAGAGGACGTGGAGGACGCAGAGGACGCAGAGGACACAGGCCAACTAGGTGGACGTCGCGCCGGGCGTGCGTAAGGTTGGAGTTGACATGCCGGGGGCGGGGATCGAACCCGCACGGCCTTGCGGCCTTGGGATTTTAAGTCCCATGCGTCTGCCAGTTTCGCCACCCCGGCCACTGACTGTGGGATTGTAGCGGCTCGCACGCGTGTCGCGAAACCCGCCCCGCTGGAGGCGTAGCCCACTGGAGACGCGCCTTTCA
>JBQTIE010000139.1:0-7898 GCA_052389315.1 Acidobacteriota bacterium
AACGATGCCTACGAAGGCAAGGCGGGCGAGATGTTGAACTTCGCCCGCGCGCGGATCGCGTTCGTGAAGTGTGAGCTGGAGCGCGGCGCGGGGAATGCCTCCTGTCGCGCTCAATAACAAAGAACGAATAACGAATGACAAAAGGGCCGGCCCCGATTGGGGAACCGGCCCTTTGTTATTTGTTATATGTCATTCGTTATTTCACATTCACCACAAGGTCCTTGTAGGTATTCAGCGCGCCATCCGACGCCAGGCACCGAACCGTATAGGTGCCGGGATCCTCGAACGTCACGTTGACCTGGTACTTGCCGTCGGCCGGCACTGCCGGCGCGAACCAGCGCGGCGCCCACGGCGAATTGGCGCCGGCGCGCGTGTCTTCCCACACCTTGTGCTGGCGCGGCGAGAACGAGACGCGGCCCGCGCCCCGGTACACGAAGCATGAATGGCGGAGGCCGGTCTGGCTGCCGACGGTGATCGCCGACGGCGGCCGCTGCGTGGCGGGGTCGAAGGTCATGGTGCCGCGCGCCACCGGGGCCGGCGGCGTGGAGTTCGTGGCGCGGGCGCGAGCGCGGGCGATCGCCTCGGCCTCTCGAGAGTCAGGACCAAACCGTGGCCGCGGCACGCCGTCGTCCTTGGCGAAGGCAACCAACGTCAGCGGCTGTCCCACCTGCGCGCGCCGCTCGCCCTGATCGATCGTCAATTCAGGCGCGACGTTGGCGCGAATGGCCGGACTGCTGACGCCGGCGCCAATGGCCCCCTGCTCCGAGGCCTGGACCAGGTTGTCGACCATCGAATCTTCACGCAGCGTGGCGAGCGCGCGCTCGGTCTTGCCCTTGCTGGTCAGCGTCCAGATCAGCTCCTTGTTGCCCCAGTCTTTCGGCACGCGGACTTTGAAGACAAAACGGTTGCGGCGCGGCAGGAAGTGTGTCGGCTGGCCCTGGTCACACGGACCCGGACTGATGCAGTTGTCCGGGCCGGGGGGCACATCGACTTCTTCCTCCCAGTTCCGGTTCATGTA
Organism: Acidobacteriota bacterium; assembly: GCA_052389315.1. GTDB lineage: Bacteria > Acidobacteriota > Vicinamibacteria > Vicinamibacterales > UBA2999 > JACCSI01. Next base: position 1,019 of record JBQTIE010000139.1, read on the forward strand.
GCCGAACATCATGTTGAAGGATCCGTCGTCGTTCTTCTCCCATCCTTCAATGGCCGGCGAGACGTTTTGTCCGCGCGAATACTAAAGCTTCTGGGTGCTCGCCTTTTGATAGGCGAGCACCACGATCACCGCTGAAAAAGCCGCTCTTCGCATTTAGTTACTGTTGCCCCGGTTTTGCCGTCGCGGCCGTCGGCTTGGCCGGCGGCGGAATCGCATTGCACAACGGACAGCCGATGATCACGTCGGGACGATTCGGCCCGAGCCGATCGCGACGCCTGGCCATCTCCTCCTGGAACTCCTCATCGGTCAAGCGCATCAGCTGCCCAAGATCGATGAACATGTTCGCGATCGATCGGTTTCCCGAACCCTGCCAGTTGCGCGGATCAGGAATGTTCTTGTTGTTCGGCGTGTTGTCCATGTAGCCGATGATGTGCAGGATGGTGCCGCGCGGCAGCAGCGGCGCGTAATCGTCCTGATACTCGTACTGTCGCACCCAGTTGTGATCGTACCCGGCGCACGTCAACGTCTGGATATTGAAGCCCCAAATCGCCTCGAGACACATGCGCTGGCCTGGCGCATGCAAGTGCGGCTCGAACGTCACGATCTTCGCCGGCGTCTGTAGGACTTCATACGCGTGCAGCTGCTGGTTGGCTTCCATCGGCTTGATGTCGATGTCGAGGGCGTTGGCAAGGGCATGCAAGTCGGTTCGCTTCTTCGGCTTGTAGTCCTTGGGATGGAACCTGAAGCCGAACCGCAGCTTCGACCTCACGTCGGCACCGCCTGAATGCAGGTGCGCGGACTGGTAGATGATGCTCGAGCCCGCCTTCAGCAGCCGTCCGGCATCCTCATCGAACACGTCCGCGTTGCGTCCCACTTCGTGCACGGGCCAGCCCACCGTGCCCTCGGTGAAGAACGACTGCGACGGGTCGTCGCCTTTTTCGATGTCGCCGGTGGCCCAGATCAGGTGATGCCACACGTAGCGCTGACCGACCGTTTGACGCCCAGACTCGTTGTTGAAGTTGTTGACCTCGCGGATCTCCACCGATTTGACATACCGATCTTCAGTGATCGGAATCTTTGTCGGCTCGAACTCGCCCCACCAGTCGGGCACATTGGCCTTGACGAGAATTTCGGGGCTTTCGACGATCAGGTCCGGCTCGCCGGCGTGCCAGCTGTTGCCGTCGGGCCACACGCGCGGCGGCGGCATGTCGGCCGGATTGCCGCGCGCCGCGCCGCTGTCGGCCCACTTTGCGATCTTCGCGACTTCCTCGTCGCTCAGCGACGGATCGTTCTTGTAGTGCTGGATGCCGATGTTCTTCTCGATGTACCACGGCGGCATGGCGCCGGCCTTGTCGCGATTGGCGGTGCGCGCCTTCATCGAGCGCGCCCACGGCCGCGCCTCCTCGTAGGTGAGCAGCGACATCGGCGCCACCTGGCCAGGCCGATGGCAGTTCTGGCAGCTGCGCTGCAGGATCGGCGCAATGTCCCTGGTAAAGGTGACCTCAGGCCTGTCCGCCGTAGCGCTCTGCGCGGTGGTGGATGCAGGGGTCTGCTCCGCGCTTAACCCCGACGCGCCGGTGACGAGCAACGCTGCGCCGGTGACGAGTGCCCAGCCGAGATGATTGCGAACCGCCATTGAAAACTCTCCTTGGATTCCCAATTGTAAGGGATCATCCGCCCCGCCGGAACCTGGGCCAACCCTGTGGTATACGGGCAAATTTCAGTGAAAGTTGCCGATTCGGAATAAGATGAGCCTTTTCAAGGCGGACCCGTGCATCCTGACTGCCAAGAAGCGATCGAGTTCCACGAAGCCATACTCGCGGAAGGCGCCAAAGCGCTCGTTGGCTACCAGCAGCCGAAAATCCTTGCCAACGTCGTCCTGTTGTCGGAAATCCCGACCACCTACGACAAGAATGAACAGCGTCAGGTCAACTCGGGCAACCTGCTGTTGCGCGGGGTTCCGGGCGTCGGCAAGACGTTCTTCGGCGTCATCCTCGCCGCGATCAGCAACGCCAAATTCGCGCGTCTCCAGGGACGGGCGGATCTCCAGCCGACCGAAGTGGTCGGCTTCCAGATGATCAATCCGGCGACGGGCGAGCTCATTACCGAGTTCGGGCCCTTGGCCGAGGCGGAGATCATCCTGCTCGACGAGATCAACCGCATTCCCCTGAAGTCACAGAGTGCCTTCCTCGAGGGTCTGCAGGACCGGACGGTGACCGTCGGCAAGATCACCTACGAGTTGCCGGCCTTCAGCTTCGCGATTGCCACGATGAACCCGGTCGAGCTTGGACAGGGTACATTTCCGCTGTCGGAGGCGGCGACCGATCGCTTCGCCATCATCGTCAACATCGGCTATTTGCCGCCCGAAGAAGAACGCAAGCTCGTCAATTTCGACTTCAAGCGCATCCGCTTGAGCAAGCTGATGGCAAAGGAACGCATCATCGAGCTGAGAGGGGCGATCAACCAGCACGTGTACCTGCACGAAGTGCTCGGGGAGTACATCCAACGGCTCGTCGCGGCCACACGCCCCCATAACCCCGAGATTGACTGGTTCACGCACTCCCCTTCCCCGCTGGTGGAGCGAGGTGTCGATCTGGGGGCCTCGCCACGGGCGATCATCTGCTGGGGCCGCCTGGCCAAGGCCTGGGCGCTGCTCGTGAAGCGCCGAGACGAGGTGTACCCGGAGGACATTCAAGATCTCGCGCCCTACGTGCTGGGCCACCGAATCTGGCTCGGGCCGCACGCGGCGAGCCACGGCTTGACCACCGAAGCGGTGATCGCGGACATCGTCCAGCGGGTGCCGGTGCCGTGAGGAGCCGGTCCTCGACCTGGCCGGGCGCCGCCGAGCGGGAGGACGAACCGCTCGTCAGCCTGTCCGACATCACGGAAGTGGAACTGTTGATTCTCAAGCGGATGCGGGAGTTCACGATCGGGGAACATGCGAGCCGTTTTCACGGATCTGGGTTCGACTTCGTCGGGCTTCGCGAGTGGCAGGCGGGTGACCGCTTCGAGGCGATCGACTGGCCGCAATCCTCGCTCACGAACTTCAGCCCGCTCATGATCCGCGAGTTCGAACAGCCCAGCACGTCGAGCGTCGTGATGGTGGCCGACCGGTCCCTGTCCACTCGATGCGGCATCGACGGCGTGCCAATCGCGACGACAATCGCGCGTGCGATCGCGACCATCGGCATGTCGGCCGTGTTCTTCCAGGATTCGATCGGGCTCGTGACCTTCGATCACGAGTTCACCAAACTCCGCGGCCTGCGGCCGCGCATCGGCAAGGGACAGGTCATCCACTGTCTGGATGCCTATCAATACGGCGAAGGCCTTCAGGAGTTGAGACACACCGGCGACGTCGGGACCTCGGTGGCCGGCTTCATGCGCAAGACCTCGATGGTGCCCGTGATCTCCGACTTCCTGTTCCCGGACGTGCACCAGCTGCTCGGCGCACTGACCTACATGAACTCCCTCCACGACTGTTTCCTGGCGGTGGTCGATGCGTCGTTCGCGTTTGCGCTGCCAGGCGTGTCGGCGGGCTGGGTGGAAGCATTCGACGTCGAGAGCGGACGGTCGCGAATCATGTCGCGCAAGGAGCTGGCGGCCATGGCCGACGGCGTGAAGGCGTGGCAGGATGACGTCGCCCGGAAGGCCAAGGAGGCCGGCCTCGACGCCCTCCGGCTCGAGTCGGATCCGACACGCTTCGATATCGCGCTGCTCGAGTGGGTGGCCGAGCGGCGGCTCAGGCGACGTTAGGGCTGACCATGCGAGCGTGGGTGCAGGCGCGGTCGGGGCGAGCCATCAGGCCACCCGATCATGACGTGGAAATCGACGAGCGGAAGGGGTGGGGCGTGCGCGGATGGGGCGTGTTGTTCGTGTTGCTGCCGATGGCGGCGCTGGCACAGTCCACGCCGCAGCCTGTGGACGTCGAGCCGGTCACGTGCTGGTGGCGCACAAACGCGACCGCGGCGCGCGTGGGTGAACCGTTCACGGTGCTGCTGACGTGCTCGCTACTCGAGACCGAAGCCGCCCGCGCCGTGGTCGACCGCTCTCAGCTCGGACCGGCCTCTGTGCAGTTTCCCCCGTACGAAGTCGTGGGCGGGGCCCCCAGCACCGACCATGTGACGGTGGGCCGTCGCTTCCTGCAATACGCATACACCCTGCGCTTGATCAACGAGGATTCGTTCGGGCTGGACGTGCCGATCCCGCCGCTCGAGATCGAGTACCGGATCGAGAGCCGCGTCCAGCAAGACACGGCGGTGCAGGGTCGGGCGCAGACCTACATCCTGCCCCCGATCCCCATGCGGGTGGCGTCACTCGTGTCCGATCACGCAGCCCACATCCGTGAGTCAGCGGTCCCGACGCTCGATGAAGTGGGGGCGCGCGAGTTTCGAGCGCAGCTGCTCCGCGTGCTGTCCTTCATCGCTTTCGTCATGGCAGCCCTGGTGGCACTGACCGCAGGTCGTCTGATGCGTGCGCGGCGCGTCGCGGTGGTCGGCGAGCACGCGGAGTTGCTGCCGGCGCGCAGCGTGCTGGCCGGCGTGGCCAGGGAACTTTCCGCCGTGCAGGAGACCACGCGAGGCGTTGGGTGGACCGGCGAAGCCGTCAGCCGTGCCCTCGCCGCGGCGCGTATCGCGGCCAGCTACGCGGCCGGAGGCGTTGTTTCCCAGCGCGCCGGATCCGCAGCCTCCCTCAACGGAGAGCTCGCTGTGGGTCGCCGAGGGCTGGTCAGACGGTGGGCGCTCGTGTCGGGTGCCGCCACGCCATCGACGATCCGACGGTTCGCCCAGCACCATCCCCGACAGTCGACCCTTGAGCCGCTGGAGGGCGCGCTGACGAGCCTGACGCGAGCCCGGTATGGACGCGCACAGGATCTTCATCACGGAGACCTGGACAGCGCGTTGGCGGTGCTGGTCCGCGAGACCCAGCGGGTCGCGGGCCGGCACACGTGGAGGGCGGAGCGGATGGCCGCGTTGCAGGCGGTTGTTCAGTCGTGGATGCCAAAGGCATGGGCGCGCTGACATCGCTCGGCGACCAGATCGAGGCGCTGCTCGTCGAGGCGCGAGGGTTGGATCTCGGGGGGCTCTTCTTCGCCGCCGAACGCACGGCTTGGCTCGGGGGCGTGTCCCTGCTCGGCCTCGCCGCCTGTGTCTGGCTGGTTCGGATGCTCACCAGACGCCAAACCGGCCGTGGACGGCTCGCCCTGCCGTCGCTCGTCGAGTGGGCGCGGCCGCGCCGACCGACGCTGCTGCGCCACGGGGCGCTCGTCGTCGCCCTGGCCGGGTTGCCGCTGTTCGCGATGGCACTGGCCGACCCGAAGACCGCCCTCACGCGCGAAGAGGCCTCCTACCCCGGGCGCCGGATCACCCTGATGATCGATGCCTCGTCCAGCATGTTGTCGTCGATGCCCTCGAACCGGCTCGCCAAGGACGCCCCGAACGACGCGATGTTCTTCACCACCGTGGGCGCCGCTCGTTACTTCGTCGAGCTCCGCCGTCAGGGCACCTATCAGGACCTTCTCGCGCTCATCGAGTTTGGCGACCAGGCCTACGTCATCACGCCGTTCACTACCGACTACGACAACATCCTGTTCAGCATGGCGCTCATCGGCGATTGGACGGAGTTCATGACGTTCCCCGATCAGGGGACGGTCATCGCCAACGCCATCGACCAGAGCGTGGGATTGTTCGAGGCCTTCGACGTACTCGACGCCGCCGGCAATGCCATGGTGATCTTCACCGACGGCATCGATGCCGAGGTCACCGAAGACGGGCGAAGCGCCTTCGACGTGCTCATCGAGGCCAGGCAGGCCAACATTCCCGTGTACTTCATCCGCACGGGCGCGCCTGGTCGCGGCCCCAAGACCATTCCGGATGAGACATGGGCGGCGGCCGTCTCGCGCACAGGAGGCAAGTTCTTCGCGGCCACTGACGAAACGGCCATTGTTCGAGCGGTCAACGAGATCGATCGGACGGCCATCGGCCGGTTGGAAATGAAGCGCTACACCACCGAAGAACCGCGCTACGCCGCGTTTGCCTTCGGGGCGGTGGGCCTCTGGACCCTGGCCTTGCTGCTGCGGCTTTCGACACCGTGGTTTCAGACGTTTCCTTGAGGTGCCTGATGAAATCAATCGCCGCGTCCCTCGTGCTCGCCGCGCTGCTCGTCGGCAGTGGCGTCGTTCTGTGGCTGGCAAGCCGCACCGAAGCGTCGCTTGCGGCCGGCGAGCACACGCTGCTGTCGCTGCGCTATCAACGGGCCGCGGACGAACTCGGGGCGGTCGCGGCAACGGGCCTGGTCGGGCCCCTGCTCGATCTGGTGGGCGCGGGTGGCGGGCATCAGTATGCGGTCGCGCGGTACTGGAGCGGCGACACGGAAGGCCTCGCCGAATCGGACGCCTCATCGCTCAAATTGCTGGCGGCCAACGCCGAGTACTGGGCCGTGCGGACGTCGGGTGGACAGTGGCAAGGCGTCGTGTCGAGACTGGACAGCCTCGCCAAGCGCTACGCCGACATCCTGCGCACGGACCCGGGCAACGAGGATGCGGCCTATAACTATGAGTTCATCGTCCGCTTGCGCACGACCGTGGCAGTCGCCAAGAAGCCAGTGCCACCCTCCGACCCGGCCGCCACAGGTCTCACCGTCCACGGGTTCCCGGGAGCGCCCCCCGAAGACACCGACGGCAAGAAGTTCAAGATGATCGTCCCGATGCTGCCAGACGAGCGCCAGGAGGCCGAAGAGGCTGGTCGTGCGGCCCGAAAGGTGAGAAAGGGCTGACACGCGTGCCGACAGGCATCGACTTCGCCGGCCTCCGATTCGCCGCCCCGGGCTATCTGCCGCTGCTCGTGGCGCCGCTGGTCTTTCTCCTGGTGTGGGGGCTGCAGGC
>JBQTIE010000140.1:0-5410 GCA_052389315.1 Acidobacteriota bacterium
CGTGGGCGCCGGCAGGCGCGGCGGACGTCGGTCCTCGCACGCGAAACGCGATGTCGGAGTCGAAGACCGTCACGCCGTCGACGGCGACCTCCACGTTTTCCTTCAGGTTGAAGGCCGCCATGTTCGAGATGAGCCCGTCTCGAAACCCCGAGGCGATCGTATCCACGATAGTCAGCGTGGCGCGGGGAAGTGCGGCGGCGGCTTTGGTGTCGATAGCGTTCTCGCCCGGGACGACGCCGGCGGCGAAGCCGTTTTCAGCCGTGGGGAGTGGCGCCAGCCAGAGGTGACAGCGTTCGAGGGTGACGCGGTTCCATCCCGGAGCGGCGCGTCCGGGATCCACCTGAAAGCCGTCGCCCGAGAACGTGTGAATCTCGGTGTCGCGGATCGTCAGGTCCACGACTGGCCCGGCAGCAACGCCATGCGCGTCAGTGCGGCCGCCTGTGGCGTTCAGGGCGTGGTGAAGAAGGCTGCCCTCGATCAACACACCACGCGGGCCGTCCATATCGATGAGGTCGCGGCTCGATCGGTGAACCTCCACGTTCCGAAGCGTGAGGTGGTGGGCCGAGGTACGGACGGACACCGTATCAGAGGCGCCGTACTGCCCGTCCAGCACGAGCCCTTCGACGGTGATGTGGGGATGTTGGACGAGGAGCACGCGGCCAGAGAAGGTGACGACCGCCGTACCGCGCGGTCCCTCCGCTCGCAGGCGGATCGGGTGGTCAGGGGTCCCACCCCGGGTCGTGGACAACGTTTCCTCGTACGTGCCAGGCAAGAGGGTGATCGTGTCTCCTGGCTGGGCTGCGTTCAGCGCGTCCTGCACGCGACCGAAGGGAGCGGCGGGCGAGCCCGAGCCGTTGCCGCCGGGCGCGACGACCCAGTCGGTGCCGCCCTGGGAGGGCTGTTTCGCCGCGACGACGATCCCCCAGAGTGCGGCCAGGATCAACGCGCTCCGTCGCATATGGGTGAGCCTACCAGACACCCGCTGGAGTGGAGCTGGACCGGGAGGGACTCCCACGAATAAGTCTCCGTTTGGAGTAACTTTTGTCCGGACTCCAAACGGAATGCTCGCCGGTGAAGCCGCAAGATCGTCGCCTAATCACTTGTTTTCAAGAGCTTACAGGAGAGGCTGCACTTCGACGGCTGGTTGGCCTATTGCTTGTCCTCTGGCGTTGCTCCTTGTCGATTCATCCGATCTCGGCGGAGCGCGACGATACCGTGCATGACGACTTCGGGATCGAGTGATGGTCCCGAACAGCAGAGGAGTCGCGGGTCCTGGATCGGTATCCGATTGGATTCCATGGCGAAGCGCAGGCTGCCTTATCCCGTGTTCCGGCAGCCACCACGAGTGGTTTTCGGCCGCGGCAGCGTGAGCGAACTGCCTGACGTTGTACCCCTAGAGGGCACCGTGTTCTTCGTGTCGGCGCACCCGGGTGTGCGCGACGTGCTGTCCGCGGCGTTGGAAAAACGGGGCTCGCGCCTGAGCGGGTTTCCAATGCTGGAAAAGCCGAAGGGAGAGCCCACGCTCGAGATGGCGGCCTGCGGGGGGGACTGGCTCAAGCGGCAGTCTTGTTCGTGCCTCGTGGCGATCGGCGGTGGCTCGGTGCTGGATTGGGCACGCTTGTCAATGGCCGCCGCGCGCGGCTGGCTGGGGAGTGGCGCGGAGGGGCACCAGGCTTCCAGCCAGACGGATGACCGTCCCGGCCTGGTGTTGGTTCCCACCACGTGCGGCACGGGTGCCGAGGCCGCGGCCATCGCAGTCTATAGCGTAGAGGGCCGCAAGCGCGCCGTCGTCATGGATGCGTTTCTCGCCGATCGCGTCATCCTCGATCCACAGTTCCTCTCCGGCGTGCCGGCAGGGGTGTTGGAGTCGTTTCTCTGCGATGCCCTCAGCCATGCGGTCGAGGGGTACGTCTCGATCGTTCCGAATCCGCTGGCAAAGGCGGCGGCCCTCAACGCGCTGGGGTTGATTCTCGAGTTTTACCCGGCACGTGACGCCTCCTGCCGCGACGAGCGCTTGATGGAGGCGGGATTTCTTGGTGGCGTCGCGGCGTCCAATTGCTCCGTTGGCGTGATTCACGCGTTTGCGCATTCCAGTGCGGTCTACGGTGTGCCGCATGGGGTAGCCAATGCGCTGGGACTTCGTGCCGGGCTCACGACGAACAGCACGACTCCTGCCATGATCGAGCTCCTCCGACGAGCCGGCTTTGATTCAATCCAGGCGCTGGTCGATGCTGTCGCCCCGATTGCCACCGCGGCCGTGGGCGGCCTCGTCGCTGATCGCGTCGCGGCGATGTTACGCGACTCCCGCGAGCGGGAGAATGTGCGTGCGGCCATGATGGCGGACGTATGCCTTCGAACGAATCCGCGGCGCCTCCAGCCTCCCGATCTCGAGGCGTTCTTGACGGACGTTGAGCACACGTGCGCGACGATATGAGGGAGCTCTTTCTGGACGCCATCGAGGGTGTGCAGGACCTCGACCGCATTGCGGTCAGCGATGCGGAGGAATCGGTGACCTACGGCGCTCTGCTGGACGGGGCGCGCCGGACGGCTGGGGCCCTCGCGTCTCGCCATCCGTCCCCTGGCAACCTCATCGTCAAAGCGCCGTCGAGCGTGGGTTTCGTCAGGACGTTGCTAGGCATCATGTACAGCGGATGCACGCCGGTCCCGGTGGATCCTGATCTCCCGGCGCGCGGCCTGGATTTCATCCGAGCCAAGTGCGGGGCTGCCACGGCGCTGGAACCGCTGGGATGCGCCGCGCTTGCAGACGCTGCGCCCGTTGATCGTCGAAATCCAGACGTGCCGGCGCTCGTGATGTTCACATCGGGCACGAGCGGTTTCCCCAAGGGCGTCCTGATCTCCAACGCGAATCTGCTGGCGTCGTGCCGTGCCATGGCGGGCTACCTGGGGTACGCGCAGCACGCCTCCGCCGCCGTTGTGTTGCCCTTGCATTACAGCTATGCGCTCCTGTCTCAGGTGTGCTGCCAATTGACGGTCGGGGGCCGTGTGCACTTGTTCTCGGACCTGCGCAATCCGCTGAGGGTGGCCCGAATCGTGGGTGAGCTCGGGCTCGAGACGTTTTGTGGCGTACCCTCGACGTTCCACACGCTGACGATAGCCTCCCGACTGAGCCCGATTCAAATGCCCAGCGTCCGTGTGCTGTGTTCGGCGGGCGCGGCCATGGACCCGGCGCTGCTACCGCATGTGAAGAGGGTGTTTCCAAACGCGGTCTTCTTCAACAACTACGGAATGACCGAGGCAGCACCGCGGATCGCGTTCTGCCGCGAAGACGATCCGCGCTTCCACGAGGCGACCTGTGGGCGGCCGATGGCCGGCGTCGAGGTGAAGATTGTCGATCCGGAGACCCACCGGGAGGTACCCGACGGCGTGCGGGGCGTGCTCGTCGTTCGAGGCCCCAATGTCACGTCAGGCTACCTGAACGAGCCTGAGCTGACAGCCCGTGCCTTTACGCACGATGGCTATCTCGTCTCCGGTGACGTCGCCTATCGAGACCGCGACTACCTGTTCATTTGTGGCCGCGTGGACGACATGTTCAATTCCGGCGGGGAAAAGATTGCTCCGCTCGAGGTGGAGCAGGTTCTCAATCGCATGGAGGGCGTCGAGATGTCGGCGCTTGCCGGCGTGCCCGACGAGCAGCGTGGCATGGTTGCAGTCGCGTACTTGAAGCTCGCCGACAGGGCGATCACGAGGGCCGGGCTGGTGCAGCACTTGTCGCAGGAGTTACCCAAGTCGAGGATTCCGTCTCGCTTTATGGAAGTGCGGAGCTTTCCCATGACGACCAACGGCAAACTCCAGCGGCGCCGGCTGTCGCCGGAGGATCGGGAACTGGTCATCCGGGAGATACGGTGATGTTCCTGAGCGGTGCGAACCCATTCGGACTTCCCCCCCCAGAGAAGGAGCAGCACCTGACGACGGAGCTCGTTGGGCTGCTGGCTCATCATCGCGCCCGCTGCGCTCCTTATGCACGCATCGTTGCCGACTGGGAGCGGCAGCCCCCGCACGGGCGCACTGCGACGGAGTGCTACCCGTTTGTCCCGGTCACCGTGTTCAAGGAGTACGATTTACGGTCCGTGACAGGGGATGGGATGAGCGTACGTTCGTCGTCCACGACTGGCAAGGAGGCCTCCCGAATTTTCGTGGACAAGTCCACCAAAAAACGCCAAACGCTGTCGGCGAGTCGCATCCTGTCCGACTTCATCGGCGCGAACCAACGCCCCTACCTGGTCTTCGACCAAGATCAGAGCGTGAGAGGGATCGAGTCGATGAGTGCACGTGGTGCAGCGATTCTCAGCCTCGCGCCCCTCGCGTCGGAGCTGCATTTCGTGATGCGCGAAACCCACGGCAGACTGGTGCTGGATCGCACGATGCTCGAGCGGGCGCTCCAGGCAATCGGAGACCGTCCCTTCATCGCATACGGGTTCACCTATGTGCTGTTCCAGGCGCATCAGGAGATGGCAGGGCCGGGCTTTACTCGGACGCTCCGGGCGCATCCACAATCGGTCCTGTTGCACAGCGGCGGCTGGAAGCGGATGACCGGGCTGGAGGTGAGCAAGCCGGAGTTCAATCGGTCCATTGCGGCCGTCTGGGGGCTGGGGACGGAGCAGGTGATCGACTTCTACGGAACCGTCGAGCAGGTGGGCATGCCGTATCCTGACTGTGCCGAAGGTTCGAAGCACGTGCCCTACTGGGGCGACATCATCGTCCGTCGCGCGGATACGCTGCAGCCAGCTTGCCCCGGTGAAGTGGGGCTCATCCAGCTGCTTAGTTGCGTGCCGCTGTCGGCTCCCAACCACAGCGTGCTGACCGAAGATCTCGGGGAGATCGTGCGTGAGGACGGGTGTCCCTGCGGCCGGCGCGGCAAGGCCTTCCGGTTCCGCGGGCGCGCGCCAAAGGCTGAGATCAGGGGATGCAGTGACGCCGCACATGGTTAGCCGCGCATCTGACACCTCGACGCTCCAACCGACAGTGGCGGAGAGCATCGCGACGTTCAGACGCGCGCGTCTCGGACGTGCTGCCTTGTCGTTCGACGCCCGACTGGGTGCGGTGAGCGCTTTATCCGAGGCGATCATGGCCAGGGATCCGGCCATCGTCCATCTGCCGCCGGCGGGGCTGGCGTTCGCTGCGGGGTTCCTGCAAGCACGCCACCTGGAGCATCTCATTTCACGGGAACTGCCTCACCCCGACGCACTCAGCCGCTTCGTCTGCGTGGGCGAACGAAAGGCCTTGCGGGTGCTGCCGCGCGGTCTGGTTTGTCATTGGATCGCAGGCAACGTCCCCCTGCTGGGGCTGTTCTCCTGGGCGCTCAGCGCCGTAGTCGGCAACCTCAACGTCCTGCGACCGAGCAGCCGCGGAGGGGACGTTCTGACGCCCGTCCTGCGGTTTCTGGCAACGG
>JBQTIE010000141.1:0-2204 GCA_052389315.1 Acidobacteriota bacterium
CGGGAGGCCGAGCAGGCGCAGAAGCGGAAGCACGAACAGAAGCCGAAGCCGAAGCCGAAGCGGTGATCACGCCGCAGCCCTCGGCGACGTCCGTCCAGATTTACGCGGTTTTACATGAGCGACGACAGAAAGCAGGTCCCCAAGCTCCCGATCTTCTGAAAGACGCGGATCAGCAGCTGCTTCTAAAGTGTTTGGACAGAATGCGCAACCGACGCACCGGCTCCGTGCGTTTGGGTTAAGCGTGGCAGCCCGACCAGCATCCCGGAAGTAACCGCCGACAGCCTCGTCGGCATCGATCCGGCTTACTTTGGCGACCTGGTCGTCTCCTAGGTAGAGGTCCTCTGCAACAAGCCTGAACGGCGAGTGATGCGAGTTCAGCGGAACGATGACCATCCACGGAACATCTGGTGCACTGAGAAGCCGCACGGTCACGCGTGCACGATGCCTCGCCTGATCAGATGACGCGCCGTACAAATTGACGGCGATCAGCAACGCATCCTCGACGGGTACGCCGTGTCGTCCAGCGGCGTCTTCGACCTCGGCAAGGGTCAACTGAACCTTGCGGGACGCTGCCGGTGCCGTTGATCCTCCGGGAGGAAGGCTCTTCATAGCTTTCAGTTTCCCGCCGCGACGTTTTGATGAGGTAGACGACCATGATACGCTAATCAGCGGATTCCCATCGAAAGGGATTTTTGGTGAAGACGTTCGGTCAGATTATTGGCGAGGGGCGCAAGGCCCTCGAGATCAGTCAGAAAGACTTAGCAGCGAGGGTACGCAAGGCGGATGGCGAGCCGATCTCGCCGCAGTACCTGAATGACATCGAACACGACCGGCGGAACCCGCCGGCGGAGTTCATCATCGAGCAGTTTGCCCGCTATCTGAAGCTCTCGAAGGAACACCTTACGGCGACGGCCGGCATGCTACCCGGCGACCTTCGTGACAAGGTCCCGGGCGCTGACCCTCGGAAGGTCGAAGAGGCTTTTCGCGCCTTCCGAAGGGTGCTTAACTTCAAGTCCTGAGTCCGGCGCTTTCGTGAGCGTCCGCATTACTCAAGCCGACGAACGCAAACAGCTCGGCGAGGTGCGCCTCTGTCTTCGCATCGATGGTGCCGGCGACGAGGCATCTCCCGCCTCTCCGCGTTCAACGTGATCCCGATGTCGCAAATCGAAGCCGGTTTCCATCCGGGTCGATCACATTCATCTCTCGGGTCTGCCACGGTGAATCTTCCGGCAGTTCCGCTGGTGTGATCCCGCGGGCAGAGATCTCGCGGTACAACGCATCAACATCGTCGACAACGAAGTAGGCGGCGCCACCGACCTGACAGTCGCCCGTATGCTCGGTGAGGAACAACGAGAGTCCGTCACGCGTCAACTGCGTGAACACTGGGAGTCTTGGCTCGAACTGATGTTCCCAATCGACGTGGAAGCCGAGACCGTCCACGTAGAACTGTTTAGATCGTTCCCAGCTCGTCATTCGAAGCTGCGGAAATACGCGTTGGTTCACGATTAACTCCCGGCAGGATGGCGCAGGTCGTCCGCCGACTTTGCGCCTTGAGCGTGTAACCAGCTGACAAGGTCTGCGGCGGCGGGGCGCCCGACGAACCGTTCGGCGTCCTCTCGACTGGCGACGTCCAGCGGCGTCATGCCGCCGTGTCCGACCCAGTTGATGTCGGCGCCGCGAGCGAGGAGATACTCGGCCGGCGGCCGTTGCCCGCCATGACATGCACCCCAGAACGCGCGAGTGATGGCGTCGCCCGTGGGCGTCTCAGTGCCGCTGAAATGGGCCTCCACTCGATCCATCAGTCCCAGCGTGGCGGCATCGGTGAGGCTTGTCCGTGCTCCACGCTCGACGAGTCGACGTGCCGCATCCCATTGCCCGAATCCACGCGCGTCGGCCAGTGGCGAACCGCCGCCGATCACGCCGCCGGCGGCCTCCAGGTCCGCGCCAGCATCGAGTAAGGCGTCGATCACCGCGACATCGTTGCAGCTGGCCGCCCAATGCAGCGGTGTCTCGGCCTGCGAACCTACGAACCTCGCGTTCACGTCGGCTCCTGCCTGCACGAGTGCGGCGACCACCGCCTGTACCGCCGCACGAGAATTGGACAGCGCGTTGATGGTAATCAGGCCGCGGGCCTGAGGGCAAACGCCTGACGCACCTGCGCCGGCGAGCGATACCCGAGTCGTCCGATCAGCCACTCGCGGTTG
>JBQTIE010000142.1:0-2007 GCA_052389315.1 Acidobacteriota bacterium
AGGATGTCGTATTGCCGCGTGACCGGGTTCCAGCCAAACCGTCGATCGATGGCCTGCGCGGGCGAGAGCGCAGAGAACAGGTTCGTCGTGACGCCCTGGTAGTAGCGCCCGTAGCTGGCCCGCATGATCGTGCCGCCGTTCTGGCGCAGCTGCACGTTCACGCCAACGCGTGGCGAAAAGGCCTGCCAGTCCACCAGGTTGTCGAGGCCGTCGACGGTGCCTATCTGTTTGCGTGCCGCGTCCAGGCTTGGCATGTCCTGAATCCAGCCCTTGTTGATGTCGTAGCGCAGACCGACGTTCACCTTGATCCGGTGCGTGACGGCCCACCCATCGTCCACGAAGAGGCCGAGCGCGCGGATGCTGCCGCCGCTGAAGCTCGGGTCGCGCACGTCGATGAAGAGCGGCTGCCCGTTGTTCAGCGTGACCTGCATGCCGCCGGGCCAGACCGATTCGCTCACCTGGGCGCCCGAACGATACTGTGCACCGACGCGGAAGTCGTGGCCCTGTCCGCTGCCAGAGATGAAGCGTGAGAGCTTGGCGCTGACGTTCGTGAGCCGGGGCGAATTGGACGAGAACGACGCGCTCGTGACGTTGACCGAGCTCACCCCCGTGCCCTGGTCGAAGACCCCCGGGGTGGTGAGGTCGCGGCTCAGCCCCTGTGTGCTGCTCCAGTTGTAGAACCCGCCATACCGCAGCTCGAACGTCGTCCGGTTGTTCACCACCATGTGCCACGTCGCGGTGATCGTCGGGTTGTGCCCCGCCCCAAGCGAGGACGCCGCGGCCGGCCTCGTCGCGGTAATCGTGGAGGGCAGACGCCAGTGGTCGTTGTGGTACGCCATCAGCAGCCGGTGGTTGTCGGCCAGCTGCCACGTGACTTTGCCGAAGACCCGATCCTGTTTGTCGCGTGTGGGGAGTGAGGGATCCGTGCCAGGCTGTGAGAAGAGGTCGCGTCTGTATTGGTAGGAGCCGAACCACCACAGCCGGTCGCGCTGGAGCGGGCCGCCGACCTGCACCGTCGCATCGTTGAAGGTGTCGCGATTGAAGGGGAACGTCTCGTCGGGCGTGTTGTTGTCGGTCAGCCCCTGGTACTGGCTGAACCAGTTGACGAAGCCCTTCACGTCGTTGCTGCCGCTCTTGGTCACGATGTTGAACACGGCGCCGGTCATGTTGCCGTACTCGGCCGGGGCGCCGACGCCCACCAGTTCGAACTCCTCGACGATGTCGGTGTTGGGGTACGGCCACATCTGGCCCGCGGTCGGCGACGAGATGTCGGTGCCATCAATCTGGTACTGGTTCTCGTTGGTGTTGGAGCCGTACGCGGACTGCGACGTCGAGTCCTCGATCTGCGTGGGCGAGACGCCCGGCGTGAACTGGAAGAGGTCGAACACCGAGAACCGCGTCACGGGCGTGTTCTTCAGGAGCTCCGCGTTGTAGTTGGTCGTCAGGGCTGTCGAGGCCGTATCGACCAGAGGACTTTCGCCCGTCACGGTGACCACCTCGGTGAGGTTCCCCACGCCCATGATGAAGTCCACGTCGAAGGTGCGGCCCACTTCCACCCGGAGGCCTTCCCGCACCACGGTCCGGAACCCCTCGAGGGACACCTTGATGACGTAGGCGCCGGGGTTGAGATTCCCGAATCGGAACTGGCCTCTCTGGTCGGTGGTGGTGCTCTGCACGCCGCCGATTTGAGCCTCGCCGCTCAATTCGACGGTCACTCCGGGCAGCACCGCCCCGGATTCGTCGGTGACGGCTCCGCGAAGGGATCCGGTGATGGTCTGGGCGGCAAGCGGGCTGACCGGGAGGAGGAACAGGAGCGACGCGCCGAAGAGGAGCCGGGTACGCGAGGGGATCCGCATACGGTGACCTCCAGCACAGGGTGCGCTTAGTACTGCGTTTCACAATTACGGTGGCATTCGGCCGGCGATGCATCCCGCCTGGCGGCGTTGCTCCTTCCTCAAATACTCCAGGTATTCTCGGTCGTCGCGCCTTGCCATCCGGGCGCCTCGC
>JBQTIE010000143.1:0-3718 GCA_052389315.1 Acidobacteriota bacterium
GCGGAACCGGCACCGATCAAGTCGTCGAATTGAACCCAGGTCAGCCCTGACGTCAACCGATCTCTCTAATCTGCGTAATCTGTGTAATCTGTGGATGACCCTATAATCCGGGAGTGTCCCAGCACGATCACAAAGCCGAGGCGCCTGCCAGCGTGTCGTGCTTTGTCCTCACGGTCAGCGACACGCGCACCGAGGAGACCGATACCAGCGGACGCGCGATCGACGAGATGCTTCGCGCCGCCGGACATCGAGTCGCCGGACGCGCTCTCGTCCGCGACGAGCCCGCGGCTGTCTTGCGCATCGTCTCGGATCAGCTGGCCAACGCCGAGGTGCAAGTGATCATCACGACCGGCGGGACCGGCGTGTCGTCGAGAGACAGCACCTACGAGGCGCTCAACGGCATCCTCGAGAAGCGCCTGGATGGATTTGGCGAGCTCTTCCGCATGCTCAGCTACGAGGAGATCGGCCCTGCCGCAATGCTGAGCCGGGCCGTCGCCGGCACGGTTCGCGGAAAGGTTGTTTTCGCTCTGCCCGGATCGCAAGGCGCCGTGCGCCTGGCGGTCGGCAAGCTGCTGATCCCGGAGCTGGGGCATCTCGTGCAGCAGGTGAATCGATAGGCGGCGAGCGTCTTCGGGCGCCGATCCTGCCGCGTACCCGCCGGGTTCCCGGTCGCGCTACACTGAACGACGTGTCGCAAGCCATGCGGCCCATCCGCGAGACCATCGCGCTCGACGAAGCGCGAGCCCTCATCGACGCCACCATCGCCGCGGTGACGCGCCGCGTGAAGCTCCCGCTCGCCGCGGCCAACGGCCAGGTGCTGGCCGCCGAGATCACCTCCACCTGTGACGTGCCCCCGTTCGCACGCGCCGGCATGGACGGTTACGCCGTCGTCGCTGAAGACACGTTCGGCGCCAGCCGCTTTGAACCGAAAACGCTCACCGTCGTCGAGACCGTGTACACGGGACAGGTGCCGACCCGGCGCGTGGAGAGGGGCGAGGCCGCCGAGATCGCCACGGGCGCCCCCATGCCGGACGGCGCCGATGCCGTGGTCATGGTGGAAGAGACCGAACGGGCTGGCACCAACGATGTGCACATCCTCACACCCGTCTATCCGCGCCAGAACGTCGGCAAGCAAGGGGCGGACATCGTGTCCGGACAGACGGTGTTACGCGCGGGTGAGGTGCTCAATCCCAGCCGCATCGGCGCCCTGGCCGCGTTGGGGCTGACCGAGGTCGAGGTGTACGACCGGCCGTCGGTGGCCATTCTCTCGACGGGCGACGAGATCGCCGAGCCCGGTGCCGATCTGCGGCCGGGCCAGATCTACGACATCAATCGGTACACGTTGGCGGCCATCATTGCCGAGCACGGCAGCACGCCCGTCGCCTACCGCACGGCGGAGGACACGCTCGAGGATCTGGAGCGCGCCATTGATCAGTGCCTCATCGAAGACGTGCTGGTCTTCAGCGGAGGCAGCTCCGTCGGCGAGCGCGACCTCATCCTCGACCTCATCGGCCGACGCGGCGAGATCCTGTTCCACGGCATCGCGGTCAAGCCGGGCAAGCCCACGGTGTTCGGAGTGATCGCCGGCAAGCCCGTGTTCGGCATGCCAGGCTATCCCACCTCCTGCTTGTCGAACGCGTACATGCTGCTGGTCCCCGCCCTCCGACGCATGGCCCACCTTCCCCCGCACCATCTGCGGACCGTCCAGGTGCCGGTGGTCCAGCGCATCGTCTCGACAACGGGCCGCCATCAGTTCTACACGGTGCGCCTCGTGAACGGCGAAGCGCACCCCGCGTTCAAGGCCTCGGGCGACATCACCTCGATGTCGCAAGCCGACGGCTACATCGAGATCCCCGCGCAGACCGACATCGTCGAAAAGGGAGAAATCGTCGAGGTTCGGCTCTTCTAACCTACAAGCCAAAACGCTTTCCAGCACGAACGCGCGGAGCCGACGCCCGTGGAAAGTCCGCGAGACGACGGCGCCGCCGTTGATCAACGCGAGCGACGCCTTGAGCGTCCAGTGCGGGGTGATGGGCGACTCGACGCCCACCAGGGTGAGCGTCCCGAGACCCGTCGCGGTGCTCGACAGGCGTCCCGAATATCCAAAGTAGGTGCCCCGCCGCGCCGTCGCGCCAGTCCCGCTGTACCAGCGATCCCTTGCGGAGGCCAGCGACAGCCGATGCACGTCGGCACGCATCAGAAGGCGAGACGCGGGCTTGACGCGAAGCTGCACGAATCCGTCGCGGAGATTCATCTGCGCGTAGGTCGCGCCAAGCGCTTCGGGGCTCGTGGTCGGCAGCATCGGAAAGAACGTGGCGTGTCGCGCATCCGAAGGATCGTCGTCTCCCGACGCGTACAAGAAGCCTGCACGCAGCCACGGACGCCAGGTCGTTGACCATTGGTATCCGGCTTCGCCCATCGCGCTCACGGCACGATGGCGATTTCCGTACCAGTCACCCAACTGTCCGGCCACCCAAGCGACGACGTCGAGCCTCCCGCGATCAAGGGAATGCATGGCGACGTGCGAGGCCCCGAGCGTGGCGATACTGACATCAACGTTGGACGCCGGCCGTCCGGTGTTGTCGGGGCGTGCCCGCACGGCACGTCGATCGCGATAGTGCAGCGCGAAGAACTGCACGTCGAACGCTCGCGGCGAGTCGGCGTCACCAGCTGCCCTCGTGGTTGACGGCTGCCATGCCGAGCGGGTCGTCGCCTCCGCGGCAGCGGCCGTGACAGCCCCGACGTCGCCGGCCGGGCGTTCGGCGCCCGCTCCGGCCCGCCATGTGAGCGATGTGCTCGCCACGCGAACCCCGGTCATCGTCGGGTTGGCAGACTCTTCAAACGCACCTTGGGTGGGATACAACCACGCCGCGGTTCCATGCCATCGCCCGCGATCGGCCTCGATCCGCAGGCCGTCGAAGGCACGCTCGAACGTCGTCCACTCGGCGTCGCCAAGCAATCGCGAGGCGAGACGATCTCGGCGCAACGCGTCGAGGTTACGTGCCGACCGTTCGCCCGCTGGGGTGAGGGCGAGGCGCCCTCCTTCCACAAACAGGCGGCCATCGTGCGTGCGGAGGCGCGCCGACAGGGCCTTGAAGTAGAGCTGGTAGGCCCGAGTGGTACCGGCGGCCTGGTAGAAGACCGCACCGGGACCGAGTGGACCCGGTCCAACCGCGCGAACCGGCAGGCCGACGAGCTGCGCGTACTGAAACGCTCCCTGCACGTCGAGGTGTCGCGCCGCCACGCGTGCGCCGAGCGTCGCGCGGTTGCCGAGCAGCGAGTAAGTCGAGTCGCTGTCGGGATTGGGTGACTCGAAGAACGACCACGCCTCGACACGCGTGACGTCGCGGACGATGGGCGTGATCCTCGGCTGTGCCGGCGGCGCCCCGTCTTTCGTATCCTGAGCCCGCAGGCCGGACGCTGACACCAGCACGAACAGCAGGCAGGCGGCCGTCGTGGTCCGCCACCGGGGCGGAATGCCTCCTGACGAGGAGGCAGCGCGCGTGTCGTGCCTCGGTGGGATGTGTAACGCCCCGCGGTCCGAAGGGGCGAAAATCTGACGCGCCGAGACCCGAAGGGGCGTGGCTCGAGGCGGCCGGGCTTGAGGCCGCGGGGCCTGAGGCGGCAGACTCCCGGGGGGCGGAATCTGATGCGCCGGTGCCTGGGGCGGCGGAATCTGATGCGCCGAGGCCCGAGGCCGAAGAGTCCGACGCGCTGC
>JBQTIE010000144.1:0-15421 GCA_052389315.1 Acidobacteriota bacterium
ATCCGCCCACACCAGACGGCTGTTGATGAACATCGAGCGGCCCGGTGCAAACACGAGCGTCCCATCGCTGGAAAGGGCGAAGTGGGCCGCTCCGTTCAGGGGCTGCATGGCCACACCTTCGAGCACCTCGACGAGATCGGCGAGCTGGCGCCGGCGCTCCAGGCCAAGCTGCTCCGCGTGCTCCAGGATCAGGTCGTCGAGCGGCTCGGGGCGCGACGCGGGATCAAGATCGACGTGCGCGTCATCGCGGCCACCAATCGCGACCTCGACGCGGCGATGGCCGCCGGGGCGTTTCGTCAGGACTTGTACTATCGGCTCAACGTCGTCTCGGCGACGATGCCGGCCCTCCGAGAGCGGCCCGGCGACCTGCCGCTCCTGGCCGCCTACTTCGTCCGCCAGCACGCCGCCCGCTGCAAGCGGGACGTCAAGGGGATCTCACCCGGGGCGCGTGCCCTCCTGGCCGCCTACGACTGGCCGGGCAACGTGCGCGAGCTCTCGAATGCGATCGAACGGGCCATCGTCCTCGGATCCAGCGACGTGATCGTGCCGGAGGACCTGCCAGAGGCGCTGCTGGAGGCCGCGGCGCCCCAGGCCGAGGCCGCGCAGGGGTTTCACGGCCTCGTTGCCGCGCACAAGCGCGAGCTGATTCGCGAGGCCCTCGAGCAGAGCCGGGGCAACGTCGCGAAAGCCGCGCGCGAGCTCGGACTGCAGCCGACCTACCTGCATCGATTGATCAGGAATCTCGGCGTTCGGACGCCTTGAAGACGCCTGTGGCCGGCCGCGTCTTCAGGGGCGAGCCCCAGGCTGATGCGGCGGAGGCCGGCCGCGAGCGGCCGGCGTCCAGATCGCGTCACGCCAGACTGGCGCGCGTCAGGCCTCCGTGTACACCCACGCGCCGGCAACGCTCCCGATGACCACGTTGACGAGCGAGAGCGCCGTGCCCTTGAGGAACGCCGTCGTCGCGAACAGCCCCATGCTCGTCAAGCCGGCGATGATGAGCGTCGCGGCGATGAAGGGAATCAACCCCGCGCTGATCGCCGTCCGCGGTCCGGGTCCGAAGCGCGGCCGGATCGCGGCGTACGTCCAGACGACGAGCACGCCGAAGATGAAGTCGATCACGATCCAGGGGAGCATGCCCCCGATGGACGTCATCGCAGCCGGATCGAGCCCCAGCCGCGTCATGAGCTGCTCGTTCTCCGCCACCATGAAGACGGCGTTGATCAGGAAGTCCCCGATGTTGAACACGAGCCCCGCGACGAGGCCGCCTGCGACAACCTTGCCTCGATTGATGGCCATTCCGTCCCTCCTGTTCCGTGTCCGCGGTTCAGTGGATCGTCGACCCCAGGAGCCGAATACTACCGCATCGCAGCCACGAGCTTGGGATCGAGCCGCCACGTCAGCGCGGGCGCCGCCGCCACCCACAGCGAGCCGTGCGCGACGAGCACGGCACCCCCGCCTGTTCCCGTGAATCGCTGAACGGCCCGATTGGTCCGCGGATCGATCCGCACGATGGGCACGCCGGGCGCGCTGATCCATATCGAGCCTTCATCGGCTGCAATCTCGCCTGGGCCGATGCTCCCGCCCACGGGAATCGTCGCCTCCACTTTGTTGGTCGCCGGATCCACGCGTGACACCGACCCGTCTCCGCGGTTGAGCGTCCACACGCCGCCCTCCCCCACCGCGAGGCGCCCGGGGTTGGGCCCGATGGCGATGACCTCGACCACCTCGTTGTTGTGAGGATTGATGCGGGTGAGCCGGCCGGCCTCGGCGCTGGTCACCCAGAGGGCACCCTCCCCGAACGCCACGGCGGTTGCGCCGGCGGCGACATAGACCTCGGCGACCGACTCGTTCGTGTCCGGGTCGATGCGCGACAGCACGCCCTTGCGATCCGTCACCACCCAGACGCTGCCAGCACTGGTCGCGATGCGCCCGTCCGGAGCGGCCGGGCCCAGCTTCAGCGTGGTCGACACTTTCCCGGCCTTTGGGTCGACCCGGGCGAGGCCGCCGTCACCGCAGATCGGAACCCAGACGGTGTCGAAGGCCGCGAGCAGCGAGGCGCAGGGCTGGGACCCCACGGCAATCACCTCGGCAGCCTTGTCACTCTTGACGTTGACCCGAGTGACGGTCCCCTGTGCGGGATTCGGCACCCAGATGCCGTCGTCGGTCGAAACGGCTCCGGGCTCGAGGCCAAGCGTCACTATCGCATCCGGCTTGAGGCGGGTGAACGGAATCTCCGCCGGCGGCCGCGTGGACTGCGGAGCCTGCGCGGGCGCGGCATCGGGCCCGATTGCCAGGAGTGCGCAACTGGGCAAGACACGGAATAGGGCTCCCAAGGGCATGCCGGCGTATCATACGTTGGAGTTGGTCGGGCGGCGGTCGGAGCGGCCAGACACCCCCTGGCAGGCGTCGGGCGCTCCGGTGCGAATCGTGTCGCCGGCGTGTTCTGCGGGAGCCACAGCACATCGGAATGGTCGGAATGAAACCTGCCTCCTTCGTCGACTCGGCTGGCGTGCGCGTTGGCACGGCGCTCGGGGCCATTCTCGTTGCGGCCGTCGCCCTGCGGGCGGCACAGTCGCCCCCGCCCCCGTCGCCTCCGCAACCCACGGCGCCCGCCGCCACCGAATTGTTCGAGACCAGGATTCGCCCGCTGCTGGCCGCCAACTGCTTTGCCTGCCACGCCGAGACGGCCACGGCCGGCCTGCGTGTCGATTCACGCGAGGCGCTGCTCAAGGGCGGCGAAACAGGCCCGGCCATCGTCCCCGGTGATCCGGACAAGAGCGCGCTGATGAAAGCCGTGCAGCACGCCGACGGATTCCCGCGCATGCCGCGGGGACGCGCCAAGCTCCAGGCCGCCGACATCGAGGCGCTGGCGGACTGGATTCGCGCGGGTGCCGTGTGGCCCTCGGCCACGGACCCGGCGCCCGTCGCGTCGCACGAACGCGTCATCACGCCGGAGCAGCGTCGGTTCTGGTCGTTTCAACCGCTGAGCAAGCCCACGCCCCCCGCCGTGAGGGACGTCGCGTGGCCGCGCACCGACATCGATCGGTTCGTGCTGGCACGCCTCGAACGCGAGGGTCTCCGACCGGTGCAGCCCGCCGACCCGCTCACGCTGCTGCGGCGTGCAACGCTCGACCTCACCGGTCTGCCGCCGACCCCTGAAGAGATCGACGCCTTTCTGGCAGACGGGGCACCGGACAGATTCGACAAGGTCATCGATCGCCTGCTGGCTTCGCCCCGCTACGGCGAAGCCTGGGGGCGGGTATGGCTGGACGTCGCTCGCTTCGGCGAAGACGACTACCGCAGCCTCGATCCGATGGGGCGCGGATTCAACCCGTATCCCAATGCACACCTCTACCGGGACTGGGTGATCCGCGCCTTGAACGAGGACCTGCCCTACGACCGCTTCGTGTCCGCGCAACTGGCCGCCGACCTGCTGGAAGGGCCTGAGCGCGTGCGTCACCTGCCAGCGCTGGGGTTCCTCGGCCTGGGGCCGTGGTATTACGACAACGGGGCGGTGGAGATCACGCGCGCCGACGAACGCCACGATCGGGTGGATGTCGTCAGTCGCGGCATGCTCGGCCTCACCGTCGGCTGCGCCAGGTGCCACGATCACAAGTACGACCCGATCCCGACCACCGACTACTACGCGCTGGGCGGCGTCTTCTTGAACTCCGAGTACCGCGAGTACCCGCTCGCCCCCAAGGCGATCGTGGCCGAGCGCGAGGCGACTGAAAAACAGCTCAAGTTGAAGCGCGAGATGCTCCGCGAGTTCACGGCCACCGAAACACAGCAACTGGCCGAGACGCTGGCTTTCCAGGCCGCCACCTACATGAAGGCCGCGTGGCAGGTCGCGGGCGAACCGAAAAAGGACAAGCTGGAGATCGTCAATGCTCGCAAGCTCGACTACGAGCTGTTCGACCGGTGGCTGGCGTTTCTGGAGAAGCGTCCGGTCTTCTACCCGTACCTGAAGGCCTGGCAGGCACTGGTGGCGCGCGGCGGCACGGCGAAGGAGGCCGACGCCCTGGCCGACCGGTTCCAGGAGCTGCTGGTCGGCATCCTGCTCGAGCAGCGTGAGGTGAAGAAGGAGAACGACATCATCCGGGCGCGCGCGCTCCCCTCCGCCAAGCCGAAAGAGCCGGCCAACAAGCCCAACGAGTTCAAGACCAACGACGACTTCTGTCCGGGCTGCGGCCTGGAGCTGCGCAGCATGACGGTCGAGCGCACGGCCCTGTGGACCGACGTGTTTCGCGAGAACCTCGACCCCGATAATGCGCCGGGCAAGCGCGCGCGTCCTGCCCTGCTCCGGTTCACGGGCTGGGGCCTGGAGCAACGGCTCGGCGGCGATCGGCGGGCGCTCATCGAGGGTTTGCGCAAGGACATCGAGACCATGGAGAAGGCGTTGCCGGCCAAATACGCCTACGTCCACGGCGTGGGAGACGTGCCGGCGCCCTCGGACCTCCAAGTGCACCTTCGCGGCAACCCACAACGGCTCGGCGAGGCCGTCCCTCGCGGGTTCCTGTCGGTGCTGAGCTCGTCGGGCCGGGTGAGCTTCTCGTCGGGCAGCGGACGCCTCGATCTGGCGCGTACGATCGCCGCGCAGCCCCTGGCCCTCCGCGTCATGGTCAATCGCGTGTGGAAGGGGCACTTCGGCACGGGGCTGGTGAACACCCCGAGCAACTTCGGCATGAACGGCGAACGGCCGACACACCCGGAACTGCTCGAGCATCTGGCGCAGTACTTCGTGGATCACGGCCTCTCCCTCAAGGCGCTGCACCGCGAGATCATGCGCAGCGCGGTCTACCAGTTGAGCGCCGATCAGCAAACTGCGGAGTCCGCCAAAGACGCCGACAACCGGCTCTACTGGCGGGTGAGCCCGCGACGACTGAGCGCCGAGCAGATTCGCGATGCGGTGCTGTTCGTGTCGGGTTCGCTCGACACGAAGATGGGAGGGCCGTCTGTCCCCCTGACGCCGCTGGCCAGCCGGCGGACGATCTACGGCCGGGTCAGCCGCTACAAGCTGGACGAGTTCCTGCAGCTCTTCGACTTCCCCAGCCCCAACCTGTCGGCGGAGCAGCGTTTCTCCACCAACGTCCCGTTGCAGCGCCTGTTCTTCATGAACAGCGATTTCATGCAGCAGCACGCCGAGCGACTGGCCGAGCTGGTTGCCGACGAGCCAGACGACGCGGCCCGGATCACGCAGGTGTATCGGAGGGTGTTCGGGCGGACCCCGACCGCGGATGAACTGACGGCAGGGCGCGATTTCCTGCAAGCCGAAGCGCTCGAGCAGTACGAGGATCGCCGGGCTCAGGCCAAGGCGGCCGAGACACAGACGACGCAAGCTGCCAAGGGCATGGCGGCGCCGGCGAAACCGGTGACCCCGGTGGCCTCGCCCGTCGGACAGGACGAACCCGAGGCGACGGCCGAGCCAGACCCCAACGGGATGATGGCCGGTGTGGTCCCCGGCGTGAACCCGTCCGACGATGAGAAGAAGAAGATGCTGCCGATCACGATCTTCGGGCGGTACGTCAAAGTGCTCCTGAGTTCGAGCGAATTCCTCTTCGTGAACTGACCATGGCGCATCGAGCCCTTCCGCCGTTTACCCGCCGCGACGCGCTGTGCCGCATCGGGAATGGCTTCGGCATGATGGCCTTCGCGGGCCTCGTGTCGCGATCGCTCGACGCCGCCGAGACCGGGCAGGGCCGTCAGGGCTCGAAAGCGGTCCTCCAACGCGCCGGCCTCCATCACCCGGCTCGCGCCAAGCACGTCATTTTTCTCTTCATGAACGGGGGGCTCTCCCAGGTGGACAGCTTCGACGCCAAGCCGATCCTGGAGAAGTATCACGGGCAGCCGCTGCCCGGTGGAACGGTGGCGACGGAGCGCAAGACGGGGGCGCTGATGAAGTCGCCGTTCACGTTCACGCGCTACGGCAAGAGCGGTCTCGAGGTGAGCGAGCTGTTCCCGCACGTCGGCCAATGCGCAGACGATATCTGCGTCATCCGATCGATGCACACCGACATCCCGAATCACGAGCCATCGATGCTGATGATGAACACCGGCCACAGCCAGGTCGGACGTCCATCGATCGGCTCCTGGCTCACCTATGGCCTGGGCAGCGAGAACAAGAACCTCCCGGGGTACGTCGTGCTCTGCCCGGACGTGCCGACCACGGTCGGGCCGCCGCTCTGGAACAGCGCGTTCCTGCCGGCGGTGCACCAGGGAACCTACATCCCGAGCAAGGTGGAGCGGCCTGACCAGATCGTCGGCAAGGAGTTCGATCCGAAGAAGCTCGTCTCCTTCATCCACAACAAGGCGTTTACGCTGCCGGAACAGCGCCGCGAGCTGGATCTGCTCACCCAGCTCGACCAGATGCACCGGGGCAGGGCGCCCGCCGACCCACAGCTCGAAGCCGCCATCGGGGCGATGGAAACCGCGTACCGGATGCAGACCGAGGCGCCGGACGTTTTCGATATCCGCAAGGAGAGCCAGGCCACGCTCGAGTTGTATGGCCCTGGCAGCACGGCGCGCGGGTGCCTGATGGCCGTGCGCCTGGTGGAGCGGGGCGTTCGGATGGTGCAGGTCTACTACGCCAAGGGTGACCCATGGGACGCCCACGCCGACATCCAGCAGCATCGTAAGAACGCCAAGGACTCGGACCAGCCGTTCGCCGCGGTGATCAAGGACCTGAAGTCACGAGGGTTGTTCGACGAGACGCTCGTGGTCTGCGGATCGGAGTTCGGCCGCACGCCTGTTGTGGAGGTGGGCGGCGGCGCCGGCGTCGTGCAGAGCGGGCGCGATCACAATCCGTTCGGCTTCAGCATGTGGCTGGCGGGCGGCGGCGTGAAGGGCGGGATCACTTACGGGGCCACAGACGACTTCGGGTTCAAGGTCGTGGACAAGCCCGTGCACGTGCACGACCTGCACGCGACGATCCTGCACCTGATGGGCATCGACCACACCAAGCTCACCTACCAGTACAGCGGGCGCGATTTCCGGCTCACCGACGTCTCCGGCACGGTGTTGCACGACATCATCAGGTAGCGAGGCGGCTTGCCTCGGTTCAGCAGACAAGCAATTGCTGGGCGCCTCGTTGTTCAGAGTCGCCGGGTGATAGCCAAGCGCCGCGTGGAGCCGGCGGTAGTTGTAGTACCGGATGTAGCGCTGCAGTTGACGGCGGAGCTCGGTGACTGATGGACACGTGCGACCGTGAATCAGATCCGCCTTCAGCGAGTGAAAGAGCGATTCCACCTGGCCATATCAACGGCCAGCGTTCACCAGCGGCCGCGTACCGACAGCGGGCGGCCGTCGGGTGCAGCGCGTGTTGGGCTGCTGTGTTCGGCGGTAGAATGCTCCTATGAGCTCACGAGCGCAAGAAGTTCTTCGGGAGGCTCTGGCGTTGCCGGTGGAGCAACGCGCAGACGTGGCTGCCGAGCTACTCGCGAGCCTCGATGAGGCGCCTCCATCGCATCAAACAGAGGTCGAGGCCGCCTGGGCGCGCGAAATTGAGAGACGCGCCCGGCGCGTAATGTCTGGCGAATCGGCCGGCGAGCCGTGGGAGGATGTCCGGGCACGTGTCCTCCGGCGGCTGGCCGATCGATGAATCGGCGGTTCCGGCCAGAACCTGAAGCCTCTGCCGAACTCGAAGACGCTGCTCTCTGGTACGAGCAGAAGCGCTCCGGCTTGGGGTCGAGTTCGTCCAGGCTGTCGCCGCGCTTGCTCAGATTGCTCGTTGGCCGGCGATCGGCCACCGTGTCTTGAATGTTCCGAATGATGTGCCGGCGCGACGCCGGCCAGTGAACCGCTTCCCCTATCACGTGATCTACTTGGATTGGGAGGGCATCATCCGAATCCTGGCCTTTGCCCACGACAACCGCGAACCTGGTTTCTGGTTTTCGCGGATTAGTCCGTAGTTCGTCCGCCGAACCTCGCGCTCACCTGCGGCCGCTCCTTGAGCTGCGCGGCCGTCGGGTGCAGCGCGTGTTAGACCCGGCGCCGTGGATCCGATGGTCGCGCAGATGAGTCGTCCCTCCTCAGTTCGATCATCGAAGTCCAAACCACATCTCATACCCTATCAGGACCGGAACCGGCACTCGGTTGACAGTACCCGGCCTAAAGCGAGAGTTCATGAAGGCCTTGATTGCTGCCGCGTCAATACGGGGATCAAGCGATCGCACGACTCTTACGTTGCTGACTGTTCCGTCGGTCCGTACGATGCCCTCCAGCATCACAGTTCCCTCAAGCTTGGCGCGCATCGCGTCCCTCGGGTATTGCGGTCGGATTTCGCGTACAACTTGCGGCAGCGTTACTCCTTTCCCGAAGCGGTACGCGCCGGTCGCAGGATCAGGTTCCGGAGGCCGATCGGCAATTTCTTGAGGTTTTGAGCCTCCCCCGCTACTGACGCCTGGATCACTGGAGCCGCCAACGTGGCATTGATTCGCAATCGTGCGGTTCACACGCGGCTCGACGATGGAGTTATCGAGCAGAACGACGACGGTGAAGTGCCCGGCGCCAGCCAGCCGATGTCGGCCGACGACCGGGTCGAAACTCAGCAGATAGTGCCAGCACATGGGATAGGGAAGCCCGCTGTGGCAGGTGGCACCAGCTTCGATTCCCTTTAGGAGGCCCTTGGACAAGTCAAACGATTTGACTTCGGGACTGCGCGACATCAGCCAGGCCTCGGCGGCCAGGCGTGCGGCTTCGAGCGATAGTGGAGGCTCCGGCGTGATCCGTTGATCCCATCGAGGGACAGCTTGCAGTCGGTCGAGGGGACCTCGTAGGAGTAACAGGTGTCGGCGGTCGCAAACACCGCGTCGAGCTGAAGATACCTCGCCGGGGTGAGCGTCCGCCGCGTCGAAGACATCACCGAGGCGTTGTGACGGAGCCGAGTGAGCTCCGGCACGGTCAGTCGGCTTAATCAGAAGATCTACGAGCAGATCGACGCCTGGCGACAGCGGCCGATCACCGGGGCGGATCCGTACGTGTAGCTCGATGGCGTCAGCCTGAAACGGAGCTGGGGCGGGGAAGGTCGGAACTTCTCGGTGCTGATCGCGACTGGCGTCGGCGCCAGCTTCGGATCGGCGGCCTGGTAGGCTCGCCGCAGGATCGCTTGCGCCCACGGGCGATCGCGATCGCTCAAGTACTCGAGGATATGGCGCATCTTGTGGACCTGGCAGCGCTATACGAGCGCCGCCTCGCCGAAGGTGGCACGCACCGCTTTGCACAGCGCCTTCGAGCCGTATCGACGGGAAGTTGAGTCAGCGAGCCTCGAACTCGCGGCGATAGCCGTCGACGGTCGCTTTCAACTCCGCCATGAACTGCACGAACTCGGCGCCTTTTGGATCTTGTCGAGCAGCGCGTCGCGTTCGAACAACGGATACGCGAGGAATCCAGTTGCCACTGCTTCGCGCAACCACTTCACCGCTTCGGTGCTGTTCGCCTCGGCGGCGTAAATGCATGCGACGAAATACGCGGTGTGGTGGTAGTAAGGATCCTTCACGGGATGCTGGCTGAGCAGCGATGGAATGGCCGCCTTGGCCGATCGGATGTCACCTTGCAATGCATCGAGCACGGCCTTTCTCGCCACAGCGAACCGGCTTTCCCCATTCGACGCGAGCTCCGAGTCCACCGCGCGACGGGCCTCGTCGAGGCGGCCCTCGGTCAGCAGCACCGACGGATCCATTGGTTCGCTCGGAAAGAACCGTAATTGCGCCGCGCGCCGCTTGTCCCACTGCGCGCTCATCTCGTAGGACACAATCAATTGCCGTTTCGCGTAGTCGCTGGTCGGATCGACCTCCAGGGCGCGCTCGCCGGCCCGCTCGGCCAGATCCGCAAGTCCCAGATGTGTGTAGTTGTAGGTCAGATCGGCGTGCCCGACGTTGGCGTCGATGCGCTGTGCCGCCAGCAGCACCCGGACCGCCTCGTCGCCGCGAAAGCCGCCGAAACGGCTCTTGAGCAGCATCGCGCGTGCCAGCGCGATCTCCGGCAGGTTCGGATCGAGGGCTTGCGCCAGCGTGATCTCGGCCCTCGCTCGCTCGTCCGTCTCTGGCGCCCCCGGCTGTCGGAAGACGGCACCGACCGCGTAGGCCAGCGCGAGTTGGGCGTGCGCGAGCGCGAAATCCGCGTCCGCCGCAATCGCCCGGTTGAAGAAATCGATCGCGCCGGCCTTCTCCGCGACGCTGAACGACATCCGCTGATCGAGCCGATGCAGTCCCCGCAGGTAGTACTCGTACGCTTGCGGATTCGTGGTCGGCTTCCGGCCCAGCCGGGCCTGCTGCGCCGGATCGACCCTGAGTTGCAGATGCGACGCCACCTCGCGCGCGACCCGATCCTGGATCTCGAAGATATCGGTCATGCGCAGATCGAAGTTGTCGGCCCAGAGCGATGCTCCGTCGCCGACGCGCAGCAGGTTGACGCTGACGCGGAGCCGATCGCCGGCACGCTGCACGCTGCCCTCGAGCACGACGTCGGTGCTCAACTCGCGCGCCGCCGACAACGCATCCAGGTCCTTGGTCATGTATGGCTGGATCGCGCTCGTCGGGCGCACGATCAGCCCGCCGGTCTGGCTGGTCCTGCGGATCACCGCGTCGGCGATGCCCAGCCCGAGATAATCGTCGCCGGCGTCGAGCGACTTCAACGGCAACACCGCGAGCGATCGTGCCGCGGTCGTCGAAGACAATGGCGCCCGCGGCCGCCAGTACCACACTGCGCCGATCGCACCTGCAATGAACACTGCGGCGAGCACCGCAGCGCCGATGCGGGACGATGGGCGCGACGGGCGTGGTGGCGGCGGAAGCGCGCGCGCCTGATGTGATGCGAGTGCCAGCTTTTCCTGCAGGCGTCGAATGTCCGTCAGGAGCTCGTCGGTTTTCTGGTAGCGTTCGTCCACGCTCTTGCGCAGGGTCTTGGTGATGATCCAGTTGCACTCGGCTGGAATGGCGTGCGGAGGCGCGGTGAGCGGCGCCGGCTCCTTGTCGAGAATCCCGACCAGCACGTCGCTGGTCGTTGGTCCGGCGAAGGGCGATCGGCCGGCAAGCATCTCGTAGAGCAGACAGCCGAGACTCCAGATATCCGACCGCGCGTCCACGGCGGCGCCGCGCGCCTGCTCGGGCGACATGTACGGCACGGTGCCGACGATGGCGCCATCGCGCGTCTGCGACAGCGTCCGGGTCATCTGGTCGGTGTCGGGACTCTCGTCAGGCCGCCGCGTCAGCTTGGCGATGCCGAAGTCCAGCACCTTGACGTACCCATCCGGCCGCACCATCACGTTCTCGGGCTTGATGTCGCGATGCACGATGCCCGCCTTGTGCGCAGCGGCCAGCGCCGCCGCGACCTGCACCGCAATGCCGAGCGCCTCGTTCAGCGGCACTCGGCCTCGCTGATTCAGCATCTGCCGCAAGGTCTCGCCATCGACGAACTCGGTGGCGATGAATTGACAGCCGTCGGCATCGCCGGCTTCGTGAATCGTGAGAATGCCCGGATGATTGAGAGCGGACGCCGCGGTGGCTTCCTGCCTGAACCGCCGGATGCGGTCCTGGTCCTGGGTGTAGGCGCCGGCGAGAATCTTCAGCGCGATGTCGCGGCCAAGCCGCGTATCTCGGGCGCGATACACCTCGCCCATGCCGCCTTTGCCGACTTTGGCGAGGATCTGGTACGAGCCAAACGTCTGGCCGATCTGCAATCGCGCATACGATACTACGTCCACCCATCCTGGCGCTCCCGGACGCGCCTCGGTGCCTGTGCGGTCATCCCGACGCTCGGCGAGGACGCCATGGGCGATGTCCGCCGCGCGCACGACCCGCGCCTGAAGCGCGATGCCGCACGCCTGGTTGCTCCCTGCGCAATTCGGCGTGGTCAGTGAAAAGATCCCCATTCCACCACTCCGGAAGGTCGGCATCGAGCCTCCGGGCGGGCCCATCGTCGTAGCCGGTCACAGCTCGAGCGACTTGCGGGAAATCGAGACCGAAAATGAAGGGTTGGTGGATCAGACGGGAGCCAGATGGAACCGGATCGCGGACTGGCTCAGACGGCTTAACGCGCTAAGATGCGCAGCCTGACGTTTTCTGGCACCACCCTTCCAGTGGAAGGCCGATTCGTGGTTCGCCTCAAGAACGAAACGGGCCAGCCCTCAATTAGCGAATCGACGGAACCAATTGCTCACTTGACGGCAGCAGTTGTCCCCGTCCGTCACGAACTCCACGAAACCTCGGTTGTGACGCTCAATCGCATTCTCAGAAATCGAGATCAACTGCACGACCCTGCCGAAGTACTCGTCCGTGGCCCCGAATGTCACCACTGTAAGTTTTTCGAGCGCGTTCGCGCGCAGGCGCAATGCCTCGCGCACGAGTTCGCACTGCTGCCTGTCTGTGTTGGGAACGCTCCACCCGATGACAATCCACTTGGATCCATACGAAACGAACCCGTTGATCTTCCCATCGGCCCAACGAACTGCGTTCACCAGCGGCCGCTTCAAGATGCGCCAGCGGCCGACTGGTGCAACGCGAGTTAGACCGGCAGTCTGTGTGCTGAACCCTACCATGTCGCCGGGGTATGGTGAACCCACCGAATTCAGGAATATCGGACCGGCTGGTCACGCAGGCGGTCGCAGCTTCGCCCTCCACTGGGCCGCTTGTGCTTGTTTCCTCCAGGCCTCGTAGAGCTCGACGATGCGCTCGGCTACGATAGTCGCGCGGGTGTGGGTGGCGCCAAATTCGCGCTCGAGCCAGGTGTGGGCGTTGAGCAGCAGGCGCTCGGCCTCGGCGAAGCGGAGCTGGTCGATCAGACAGCGCCCTAGGAGCGACTCGGTCGACACGGTCTGCCAGTGCGTCGGAGAGAGCGACTTGGCGTGAATGGCGACGGACTCCCTAAGCAGCTTCTCCGCTCGCCGCGGGTCTCCGCTTCGCCGCACCGACTCCGCCCAGTTGTTCAGGCTGCGACCCACCTGGATGTGCTGGGGGCCGAGAATCTTTCGATCCGCCTCCACCACCTGAGCGAACAGGACGTCAGCCTGTCGATAGTCGCCTCGGTCGCGTGCCAGCAGGCCGAGGTTGTTCAGGTTCGCCATCACTTCCGGGTGCAGCTCCCCGAACAACTCGCGGTTCATCGCGAGGCCTGAACAGCGGCTCGGCCGCGTCGTACTCCTTCAGCCGGTAATGCACCATCGCGAGGTTGTTCAACCCCTGGGAGATGCCGCGGTGCGGTGCCATGTAGACCTTGCGCCGGAGCGCCAGCGCCTCCTCCGCCAGGGTCTTGGCGGCGGCGTAGTCGCCGCGGGACTGCTGGATGCTCATCGAGAGGTGGTTGAGCGCGTTGGAGACCTCGACCTCGTGCCTCGGCGGCGCGCGCCGGGCGGTGTCGAGCCTGCGCCGGTTGAGCGCTTCGGCCTTGTCGTACTCTCCCCGCGAGTAGGCCAGGACGCCGAGGGCCCCCAGCGTCTCTGCAAGCTCGGCGGCGTCGGCGTCGGTGCCGTGCCGTTCCCTCAGCGCCAGCGCTTCCGACAGCATCGGCTCCGCGGCTGCGAAGTCGCCGCGCAACACTAGAAAACTTGACTCTGCAGATTCCCAACCATTTGAGTCAAGTTTTCTCGCCCGGCCGGAGGCCGGGCCAGCCAACGCTGCCCCTAGCGAGGCGGAGCTGCCGCGGAACATGCTCGACGGTCTGAGGCGGAGCCTCGCTAGGACGTGACCGAGGTCCTGCAGGGTCCTGGCGAGCGCCATCGGGTCCGTGCCGGGCGTGCTGCGCTGGAGGTCGAGGCTCTTGCCGAGCAGCGCCCGGCTGACCTCGTAGAGCCCGAGGCTCTGGTAGGCGGCGCCCATCGTTCCCATCAATCGGCTCTGCAGATCCGGTTGACCGGCCAGCTCGCGCTCCATCCGCGCGGATCCGGTGTCCAGGATCTCGCGGGCCGTCACCGCGTTGCCGCGCGCCTCGCTCGGGTCGGACAGCTCGAACAACCGCGTGAGGAAGCCCGACACCTGCCGCGCGGCCTCGGCCTCGCGGTTGGCCCGTGCCGATTCCTGGTTGGCCCGGTTGCGCTCCTCGGCGATGCGGCGCGTCCGCTCGGCCAGCGACACGGCGAAGACGACGAGCAGCACCAGCAGCGTCGCCGTCGCCGAGACGCCGAATCGATGCCGCCGCACGAACTTCCGGGTTCGATACCACGCGCTAGGCGGGCCGGCGACCACGGGTTCGTGCTGCAGGTGCCGCCGCACGTCGTGGGCCAGGTCAATCGCCGTGTCGTAACGGCGGGTCCGGTCCTTGTCGAGCGCTTTCATGGTGATCCAGTCGAGGTCGCCTCGAAGCTGGCTCGCCAGTTGGCGCGGCTCGCTGTGCCGCTTCCTGGCGCGGTCGGCGGAGTCGGGCGCGGGCTCGGAGGCGCGTGTGCTCGGCTTGGGCGGGTCCACTTCGCGGATCACACGCCGGATCTCGTCAATGCCGCGCTCCCTGAGCTCTCGTGCCGTGAAGGGCAACGAGCCGGTGAGGAGCTCGTAGAGCAGCACGCCGAGCGAGTAGATGTCGGTCCGCGTGTCGACGTCGAGCGCCGTCAGGTCGGCCTGCTCCGGGCTCATGTACTCGGGCGTCCCGACGAGCATGCCGAGCTCGGTAAAGAGGGTCCGCTCGGTCAGGTGCTGCGTGATGGCCTTGGCCACGCCGAAGTCGATGATCTTCGGCACGGCAACGCCATCGGCCACCGTCACCAGCACATTCGAGGGCTTGAGGTCGCGATGGATGACCCCCTTCTGGTGGGCGTGCTGAACTCCCTCACACACGCGCGCGAACAGCCCGAGCCGCTCGGTCGTCGAGAGACGGTGCCGATCGCAGTACGTCGTGATCGGTTCGCCCTTCACGTACTCCATCGCGAAGTACGGGCGGCCTTCGGGGGTGGCGCCGCCGTCGAAGACGGTGGCGATGGCCGCGTGGTCCATCAGCGCCAGCGCCTGGCGCTCGGCTTCGAAGCGGGCGACGACCCGGGCCGTGTCCATGCCCGCCTTGATGATCTTGACGGCGACGAGGCGCCGCATTGACCGGGTCTGCTCGGCCATCCAGACCTCGCCCATCCCGCCCTCGCCGATCTTCTGAAGAAGCTGGTACGGTCCAAGCGTCGGTCCCGGGCGGCTAGAGGATTCGGTGGTGCCCGTGAGGGCAGGGTCCGGAATCGGGGGGACGCTGTGCTCTGACATGTCCGCATCCTCCTGCTACGCGGATTCTCGACGTGGTCTCACCTACGGAGCGACCATCCTCCGAGCCGGCTGGTCCCGTTCTCAAGGAACCTTGACAGTATTCGCTGAACGTTCGATGGGCGGTCTAACGCTCGCGCTGAGCCGCGGCGCGACCCTCACGATACACCGGGTCGCGCTGACGGCTCCAGCGCGAGGTTATACGGCTCACCCCGCTCAGCACGATCGCCGACCCCAACGTCGGTGCACGCCCC
>JBQTIE010000145.1:0-5711 GCA_052389315.1 Acidobacteriota bacterium
CACCGGAATGCGTGTTCACCATGACCAGAATCGGTGTTCACGATGGCCGGAATCGCTGTTCAGCATCAGCGGAATCGCCGTTCACGTTGAAACGGAATGAGTGTTCACGATGGACCGGAATACGCACACGTCGATGGCCTTCTCGAGCCGAACGGTTAATCTGGCGCCGACGGGCCGTTCGACTTCCTCGCCCTTCGTCGACAAGACGACTGCGGTGCCCGCGCCGCCACCGATGGCAGCACCCTTCGCGGCGCCGCCTTTGCCGCCCAGCAGACCGCCGATGGCCGCCCCCGAGCCGATCCCGATCTTTGTCGCGTCCTTGCCTTTCGTGGCCTCGGCCGTCTCCACATACGTCGCGTCGATGTCGTAATGGTCGTCCCGTCCAGCCGCCGCCAGGCCCGTGAAATGCACGGCGATGCTGGCCAGCCCTTTGACCCTCCCCGACCCTTCAACCGCAGCGACGCTGCCTTTCAGGATGCTGCCCGCTGGCAGCACGTCGGCGCCTCCGACTGACACAGCCTCCGCCAGGGTCGCTTCGACGGCATCTTCGACTCTGGCCGTGCCCGAGTTGATCGCGGTCACGAGCCGCAGCGACAGCGTCGTCCCCGGGGGCACGGTGTATTCGCGAAACTTGGCAGCCGGCGGCAGGGCCGTCGGTCTGGTCTCGTCGATGACCCTCACGTCCACGATCTGATCTTTGGGGATCAACTTCGTGCTCTGGCCGGCGGTCACGTGGACGGTCGTGTCGTCGACGCTGGCGACCGTGCCCTCCACCACCCCGCCGTCGGCTTTGGTCACGGCGACTTCCTGACCGACTTCGAGCTTGTCCATCCCAGGCTGACTGCCACATGCCGCAGTCAACAACAGGAACATGACAAGACCGACGTAATTCGAGATCTTCTTCACGATGACTCCTCCTGAAGGCGCTTCTAGCGGACTAAGAGAATGACAATGATGATGACCGGCAGCAAGGTCGTCGTCGAGATCACGATCGTTTTGCCCCGCCTGCCAATTGAACGTCGGCCGTACGCGCCGAATCGGCCAGGCTGGCCAACTTGGCACTGCCGAGCGAGGACACGGCGTTTTCGGCGCGGGTCACGTTCAGCCCCAGACGGCCGGCCAATTCGCGCACTTGCGACTGCTGTAACACGTCCATTACGGCGGCGCGATTCTGCTGGTAGGTCGCGGCCTGGTCGGCGATGGCCTGACGCATGGCGGCGGGATCGACCACGTGCCGTTGCTGCGCCATGGCCGCGGAACTCCAGAGCAGCGAGGACACGACAACAACAGACGCCACGATCTTTCGGATATGCATGAATACGTCAAATGAATTCGCGGCCTGCCAATCGAGCCAGGCAACAGCAGATTAGCAAGTCTGGCATCTGGTCCGCAGTCCCGAACAGCACACACGAGCCCGACCCATCGCGGCCACACGCCCCCCCAGCCGACTAGGAATCTGGTGCCGCCGCCACGAAGGCCATGGGCGACATCGAGCCGCACGACGCCCCCGGCGTCGAGATCGGCCGCACGCTCAGCGGCAAGTAGCGGACTGACGCCTGCGCAGGGTCGAGCCGGCGATGATCCCGAGCCATCATCAAGCCGCAGGCGCGTCGGCAGCCGCTGGCCCGACGCCCACCAGACCTGCCAGATACGTCCGGGTCTCCAGCAGGGTTGAGGCCACGAGATTCGCCCCGCTGTCGCGCAGCACTCGCTTGCTTGGGTCCGCCAGCGCCGCCGGGCCCCAGCGCCCGACCAGTATGGTGAGGTCAGGCGACGCGGCGCGAAGCTTCTTGACGAGATAGCGGGTCTTGGAGGCCTGGCTGGGTGGCAGGTCGGCGAGGCAGACGACCGAGAAGTGCTGCTCCCGCACCAGCGCCAGCAGCTCCGAGGGCCGCAGACGGGTACTGGCAATCTCGGACCACTACCGGCCGTGAGGCCGATCCGCGAGGCGCCTGCGTTTTCTCGAGGTCGGTCTTGATGTCTTCGATCGTCTCCTGCAGCTTCTCGACCGATCCGTCTTTGCCCGCCCTGCGCACGTCGGCGATCTTGGCCAGCAGGTTCGCGCGGTAGCGCGGAAGATCACGGTCCAGATGGTCCATCTGCCTGACGAGACCCCAGCCGGCGAGACCGAGACCGAGAACACCAGCGTGACCATCAGGAGCACGGCTGCGACACGACCGACCCATCGCTGCAGCCAGGCGACAGGAGGAGTCAGGACGAACGTGACCAGCACGGCGAGCGCGATCGGCACGAGCACGGTCTGCGCCCAGTACAGGACGAGCACGACGGTCACACAGCCGCCGAACGTCACCCACGACTTCAGTGCCTTCGACGCGTCATCCATGCCGGTCCAGCCTTTGCGCTCCTTTCTGTTCCCGTCTCAGATGCGATCCGACAACATGAGGGGGACCAGAATCACCACGAAGAGATCGAGGCTGCCACTCGGGTCGCAGTATTCGTTAGCTGATGAAGGCATGCCCACACAAGTGGCCTAGCCCCGACTGAGTCGCCTTTCGCGGCGGCAACAAGATCGTCCTCAGAAAGCATGTGCGTCAATGAATTCGTCGACCAGCATGCCAGCGATCATGTGCGACAGCTGTTCACAAAGGCACACTGAACGACACTGTGCCGTTCGGTACAGCGCTCGCGGGGCGCGTTGACGTCTTGTCTCCACGATGCGAATGATGCTGACTTGGCCGCGTATGAGGTCCGCGCCTCCGCGCTTCACATAGCTCACCAACTTTCTTCAGACGACGTCGTCAAGTCAGCCCAACCCTTGGCCCAAGGGCGCACAGCGGCAGATGGCACGCTGCTGCACGCGGGACGTTCGTTTCCATGAGTTGAGGCGTCGTCGCGAATCGCCCACGAAGAGACCCCCCGCGGAAACCCGGTACGGTATCGATTGTTCACCGTGGCTTCGCCCACGCCTCGGCAGCCGCGCCCGTCCCGTTCTCGCGCAGCCAGCGCGCTTCCGCAGGCAGCGGGACATGTGCAGGGCCACGCCGCCGCACCGCCGGCCCCTCACCGGCGAACGTCACCGGCGACGAGACAGTCGTGTCATCCGGCACCAGTAGCGGTGCAGGGGTTCGCAGATAGGACGTGATGCGCTCTTCCAGTGAATCCGGAAAGGCCGGAACCGGTCCCGCGAGCCGGTCACGGTAGACGGCCATCATCACCTCGCGGAAGACTGGCAGCGCCAGTCTCGCGCCAGTTTCGCCGGAGCCGAGCGAACGGTTGTCATCGAATCCGATTCGAACAGCCACGGTGATCCCGTCCACACCGTACGTCGATCCCACGAACAGCGCGTCCCTGAACGCATTCGTCGTTCCGGTCTTCCCGATGACGGGAATGGGAAAGGTTTTCGAGTCGAGCGCGTGCGCCGTGCCGCGCGGCAGGCGGACGACGCCGCGGAGTCCTTCCTGAATCATCAGCAGCGCCGGGTCCATGTGAACGTCTGGCGCCGGGCGCTCCTGGTCGGCGACCACCGCGCTACCGGCGTGCACCACGCGCCGGATGACATAGGGCTGCCCGAACACGCCTGATGCGATCGTCCGGTAGGCATTCGCCAGTTCGAGCAGCGTCATTTCCGACGCGCCCAGTACGGTCGTCGGAAAGCGATGCAGCGACGTCTTCACACCGAGGCGCCTTGCGGCGCTGAGCACACTATCGATTCCGATTCGCGCGCCAATCCACATCGCGGCGGCATTCCGTGACTCGGCGAGCGCCTGGCGCGCTGGCATCGGTCCGTTGAATCGCCCGTCATAGTTCGCGATCCATTTCGGCTCGTTCGCGCCATCGGGCACACTGATCGGCGCATCGGACACCACCGTGTCGAGGTCGAACACGCCGCTGCGGAACGCGGCCAGGTACACGATGGGTTTCATCGCCGAGCCAGGCTGCCGCAGCGCCTCGGTGGCGCGGTTGAAATCGCTGTACGAGGCGGCGCCGTCGTTGTACCGCGCTCGTCCCCCGGCCTCGGCGAGCACCCGGCCGTCATTGCCAAGGACCACGACCGAGCCCTGCACGATGCCGCGCATTCTGGGATGCCGCTCCTCATAAGCGGCGAGGCCACCTTCGAGGGCCTGATTGACGACCTGCTGCACACGGACATCGATCGTCGAATAGACGTTCAGTCGTCCGCGCAGCAGATCCTCGAGACCGTTCGCGACCCCCTGCGATTCGAGCTCCTTGAGCACATGGCCCACCGCCGACGCGGCGTGGACGACGACGCCAGGGCGCACGACGGCGACGTCGAGCGGGCGGTTCCGCGCGTCGGCCAGCAGCTGGGACGTCAGGAACCCGTTCGCCGCCATGAGCGTCAGGGTCTGATTCCGGCGCCGGAGCACGTTCGCCCGATCACGCGCGGTTGGCGCGTAATCCCGGGGCGATTTCGGAATGCCGGCCAGGAGGGCCGCCTTGTCCGCGTCGGCCGCCGTCAGGCTGCCAAGCCGCCTGCCAAAGTAGTACTGGGCTGCCCTGGCAATCCCGTACTGGCCGTTACCCATATACACATGGCTGGCATAACGGGCGAAGATTTCTTCCTTGGCGCGCTGTTTCGAGCCAAATCGCCGCGTCATCTCCTCTTCAATCCAGATCGAGAGCCGCATTTCCTCCGCCTTGCGCGCAATCATGTTCGCGTTGCGCGCGCCCAGCACGTACGACACCGCGCGCGTGAGTCGCCCGATTCCCCGCAAGGAGCGGCTGTTCTCGCCCGCTGTCAGCCCTTTCAGGAAATGACCGCGTACGAGTTGCTGGGTAATGGTCGATCCCCCCTGCGGAAAGATCGCGGGGGAGTCCGCTTCATCAACGGGATTCCGGAAGAGGCGCGCCACCAGCGTCCGCAGGCGGATGCGCCGCACCACGCGCGGAACGGTCGTATAGTCCACGCCGTTGTGATCAAAGAACCGCTTGTCTTCGGTGGCGAGAATCGCCTCGCGTACGACAACGGGGATGTCGTCGTAGGTGGTGATCGACCGGTATTCGCGGGCAAGCTCGATGAGCGGCTGCCCGGCGGCGTCGTAGACGTGGCCAATCGCGGGGAATTCAGAACGGATGAACGGCCCCGGATCGGGCAGGTTCGACTCGTCGCCATAGACGTGTCTGACGACCAGCGCGGCGGGTACGATGACTGCCAGTGCAATACACGCGAACACGCCGGCGGTGCACCAGGCGACCACCCGATGCCTGGCGACGACACCTACGCAGTCATCCCACCAGCGACCGCCCGCGCGAGAACCGCAATCCCAGCAACGGCGGCCGCGGGACGCGATTGCCTCCGCGACGCGAAAGAACCACACGGCGGGTTAGGCGCCGACGGCCCGACGGCCCTGGATGACACGAAGCCCAACGATGATCAGGGCCGCCGCGGGCAGCACATGGACGACGCCGCCGATCGTCGTGGAGCTGCCCAGACCGAGCACCCAGAGAACGAGCAGGATAATCGCAATCGTTGAAAGCATGAAGGAGGCCTCCACGGAGCATCCTAGAGGTTCCTGCCGGTCTCGTCTGTTCGTTTGAGGACAGCGGCGCACCAACACGCAGCGCGACCATTGTCGGTGCGGCATCCGCCCCGGCCATCGCGTGAGCGTCAGGCGCTCTGCCGTGCCCTCACGATGAAGCGGTGCGGGGCGGCGCCAACGAACGAGAACGGGTAGCACGTGATCAGTGTCAACGTGCGTCCGCCGATGGCATCGAGGACCCACGCACCATCG
>JBQTIE010000146.1:0-10109 GCA_052389315.1 Acidobacteriota bacterium
TCCTCGTCGAGATGGTCCACGACGTCCGCGTCATCCGCATCGGCGGCGAGCGATTGCCGAAGGACGTGCGCTTGTGGATGGGCGATTCGATCGGCCGCTGGGAGGAAGACACGCTCGTCGTCGAAACGACGAACTACCATCGGCTGCACCAGTATCGCGGCGCCGGGGAGCACCTCAAGGTCATCGAACGCTTTACGCGCACGGGGCCCGACACGCTCCTCTACCGATTCACCATCGAGGATCCCACGACGTTCACGGCGCCGTGGAGCGGTGAAGTGCCGTTCAATCGAAGCGACGAGCTCATCTATGAGTACGCGTGCCACGAAGGCAACTATGCGCTCTCGAATATCCTGAGCGGCGAGCGCGATCGGGAGCGGCGGGCGGCGGCCAGGAAGCCGTAGTCGACATCAAGGTGACGCTCTCTCGGAAGAACGAGGAGGGGACATGAACCGTCGGCTGATCAACGCGTGCGGAGTGGCGGCACTTGGCATGGCGGGCGCGATGCTCGCGCTCGCGCCGGCGTCGGCGCAGGCGCCCGCGGGCATCGCCAAGCCATGGACGATGCCGAGGACTCTCGACGGCCAGCCGGACCTGCAGGGCAGTTGGACCAACGCCACGCTGACCCCGCTCGAGCGCCCGGGCGACAACACGCCGCTCGTGCTGTCGGCCGAAGACGTGGCTCGCCGGGAGAAAGCGTTCTCGGATCGTGTCGATCGCCTCGCGCAAGACAGCGATCCCAACCGTCCCGCACCGCCCAAGGGCGGCGACGGTTCGACGGGCGCCGCCGGCATGGTGGGCGGCTACAACAACTTCTGGATCGACCCGGGCGATTCAGTGGCCAGGGTCAACGGCGAGTACCGCAGCTCGTTGATTGTGGACCCCCCGAACGGCAAGGTGCCCGCGCTGACCGCTGAAGCGCGCCAGCGGGGGCAGGCACGCCTCGCCCTGATGAAGGGCCGCGGCCAGTACGACCACCCGGAGTTCCGCCCGCTGGCCGAGCGGTGCCTGATGTCGTTTGGTTCCAACGCCGGCCCGCCGATGCTCCCGAACTACTTCTACAACAACAACTACCAGATCGTGCAGACCAAGGATCACATCATGATCCTCGTCGAGATGGTGCACGACGTCCGCATCATTCGCATGGGCGGTGAACGGCTGTCGAAATCCGTCCGCCCCTGGATGGGGGATTCCATCGGACGCTGGGAGGGCGACACGCTGGTCGTCGAGACGACGAACTTCCACCCGTTACAGCAGTTCCGGGGGGCGTCGGACACCCTCAAGGTCATCGAACGGTTCCATCGCGTCGATGCCGACACCATCCTCTACAAGTTCACCATCGACGACCCCACGACCTTCGCCAGTGCCTGGAGCGGGGAGGTTCCCTTCAGGCGCACGGACGAGTTAATCTATGAATACGCCTGTCACGAGGGCAACTACGCCCTGTCCAACGTGCTCAGCGGCGAGCGCGATCGTGAACGGCGTGAGGCCGAACGCAAGAAAACTCAGCAGTAGGTGATGCGATGCGAAACCTTTCGATTCTCACAGCTGGTCTGATCCTGGCGGCCGCCACGGTTCCGCTGTCCGGCCACCACGCCTTCGGCGCCGAGTTCGATCCCGACGCACCCATCCGGTTACAGGGCAAAGTGGTGAAGCTCGAGTGGGTGAACCCCCACGCGTGGATCCACATCGAAATCACCAAGCCCGACGGTGCGAAGGAAGTCTGGATGGTCGAAGGCGGGACGCCCAACACGCTGCTGCGCCGGGGGTTGACCCGCGAGACCTTGACCCTTGG
The DNA here is from genome assembly GCA_052389315.1 of Acidobacteriota bacterium. GTDB lineage: Bacteria > Acidobacteriota > Vicinamibacteria > Vicinamibacterales > UBA2999 > JACCSI01. The sequence continues at coordinate 1,793 of JBQTIE010000146.1, forward strand.
CACGGAGCTGGTCGTGGACGGCTATCAGACGAAGGACCATTCGCTCAAGCGGGCCAACGGGCGGGATGTGACCTTCACCGACGGGCGCAAGATGTTCATGGGGTCGTCCGGCACCGGCGCCCCCCGTGATGGGCGCGACCCGACCGAGACCACGCCGAAGAAGCCACCCGTCCGCTAGCTGGCCGATTGGCCGCGTCACCGGCGGTGTCAGGACAGCCGGGGTGTCGTGATGGCATCCCGGCACACGTCCGACCGGCGTGGCGCGTCTTCCGCCTTCGCCTCCGCCTCTGCCCGCCTCACAGGGATTATGTCGGGATTAAGTTAAGTATAGTCATGCGCATGGCGACTCCAAACCCCGCCGCGGCTCGTCTGGCGCTGGTTCTTGCGGGGCTGGTGCTCGGCGCCGGTGTCGTCGCCGTCGCGTCACAGGCGCCGGCCGCCCAGCCATCGACGCCGTCACCCGGAATACAGCGGATCGGCTCGATGAGCGAGTTGATGGTGCACCTGATCTATCCAACCTCCGATGCCGTCTTCTACATCTCCTCGCGGACGCCGAAGACCGGCGCGGAGTGGGCCACGCTCGAAGCGCAGGCGCTCATGCTGGCCGAATCGGCGAATCTCCTCATGATGCCCGGTCGGGCACGCGACCAGGCGCAGTGGATCAAGGACTCACGTCTGATGCTCGACGCGGGCTGGGCCGCCTTCAAGGCGGCGAAGGCCAGGGACGTGCCGGCGCTGGAGGCGCTGAGCGACCAGCTGTACGAATCCTGTGTGACCTGTCACATGCACTATCGGCCGGACTACGGAAAGCGGCCGCCGCGCTGAGGCGCGAGGAGCGTGGGCGCCTGCGTCGGCGGGCTATTGCGTGTTCGGTCTGAGCACGTCGATGGCGTAGATCGCGTGGCATGCCGTGCAGGCCTCGTAGAGTTCGGCTCCGGCGTCGAAGACCCCAGTCTTGTCCCTCGCCTCGGCGGCTCGAATCGCTTTCCGCCCGGATTCGATGAGCGCCTGCGACAGCGCCATCCAGTCGCCGCCGCTTCTGACGCGGCTGCCGATCATCATCAGGTTGCCGGACTCGGTGACCGTGTAGGCGGCGTTCACGACGGTCTCCCACTCCTCCAGCGTTCTCGGCTCGATCTCGGTCACGCCATTGGCATCGATGATCGTGCCGACGGCGTCCCAGTACACGTCGGCGGCCGGTTCGACCACTGACGCCATCAACTGCTTGAGGTCCGCGACTGGCTTGAAGGGTGGCGGAGGCGGCGCGCAACTGCCCGCCGCGCCCACGGTCACCGCGAGCAGCCACGGGAGGACGATCCGTCGAGTCATGGGCGAGATTGTACCGTAGCGGAGAGCACGCCAGCCTAGGCGCTTTCGGACGGCTGAGGCGCGCGGTGTGATCCGCATCAGCGGGGGTGCCAGACCAGCGCCACCAGCTGAACCGAGACGCCACCCCGCTTGGGACGGACGAGCACCGGCTCCAACGGCTCGTCGCGTGCGTCCCATGTCGCGGCGATGGCTGCCAGCTCGTCCTCGAGCTCTTTGGCGAGGGCCTCCCGCGTTTCTTGCAGGGCGTCGAGGTCGGCCCTGGCTCGCTCGACGTCCTGGGCCGATCGCCCGATGCGTCCGACACCGCGGGCAGCCGTCGTGGCGCGCCCCAGCGTGCCAAGGCTCACGCTCTTGCGGCCCAGGATGGCGCCGGCGATCGCGGCCGCGATCGACACGCCCGTCTGCATCTTCGATTCCGACGCCTGCTCCTGTTCCCGTTCCACGGCCGCCGCCGCGCGGCGCAGCCGGTCGTCCAGCGTCGAGAGGCGGGAGGCATAACGCTCGCGCAGCTTCGACATCTCCTCGTCGCGGGCTTCACGCAAGGCCGTCTGCAGCCGGATGCGGAAATCTCGTTCCGATTCGCCTGGCTCGGAGGTGAGCTTGGCCTTGGGGCTTCGGATGAGCTCGATGGCCTGAGACTGCCCGGCCCAGCGGCCGAAGTCCTTCGCCCACGCGGTGTACTTCTCCGGCCTGGCCGCGGCCTTCGGCAAGGGATCGAACGGGGCCTCGCGGGCAGGCGTTTTCTGCAGGTCATTGACCGCGAACGACGCGGGCTCCGCATGCTCCCAGTCCACGGGAATCGGGCCGTCCACGATCGGCGTGGCCACGATGATGTCCCGCGTGTCGTCGATGCCGAGCTTGCTGTCGCGGTACGCCACACGCGCGGCGCCCACCAGGCTCGGCGCCCACGCCTGACCGACTCCGGGCGCGAAGTACTGCTGAATTGACGGAGGCAGGACTGGCACGACGGGCGCGCCCTGTGAGCCCGCCAGAGCAGGCGCGGCAGGTGCGATGGGTGCGGCAGGTGGGGAAACTGGCCCGGGTGCGACAGGCGTGGAGGGTGCGACCGGTGCCGCAGGTGCCGCAGGTGCGACTGGTGCGACGGGCGTGGTCGCGGCCAGCCGCCGCAGCTCGTCCCGCCCCAGGGGACCGCGGAGGTACGAGAGCGTCCACCGCGTCTTGAACAGCGTTGGCGCCGAGTCATGCACGTTGTGGAGCAGGAACGTCCGCTTGTCGAGGCTGGAGAGCAGCCGATCCGTGGTCGCGCGATCGAACCCGTGGCCCGACGCGGCGTTGGCACCCTCGAGGCCGTCGAGCAGGCGGGCCTTGTCCCGCTCGGTTTGAAGCCGGCCCAGGAACCACGTGCCGGCGTTGGCCAGCGCCTTGTAGTCGAGATCCACGGGGTTCTGAGTGGCCAAGGTCATTCCGAGCCCGAACGCGCGCGCCTGCTTGAGGAGGGTCAACAAGGGCGCCTTGGACGCAGGCATGGCCACGGGAGGCAGGAACCCCGTCATCTCATCGATGTAGACGAGCGCCCGCAGCGTCGAGGTGCCCCGCTGAGCGCGCATCCACGCGACCAGCTCGTTGAGCAGGAGCGAGACGAAGAACATCCGCTCGCGATCGTCGAGATGGGCGATCGAGAGGATGCTCAGCCGTGGTTTGCCGTGGGAGTCGTAGAACAGGCTGTTGATGTCGAGCGGCTCGCCCTCCAGCCACACGGCGAAATCCGGAGCGGCCAATAGATGGTTCAGGTCCGCGGCCAGCGCGAATCGGTCGGCCGGCGGATAGAAGGCGTCGAGCTCCAGCACGCCTACCTTCTGCACGGGAGGGGTCTGAACCTGGCTGATGAGCGCGGCGAGGTCCAACGACTGTTCGCGTTGCCAGGCCTCGGCCAGCAGCATCGAGATGAGGATGTGTTCACGACTGCGCCGGGGCTCGACATCAAGGCCCGCCAGCGTCAGCACGCTCGTCGCCGCCGCCGTTGCGCGCTCGGCCAGCAGCTCGGGATCGCTCAGCACGCTCGGGCTCGGGGCCTGGAAGGTGCGGAGGATCGAGAGCGGGCGCGCGCTCCGGCTTCCCGGGGTGTAGAGAACCGTCTCGGCCGCGCCGCGCAGCCGCGCGATGCGGTCCGGCGATTGCCCCCACTGGGCCAGCCCTTCACGCCACCGGTCTGCCTCCCTCGCGGCAAAGGCGGCCTCGTCTAGGCCGAGCAGGCGCGCTTCTTCGGGATTCACCCACGGGGCAAACTCGGCCGCGGTCAGCCCGGGAAAGGTGAGCAACAGATTCGACAGGTCGCCCTTCGGATCGACCGCGATGACGGGAACCCCGTCGATGGCGGCTTCTTCCATCAGGCCGATTCCCAGGCCCGTCTTGCCGCTGCCGGTCATGCCAAGGATCACGGCATGCGTCACCAGATCCGACGCGTCGTACAAGAGCGGTGTCGCCGACACCGTGGCGGTGTCCGCTGCCACTTGGCGGCCCAAGTAGAACATTCCCAGCCTCTCGTAATCCATGCCTGATCCTCGCACAGCGCCGCTCAGCGCGCCCATGTGTCAAACATCCAAGCCGACCGCTCTCATCAACGCGAGCCCGTTGCTCGACCTGACGATGCCTGGCTTGAGCTGGTAATCGAATGTCAGACGGCCATCTTCGAAGCGGTCCTCGAAGTGAAGGTTGGCGGCGGCACCTCCGAAGCGATCGACCATGGCCGTGAGCGCCAGGTCGTGGGTGGTCACCACGACGATCGCACCCTTCGCGAGGAGTCCTGCCAGGATGCCGGTTGCGCCCTGCAACCGATCGTGCGAGTTGGTTCCCGAGAGAAGTTCGTCGAACAGACAGAGGACCCGCGCGCCCGGCGCGCGCGTCAGCGTCACCAGCGCGGCGATGCGCGAGATCTCGGTAAAGAAGCGCGAGCGGCCGGCGTGCAGCGAGTCCTGGACGCGCAGCGTGGCGCCGGCGGCGAGCGGAGTCATCCGCAGGCGACGCGCGCTCACCGGCGCGCCCGCCTGAGCCAGCACGGCGTTGAGGCCGATCGTCCGCAACCACGTGCTCTTGCCCGACATGTTCGATCCGCTGACCAGCACCAGCCGCGGGCCGTCACCCCCGAGACGGACGTCGTTGGCGACCGCCGACGCCGCGGGCAGGAGCGGGTGGGTCAACTGTTCGCCTTCGAGCCTGGCGTCACCGTCCACCAACTCAGCAAACGGATGATGGGGATGTTCGGCCGCGTAGGTCGCCAGCGCGCACAACGCTTCGTACTCCGCCACGGCGGACAGCCATCGCGAGACCGCCGGGCCCGAGCGCGCGCGCCAGGCCTCGACGGCAAACGCAAGCTGGGTCCCGAGCAGCAGCAACGCCGAGATGGGCGCGAAGATCTGGTTGTGACCCGAGCTCAGCAGTTCGACCAGCCACGCGAGCCGGCGCACCTCGTCGGCCGGGGACCGGCCCGTGGCCCGAAGCTGGGCTCGCAGGCGCTGCAGCAGCTCGCTCTCCACCGTCTCGCGCTCCAGGCGATCGATGAGCGTGGCCAGGACCCGGAGCTCCTGCTCGCGCCGCTCCACGCCGTGCACCACGTGGCGCACGCCTCGCCTGAAAGCCAAGGCCACGAGCCCCTGGACGACGAGGGCCGGGAGCAGCCAGTCAGGTGGTTCACCGGTCCAGATCCACCGGCCCACCAACCCCGTCGTCGCCGCCGCGAGGAGGGGCAACGCAATGCGAGGCCAGCGGGCCCCCAGAAACTGCGGCGCGTTGGCCCAGGCCTCCAACGCGCCGGTGTCGACCGCCGTGTCGACTTCGGGTCCAAGGATCGCCAACTCTTCCTGGAGGTCCAGGCGGGGGGCCAGCTCGGCGACGGCCTGCTGACGCTCGCGGATGGCGTCTGGAGTCGCAGGCTGCGTCAGCCAGGTCGCGAGGCGCGCTTCACCGGCCGCCGTCCGCGACGTCACCAGCAATTCGAAGAGACCACCCGGCCCGAAGAGGTCGAAATCCTCTCCGTACAGGTGCGACGGATCGCGGAAGCGTTCGCCGCGGGCGCCCGACCCCTGCCACCGATCCTCGAGGCGGGCGATGCCACGCTCGTAAAAGGCGACTGCGCGCTGCGCGCGCTCGCGCCGATTCAGGACTCGTGCATGGATGACCAGCAGCGGAAGGAAGGCCAGCGCCGGAACGGCCAGCCACGGCGCCCCGGCCCGGCCGAGGCTGATCAGCAGGGCCGCGCCGCTCGCAAAGACGGCGAGTCGCGTCTAGGCGAGGCGATCGTGCAGGCGGTCCAGGCGGGCGCCTTCGACGCGCCGCTCCTCGAGACGAGCACGATAGAGATCGGCGATGGGCTCGCCTACGGACGAATCTTGCCGTCGGTCTTCCACAGGTACAGCGTCCGCGTGCTGCGCGACGTGTCGACGAATGTATCGACGTTGTCGGCTTCCCAGTCCCCCATGCTGAAGGCATGAGACACGATGCGCGAGCCGGGCTTGAGCTGTCGCGTCAGCATGGGCCGAAGCTTGAGGTTGGATGACGACAGCAGATAGAGCGTGACAACGGTGGCCTCGGTCAGGTCTGTCGTCATGGCATCCTGCAGACGGAAGCTGACCAGGTGTGTCACGCCATCGCGCTTGGCGTTGGCCGTTGCTTCGGCGATGCGTTGCGGATCGATATCCACACCCACACCGCGGGCGCCGTACACCTTCGCCGCCGTGATGGGAATCCGCCCGTCCCCGCAGCCGAGATCGTAGACAACGTCTCCGCGACCCACGCCCGCCAGCCGCAGCATGCGGTCGACGACCTCCTGCGGTGACGGGACATAGGGCGCCAATTGGGCGGCATCGGGCCGCTTCTGCGCGGCCGTCTGGGCGGGAGCCCCTGCGGCGAGGCCCAGGCAGGCCACGACCGCCGCGGCGGAAATCAGGCCCGCCGCAAATCCTCGGGACGTATTGAAGGCCGGGAGTTTTTCCATGTGAGTCACGCTTCCTCGGGGGCCGTCAAGATGTCCCCCGTCGCGCGGGGCAAGACGAAGCGGTCTTCAGAGAGGCAGAGCCCGGGCCGCTCCTTCTGGCCGGTCTGGGCGGACCCTCGCCGGGCATGACGAGCAGCATATCCGATGAGGCAGACATGAGTGTGGTGCACTCAAGGCATGAGTGCCGCACTCCGACCTCAATCCTTGTCGAGCCAATCAGCGTGCAAGTCAATCTGGATCGCTCCTGCATCGCGAACCGATCGCTCCCGCCCGGTGAGCCCTCGGTGTGCAAAGGGTAACCGCGTGATGCTGCAGGGGTTATCAAGGGCTCGCGAGCGGAGCACCATGCGGCCGCCCGAAACGGCAAAACACTCGGTTTTCCGCCCATTTCCGTTGATTTCGGACGGAGTCTGCGTTATACTTGGAGAGTTCTGCAGACTCGATAAGGTCCTCCCGATCTAGCATCCCGAAGCGAGGAACACGTGTCATTTCAGGTTGGCGACAAGGTCATTTACCCGAACCACGGTTTAGGCGTGGTCGAGAAGATCGAAGAAAAGACCATTCTCGGGACGACGTGCGGGTTTTTCCACCTGCGCATCCTTTCCAATGAAACCACGGTGCTCGTGCCGGTCGTCAACGTGGACAACGTTGGCCTGCGTCGCGCGATTACCGACGACGAAGTCGATCGCCTGTTCCTCCTGCTGGGCGACGGCAAGATCGACAATCACCAGAACTGGAAAGGTCGATTCAAGGACAACTCGGACAAGATGCGCACGGGCTCGATCTACGACATGGCCGACGTGCTGAAGAGCTTGACGTTCCTGGCCAAGTCCAAGAGCCTGTCGTTCCGCGAGAAGCGCATGCTCGACCGCGCGAAGTCCCTCATCATTTCTGAGGTCTCCGAGGTCATGCGCCAGACGATGACGGAAGTCGAAGGGCGTGTGGAGCAGGCGCTCGAGCGTTGCTTCATGATGAAGGCACGCTCGGCACAGCGGGCGGCGACGCGGGCGGCCAAGGCCACGCCGGCCAAGGCCACCAGCCCACGGGCCGTGGCCGCGCGACGCCAGGCGCGCGCGTCCTAATCCATTCCTGACCCTGTCGCCAAGCGCGCCCGATCGCGGTCGGCGCGCCTGGCGCTGCACGGTCCTCGCGACTTCAGCGTCACTGCGTTCTCCCATCCCGCACTCTGTGTATGGCCGTCATCCGGTCAGTTCTCACCTATGCGGTGACCGCCCTCTACGTGCTGGTGGCCGGGCCCATTGGTCTGCTGGTCGCGGTGCCGCTGAAGCTGACGGGCGTGCTCTACGAACTGGGCCATGCAGGCGTGGCCCTCGCCCTGGGGACCGCGGGCATCCGCTACCAGGTCGTCGGGCGGGAGCGCGTGCCAACGGACCGCGCGGTCGTCTTCTGCGCCAACCATCAGAGCAACGTCGATCCGCCGGTCTTGTTCCAGGCACTCCATCGGCGCCTGCACATCCTGTACAAGGCCGAGCTGCGTCGCCTGCCGATTCTCGGCGCCGCCATGGAAGTGGGTGGCTTCGTCCCCGTCGAGCGGGACAATCGTGATGCGGCGTTTCAGTCCATCGAACTGGCGGCGGCATCGATTCGCGCCGGACATTCGTTCCTGATCTTCCCCGAAGGCACACGCAGTCGAACCGGCGACCTGCTGCCGTTCAAGAAAGGCGGCTTCATCATGGCGCTTCAGGCGCAGGCGCCGGTGATCCCCGTGGCCATCATGGGAGGACGAGACGCGATGCGAAAGGGAAGCGCCGTCATTCGGCCAGTGAGAGTGACCGTACGCATCGGCGACCCGGTGGAAACGCGTGGGATGGACATAGAAGATCGGGACGAGCTCATCGCCACGGTCCGCGATCGCATCGAGGAACTGCTCCGCCAGGGACCGGCCTTCTAACCAGCCAAGGGCGCTGCCCTTGATATCCCCTCCGCGCTCGCCCTTGGCTCGTGAGGCTTGCTGTGTTGTTTTGGCGCGCTCCGCGCGCCAGCCCGTCACGCGGATGCGCAACGGGTACAAAGTTC
>JBQTIE010000147.1:0-22787 GCA_052389315.1 Acidobacteriota bacterium
GGCGGGGGGGGGGGGGCAGGCCGGGGGCGCCGCCTCGCGCGGCCCCCCGCCCCGGGGGGCGCGCCCGCTACCGCGGCGCGGCGCCCCACGCCGGCCCCCGACGACCGGGCGCCGTTCGCTCCCGGCCTCCCGAGGCCGGCCCGCGCGAGGGTGGAGCCGGCGCCAGCGGCGGTGCCCGCTCGCGTGGCGGCGCGGCCGGCGCTCCGGTCCCAGGCCCGCCGCCGGGTCAGGGCGGCGCGCGTCGCCGAGGCGGCGGCCAGTGAGGGGCGCGTGAAGCACGCCATCAGGGTCGCGAGGCACGCCGGCCTCGCGGCGCTCTTTGTGGCCGCGGCGTTGCTGGGCACGATGAGCGGCGTGTTGTTCGCCTATGCCGACGACCTGCCCGTCATCTCCGCCCTCGACCAGTACGCGCCCCACACCATCACGCGCGTGCTCGATCGTGACGGTGCGATCGTCGACGACTTTGCCGTCGAACGGCGTGTGATCGTCACCTATCAACAGATCCCGCCGTTGCTGCGTCACGCCATCGTGGCGGCCGAAGACGCGGGCTTCTTCGATCATGCAGGGCTGAGCATCTCGCGCATGGTCATGGCGCTGCTCCGGGATCTCGTGAGTCCCGGCCGCACTCCCGGTGGCAGCACCGTGACCCAGCAGCTGGCTCGCAACCTGTTCCCGACGACCGTGGGGTTCGATCGCACCTGGGAACGCAAGATCAGGGAGGCGCTCGTCGCCATCCAGATTGAGAAGCGGTACACGAAGGAAGAGATCTTCACGATGTACTGCAATCAAATCTACTGGGGGCATGGCGCCTACGGTGTCGAGGCAGCGTCCCAGCTCTACTTTGGCAAGTCGGCCGGTGACCTGGCTCTCGAAGAAGCGGCGCTGATTGCCGGTATCATCCAGGGCAACGTCCGCCAGAGCCCGTTCGTCAACCGCGACGCCGCGCTACGGCGGCGCAACTACGCGATCGAGCGCATGGCCGAAGAGGGGTACATCGCACGCGCCGAGGCCGATGCTGCCAAGCAGAAGCCCATCGTGACCAGAGCGGAACCCGGCCAGGATTCGACGGTCGCCCCGTACTTTGTCGAAGAGGTGCGCAAGTACGTCGAGGCCAGGTTCGGAGCCAAAGCCTTGTATGAGGCCGGGCTGACCCTTCGCACGACGCTGGACGTCGAACTGCAGCGGGTCGCCAACCGTGCGGTCGATCAAGGGCTCCGGCAAATCGCGAGGCGGCGGGGCATCTGGCGAGGGCCGGTCCGCAACGTACTGAACGAAGGCAAGACGCCCGACCAGTTCCAGCATGAGCGGTGGTCGCGTCCCATCGTGGCCGGCGACGTCGTGCCCGCAGTTGTCACCATGGTCTCCCCGCGCGAGAGCCGTGCGCCCACGGCACGCGTGCGGTTCGGAGGGCATACGGCCGAGCTCACGCGGGCCGCGATCCAATGGACCCGGCGCAGCCATCCGGCCGACCTCATGCGTCCCGGCGATCTGATCGACGTCGGGGTCATCTCACTGGGCCAGCACTCCACGGCCACCGTGTCGCTCGAGCAGCAGCCGATCGTCGAGGGCGCGCTCATCGCGATCGACAACCGCACCGGGCAGGTCCTGACGATGGTCGGTGGGTACAGCTTCTCGCGCAGCAAGTTCAACCGCGCCACCCAGGCCCATCGCCAGCTCGGTTCGACCTTCAAGCCCATCCTGTACACCGCCGCCATCGATCGCGGGCTCACGCCGGCCTCGGTCCTGCTGGACGCGCCGGTGTCGTTCAACGCCGGCGAAGGCCAGCCTCCGTACACCCCCGGCAACTACGATGGGAAATTCGAGGGCCCGATCACGCTGCGCCGCGCGCTGGAGCAGTCTCGCAATGTGCCCGCCGTACGCGTGATGGAGATGCTGGGCCCGGCCCAGGTGGTCAACTATGCGAAGCGGTTCGGGTTCCCGGAGGAACTGCCGCCCTATCTGTCCACGGCGCTCGGGGCCGCAGAGTCCACCCTGATCAACGTCACGAGCGCCTACAGTACGTTCCCGAATCAGGGCATCCGGCTGCAGCCGTATCTCGTGTCGTCGGTGACCGACCGCGCGGGCAACATTCTCGAGGAGGCCAAGCCGTCGCCTCGTGACGCGGTCCGTGCAGACACCGCCTACGTGATGACGAACCTGCTCAAGGGCGTCGTCCAACGGGGCACGGGTGCCGAGGCGGCGGCCCTCGACTGGCCGCTGGCCGGCAAGACAGGCACGGTCGATGACTACACCGACGCCTGGTTCGTCGGATTCGACCCGGCGATCACCGTGGGCGTGTGGGTCGGATATGACGAGAAGAAAACCCTGGGCACCGGTGAAACGGGCTCGGTGACCGCCCTCCCGATCTGGATCGAGTTCATGAAGGAGTACATCGCCCTTCGCGGCGACCGCGCCAATCCGCCTCGATTCGATCCTCCCGGCAACATCGTCTTCATGCCTGTCGACAGGACCACCGGGGAGCCCGTGTCGGAGAGCGCGCCGAACGGCATGACGGAGGCGTTCATCTCGGGCACGCAGCCCGCCAGATCGCCGCAGTAGGCCCAGCCAGCCGCCGCCTCAGTCGTCGTCGTCGAGCGCAACGCCCAGGGTGCCTGACGCCTTCTGCATCAGGTAAGTCTTGATGAACACATCGAGATCGCCATCCAGCACGCGTTGGACGTCTCCCACCTGACGCTTCGTACGGTGGTCTTTGATCATCTGGTAGGGCTGGAGGACGTAGCTGCGGATCTGGCTTCCGAACGCGATGTCTTTCTTGGTGCCGCCGATCTGCTCGAGCTTGGCCTGCTGCTCCTTTTCCCTCAAGTCGTACAGGCGGGCCTTGAGCACCTTCATCGCCACGTCTCGGTTCTTGTGTTGAGAGCGTTCGTTCTGGCACGACGTCACGATGCCGGTCGGAATATGGGTGATGCGCACGGCTGAATCGGTGACGTTGACGTGCTGGCCCCCGGCGCCGCTGGACCGATAGGTGTCGATGCGCAGGTCCTTTTCCGGGATCTCGATGTCGATGTCCTCCTCGAGATCGGGCCAGACATAGACGGACGCAAACGAAGTGTGGCGGCGCGCGGCCTGATCGAACGGCGAGATGCGCACGAGCCGGTGGACCCCGGCCTCAGCCGTCATCAGCCCGAACGCGTTGTCTCCGCCCAGCGTGAAAGTGGCGCTCTTGATGCCCGCCTCCTCGGCTGGCTGATAATCGAGGACGTCTGTCTTGAATCCCCGACGTTCGGCCCACTTCAGGTACATCCGCAGGAGCATGTTGGCCCAGTCCTGCGATTCGGTTCCCCCGGCCCCCGGGTGGATCGTGACAATGGCGTTGGCGCCGTCGTGCTCGCCGCTGAGCATCTTCTTCACTTCCGCGGCGTCCACTTCCCCCTCGAGCGCCTCGAGCGCACGGGCGAGGTCGGCGCCCACCTCCTCACCCTGCTCGGCCCACTCGAGCAGGACGCCGAGATCGTCGACTTTGCGGGTGATAGAGTCTCGAGCGCTCAATTCGTCGGTGAGCTTGCGGCGGCGCCGCAGGGTCTCCTGCGCCTCCGCCTGATCCTTCCAGAAATCAGGCGCGGCGACCCGCGCTTCGAGCGCGGCTAGTTCTTGGGAGGAATTGGCGGCGTCAAAGATAGCTCCGCAGGTCGCTGGCACGCTTGACCAGGCCCTCTGAGTGTCGAATCAGATCCTCGAGCACGAATGACACCGAAACCCTCCTTGCTTGCCAGGCGCTCGACGGTGCGACGCGCCTGCCGAACTGTCAGTCGAGGCCGCCATTGCCGAACGCGTCCCGCATCTATCCGTTCGGGGCGGGTCGGTCGGCCCGCCGATGGCTCGCAGATCGCCTCGAGCCCAGGCCCACCCCCAGCAGCGTCACCAGCACGGCCAGCTGCGCCGTCAGATCACCAATTGTGGCATACACGGTCAGCTCCCGGAGGAAGCGCACTTCTCCCACGACCGTCGCCGTCTCGAACAGTTGGGTCCGCCCCAGCACGCGCCCGTACGGATCCACGATGCCGCTGATGCCGGTATTGGCGGCGCGTGCGAGATAGCGGCCATGCTCAATCGCCCTCATGACCGCCATGTCGAAGTGCTGGAACGCCGCCGATGACTCGCCGTACCAGGCATCGTTGGTGATCGTCGTGAGCAGCTCACTACCCTGCAGGACGCCCTGGCGAATCAGGTGGGGATAGACGACCTCATAACAAATCGCCGTCGTGGCCATGTGCCCGTCCACGGGCAACATCGTCACGCGGCTGCCTGGCGAAAAATCTGCCACGGCTTCGACCAACGGGGCCACAAAGGTGAGCACGGACCCGAACGGCACGTACTCGCCAAACGGTACGAGGTGCACTTTCCGATACGTCGCCGCCGTGGCTCCGCCGCTGTCGAGCATGAACGCCGAGTTGAAGTATCGATTTGGCGTCCCCGGCTCGACTTCATCGGTGCCGAACAGCAGGGGCGTGCCGAGGCTGGCGACTGTTCGGCGCATCTCCGCCGCCCTGACGGGATCCTCGTCGAAGAAGAACGGCGTCGCTGATTCGGGCCAAATCACCAAGCGCGCCCCTCGTCCCACGGCCTCCCTCGTCATCGTCAAGTAACGGTCCAGGATGACGCCCGCTCGAGCCGGATCCCACTTCTCCCCTTGCGGGACATTGCCTTGCACCAGCGCCACTGGGAGCGGGGACCCCTCGCGCGTCAGCCGACCCTCTGCCATCCGGGCCGATCCCCAGAGCGCCGACGAAACGAGAATCAGCATCCAAGCGCCGGCGGCCATCGCACGTGGCCGACCGGGGCTCGTCGCCACCACGACGACGCACACGTTGAGCAACGCCAACAGCCAGGACAGTCCGTAGACCCCGATGATGCTCGCAAGCTGGGCCAACGGCAGCAACGTGACCGCCGCATTGCCGAGGGGAACCCAAGGGAATCCCCCGAACAGATACCCGCGGAGGTACTCGCTCGACACCCACGCGGCCGGCGCGAGGGCGAGTCCCGCGTACCCGAAGCGACGAATCATGACGGCGCTCGCAGCCGAGGCGGCGGCGACGAACAAAGCGAGATACAAGACCAGCAACGCCGCCACGCCCGCGGCCACGATTCCTGGCAGGCCTCCGAAGGTCTCCACCGTGCCGCTGGTCCAATAGACCGTGCCCGCGAAGTGAACGGCGCCTGCCAGCAGTCCCAGGAGCCAGGCGCGGGACGCAGACACGCCGCGCATCGGCGTCGTACTGGGCCAGCCGCTGATGGCGACATAGAGCGGCGCCAGGGCGACGAACACGAATGCGGGATGCCCGTATCGAGGGAAAGAGAGAGCGAGCAGGACTCCCGACGCGACAGCGAGCAGCCCCTGAACGCGCGAGGGGTTGGTTACGGAACGATCCAGGGCTTGAACTGCTCTTCCTTCTGAAGGCGGGTGGCGACCGATTCGGCCTCGCGGCGATCCTTGAACTTGCCCACCCGCACGCGGAACACGGCCGGCGCGCCCGCATCGGGTGCGACAACGAACGCGGGATAGCCCTTCTCCTCGAGCCGGCGGACCATCACGTCGGCCTCCTGCCGCTGTCGAAGGGCAGCGACTTGGATGACGAACCCACTCCCAGCCGGCGGAGCGGCAGCAGGAGCAGGTTGGGCGGGCGCCGGGACCGGAGGCGGCGGAGACGCTGCGGCAGGTGCCGCGGCTTCGGCCTGAGGCGCAGGCGTCACGGTTTCGACTCGCGGAGCGGGCGCAGCCGGCAACTGGTCCTTGCTCGGTTCCGCGTTGACCAGCCGCGAGGGGTAGCTCAGGTCCTCGCCTGCCGTCGCCGGCGCGGCGCTTCCCGTCGTCACGCTCAACGCTGGGGGGTCGGGTGCTGGCGGCACGAGATCAGAGGTCAGCTCCTCCGCCGCCAATCGGTCCGAAGGCAGTCCACGGCCCACGAGTACGCCGCACAGGAAGATCACGACCGAGACGACGGTGACCGCGATGAACAGAAAAACGAGCTGCTTTCCGTTCAGTTGGATTTCGTGAAAGCCTTCGTCGGTGGTAGACGCCATCAGCGTTCGTCCTGACTTCCCGGAGGGATCTTAGCATGCACTCGGGCCTCCGGGCGCCTTGAGCGCGGCGGCGATTCTCGCCAACAGCTCTTGCGCCTCGAGCGACGTGGGGTCGAGGGCCAGTGCGCGGTCGGCTTGCTGCTTGGCCAGATCGAGACTCTGTGCCTGGAGGTACGCCTCCGCGAGCGCGAGGTAGCTTTCCAGACGTGGCTCGCTCCACACCGAGATCGTGAGCGACACGACGGCGTCGGCCGTGCGACCGGTGCTGAGCTGGAGGCGCCCGAGGAGCAGATGGGCCTCTGGAAGGTACGGGGACAGATACAGCACGCGCCGAAGTTCCCGCTCGGCTTCGCCGTGTGCGTCTCTGGCGAACGCACGGCGAGCCACGTCCAGATGGAACGTTGCCAGCGCCTCCTGGCTCTGCTGGCCGGATGCGGTCAGGGCAGCATCGACGCCGACGCGCGCATCTGCGAGGCGCGGCTTCAGCCGTTCGAGTCCCCTCGGCACTTTGTCGGTGACACGGCCAGGTTCGTACGCCGCCGACAGGCGCGACGCGAGCTCGCGTTCGCGCGCCGCTTCGCCGGTCTTTCCCGAGAGGTGGAGGACGGCCGCCAGCACGTAGTGCGCCTCGGCATCCGCGGGCTGCCGGCGTACGGCCTCTCGCAGCCAGTACATGGCCGCCGGGAGGTCGGAATCGGCCCAATAGGCGTAGCCCAGATTGAAGAAGTAGTCCCCGTCGCCGGAGTCGGCTTTCGAGGCCTGGGCGAAGTACGAAGTTGCCAGCCCGGCCGTGGGCGATGCGCCGCGCCGCAACTGGACCACACCGAGCGCGTTCAAGACCGCCGCGAACGGCGCCCGTTGTCGGAGTGAGTCGAGCGTGGCAAACGCATCGTCCAGTTCGCCCATCGCGATCTGCGAGAGCGCCGTCAGATACCGTGCCTCGCGTCCCACGACACCTGTTTCCGGCACGTTGCGCAGCGTGTCGAGCGCTCGCGCATGGTCACCCACCTCTGAATAGACCTCCCATAACTCGAGTCTCACGCGTGGGTCAGCCGGAGCCAGCTGAGCCGCCTCCTCCAGATAGGCCCGTTGCACCGGGAGTGCATCCGCGATGAGCCCACGGGTGTAGGCCTCGAGCCCGATGAGCGACGCGAACACCGTGCCCTCCCTGGCTGGCGGCGCCGCGGAGGTCGCACCGATCAGTCGTTGGACCGCACGTTGGTAGGTCATGAGCAGATCGCCCAACGCCCCGCGTTCGACCACCTCCTCGCTCATCGTCCCGCGTTCGAGGTCAATGCGTCGCACCTGCACGCTGAGCTCGTCGCCCGTCCGGTCATAGGTCCCTGTCACGATCGCGCTGGCGTCGACCAGTTGCGCCACCCTGATGAGGGTGGCGTAGCTGAGCATCCTGGCCGGAGGCAGCTGGAGGCGCTCGAAAGCCGCGACCCGCTCGCCGCGCGAGACGACGGTCGCACCGTGGCTTTCCAGCAGATGGCTCACGATCAGCGTGGAGCCCTCGCCGAGCCAGTACAGCGGCGGTCCTCCGCTCGCTTCGTCGAACGGCATGACGAGCGTGTGGTCAGGCTGCGCAGCAACAGGGCCGCTCCAGCACAGTGCGGCACAGAACGCGACGGCACGCACGGCGTTCACGCGGCCTCCTCGGTCGTCGAGACCTCGCGCCGGCCGCGCAGGGCGACGAGTATCGCGCAGCGTTCGACGCCGGACGCCCGGCATTCGCCAACCGAAACCTCAGCATCGATTCCACACAGTGACATCAGCCGGTCGATGGCGGCCGCATAGTACCCACAGGTGGGCCAATCCGTAGCCTGGCGCATGGCACAGAACACCGAGGTCCGGATCTCCAGCGTAGCCGTCCCGTCCGCGGTGCGGACTCGCGCGCCGGAGGCACGGAACGTTCGCGTCACGAGCCGGCGGCAGGCCGCCAGCACCCAGCGGACTTTCAGCGGCCGTGGAAGGCGCCGCAAGACCGCCCGCTCCACGGGCGACCAGTCGGCGTACACCCACTCCGCCGCCCGACCACCGGCGCTCTTCATGATCCCATCGTAGACTGCCTGCCCCTCGAGGCGGAGAAAGCTCAGCACCGCGTGCAAGGCCGCGAGGCTGACACGCCCATTCCGGAGCCCCGAACTCGTGAGCCAGTACTCGTAGAACGGCAGACGAGCGGGCACCACGTCGGTGATGCCGTCGTGAAGGCTGGCGACCAGAAGGCGCCCGATACCGGCGTCGACCATAACGGGTGGAGTTCTGATAACGTAGCACCAAAGTCCTGACGCGCGGTGCCGAGACGCGGACCCGGACTCCAGTGGGCGCATGCGGGCGACAGGGGCGATCCTCGTGGGAGGAAAAGCGCGCCGCTTCGGTGGACAGCCGAAGCCTGCGCTCCGGATCGGTGATCAGACGATTCATGAGCGGCAGCTCGACGCCATGAAAGAGGCCGGCGTCGCTGAAGTGCTGGTGGTCGGCCAGCGCAGCGGCGCCTACGGCGGCGGCGGACGGCGTTTACCGGACCTCGTGCCCGATGGCGGCCCGATGGGCGGCGTCTATTCGGCGCTCCTCGCGGCAACCTCGCCGGTGGTGGTCGTGGTCGCCGGCGACATGCCGTTTGTCACCGCGGCCCTGATTCGCGCGCTGGCGGGGATGCCGACCAACGTCGATGCCCACGTGGCACGCACCGACGACGGCCGGCATCCGGTCTGTGCGGCCTATCGTCGGGGTCTCGCGCTGCGGATCAAGAGTCGGCTCGATCGCGGCGCGCTGAAGATGACCGAGGCACTCGAGGACTGGCGGGTTCAGGACCTCGCTCCGGGCGAGTGGCTGGGCCGAGGCTGGGACATGCTGCTGATGAACGTCAACACGCCGGACGATTACCAGCGGGCCGTGCGCCACGCGCGCGCGACCCGCTGAGATGCCGTCTTTCCTTCCATCATGATTCTCCCGCTTCAGGATCGGATCAGGGGCCGTGTCCGCGACATCCTGGCTGAGCTGTACGACCTCGGAGACGAGGCGATTGCCGTCCCGATCGAGTCGCCACCCAACCGCCGTCTGGGCGACCTCGGCACGCCGGTCGCTTTCGAGCTGGCCCGTCGCCTGCGCAAGGCGCCGCGGGTCATCGCCCAGGACATCGCCCTCCATTTCGGATCGCTCGACGCGATCCTGCGTGTCGAGGCGGCGGCCAACGGGTACCTCAATCTCTTTCTCGACCGACCGGCGTTTGTTCTCGAGCGCCTCAACCCCGCCGTACGGGACGACACGCCCGCCGCCACCAAGACCATCGTCGAGCACACGGCCATCAACCCCAACAAGGCGGCTCACATCGGGCACCTTCGAAACGCCGCCCTCGGCGATACGCTGGTGCGTGTCCTGGGATTTCGCGGAGACCAGGTCGAGGTCCAGAACTACATCGACGACACGGGGGTTCAGGTCGCTGACGTCATCGTCGGGTTGCGTGAGATCGAGGGCTTGGACCTGGCCGGCGTCCATCACCTCGCGGACACGACCCGCTTCGACTACTACTGCTGGGATCTCTACGCCAACGTCACGGCCTGGTACGACGAGGACCGGGCGAGGCTGGCGACACGCGCGGCCACCTTGCACGACATCGAGCACGGCACAAGCCCCACGGCCGACATGGCGGCCTTCGTCGCCGATCGCATCGTGCGCTGTCACCTGCGCACGATGGCGCGCCTGAACATTGACTACCATCTCTTGACCTGGGAAGGAGACATCCTGCGCCTCCAGTTCTGGGCCCGCGCTTTCGAGGTCCTCAAGGCGAGGGGAGCCGTCTACCTGCAGGAGGAAGGACGCTTGGCCGGTTGTTGGGTGATGAGAATCGACGACGCCGACACGGACGACCCTGCCGCGGAGGCCGAGTCGGACGATGAAGCCGGTGAACAACGCGAGAAGGTGATTGTCCGCTCGAACGGCACCGTCACCTACGTCGGCAAGGACATGGCGTATCAATTCTGGAAGTCGGGCCTGCTGGGCCGCGACTTCTCCTATCGTCCCTTCGCCGAACGTCTGGACGGGGGCACCCTGTGGGCGACGACGAGCCGTGCCGGGGAGGCAAGGGCCGACCACCCGGCCTTCGGCGCCGCCAAGGCGACCTACAACGTGATCGACGTCAGGCAGTCCTACCTGCAGAAGCTGCTCAAGCAGGCCCTGGTCGCCGTTGGACATCCGGCGGAGGCCGACCGCCTGACGCATTTCTCCTACGAGATGGTGGCGCTGTCTCACGCCACGGCGCAGGAGCTCGGATACGCCGCGCCGGGCGATCAGAGCGACGCCGACACGCGGCGCTCCTTCGTCGAGGTCTCCGGGCGCAAGGGGCTGGGCGTGAAAGCCGACGACTTGCTGGACCGCGTGATCGCCAAGGCCCTGGTGGAAGTCGGCCGCCGGCACCAGGCGCTTCCCGAGGCCGAGCGCCGGCAGATTGCCGAAATGATCGCGGTGGCGGCGGTCCGCTACTTCATGATCAAGTATTCGCGCACAAAGGTCATCGCCTTCGACATCGACGAAGCCCTCAGCTTCGAGGGCGAGAGCGGGCCATATCTACAGTACGCTGTCGTCCGTGCCAACAACATCTTCGCGAAGCTCCGTGAGCGCGACGGGCTCGATGAAGCCGACCTGCTCGCGCCGCTGGCCTCGACGCCGCCCGACGTGCTCAACGGCGCCGACGACGACCACGATCTCTGGAACCTCGTGCTCGAAGCGTCGCGCCTGGACGAAGTGGTCGAGCAGGTCGTACGGTCGCTGGAATTCGCCGTGCTGGCCAAGTACGCGTTCGGGCTGGCGCAGCTGTTCAACGGCTTCTATCACAAGGCACCGATTCTCAATGAAGAGCGGGCGCATGTGCGCCGCTGGCGAGCGGCCGGCGTCGCCTACGTCCGCAGACAGATGACGCGTACCCTCGGCCTGATGGGCATCGGCATCCCGGCACGCATGTAGCGCCAGGAATCGCTCGATGCCCTTCGTAAGGGAGTCGCCATGACGTTGATCGCAGTTGCGCCCTGTCGTGCAATGGCGGACTACCTGGAATCGATTCGACGTGCTGGAGGCGAACCATACGAGCTCGCCTACGACCGCGATGACGCTGCGACGGCCGTCGAACGAGCGCAGGGCCTCGTCCTCACGGGTGGGGGCGACGTCGACCCTGCCCTGTACGGCGAGGCTCCCCATGAAACGTTTCACCCGTCAGAGCCGGGGAGAGACACCTACGAGATGGCGCTCATTCGCGCCGCCGTCGCGGCCGGACTGCCCGTCCTTGCGATTTGTCGAGGGATGCAGGCGCTGAACGTCGCTCTGGGCGGCACGCTGATTCAGGACATTCCCTCGATGGTCAACGGGGCTCTACCCCACGCCGTGCCCGAACCGCGCTACGCGCTCGCCCACGAGGTATGGGTGACGCGCGGCTCGCGCCTGTCGAGCGTCATGGCCGAAACGCTCGAGGCCGACACCTGCCACGTCAACAGTCGCCACCATCAGGCCCTGAACAACGTCGCGCCGGGATGGGAGGTCTCGGGAACCGCCCCCGACGGGGTGATCGAAGCGATCGAACAGCCGGGCGAGGCGTTCCGCATCGCGGTGCAATGGCACCCGGAGAATTTCTGGCGCACCGGCGAGTTCCGCTCGCTGTTCGAGTCGTTTCTGGAGGCCGCCCGACAGCTTCGCCCCTGAGCGGCCCATCGGCGTCAGCCAGGCGCCACGAGTCGGTCGAACACCGCCATGGACTCGACGTGCGCCGTGTTCGGGAACAGGTCGAAGGCTCGCAACTGGCGCAGCGCGTAGCCACCGCTGACGAGCGCGCGGGCATCACGAGCCAACGTGGCCACGTCACACGAGACGTACACGATCCTCGGCGCACCGAGGCCCATGATCGCCGAGAGGGCGTGGGCACTCATGCCGCTCCTCGGCGGATCGACGATCAGGGTCGCGTCGGTCGGGTGCGGGAGGCGATGGACAAACCCCTCGACGGACTCTCGGTGGACGCTGACTCGCGAGCTCGCGGCCGCGTTGCCAGTCAGGTCGTCCGCTGCCGCGCGATCCCCTTCGACGGCGGCGATCCGGCCATCCCCCCGCGCCCCCAACGCCAGGGCAAAGAGGCCGACGCCCGCATAGAGATCGATCGCGTCGCCGGGCGGCACGTGCGCTACCACTGCCCTGACCAGGTCGGCCAACAAGAACCGGTTGGCTTGGAAGAAGGACCTGACGTGCCGGCGCACGGCAAACGGGATCGGACCATCCGCCGAAGAAACCGACAGTGTGTCCTCGACATGGGGCGACCCGTGAAGCACGTGGACCCGTGAACTTCCCCGCACGTGATACGAGAGCCCCGTCACTCCTGCGGTCCTGCCGAGACAGCCGATCCGTGACGGGTCCGTGCCTCGATCGAGCTCGAGGTGCACCGCGCGTTCGGTGGCGGCACAGTTCTCTGATACCTCGATCTCGGCCGACTGCAGGTGGGCCTCCTGATAAAGCGCCGACGCGAGCCGGACCAACACGTCGGTCGTTGCTTCGAGCAGCTGGCCCGTCAGCGCGGCGTCGCACAACTCATGCGTGTGCTCGCGGAAGAACCCCAGACGGCCGTGCCGCAAGTGGAGCCTCGCCCGCATCCGGTACGCCAAGGTGGGCGACGCCTCGATGGCAATGTCAGGAAGGTCGCGTAGTCTCCCGATTCGCCGCAGCGCGTCTTGGAGAATCTCGACCTTGAGCGAGAGCTGACGGGGATACTGGATGTGGGCGAAGACCGAGCCCCCGCAGGAGGTGTCCCAGTCCCGCTCAACCCGGTCGGCGCTGGCCTCCAGCACGGTCGCTGTGCGCGCCCAACCCGTTCCGGATCGCACCTGTTCGACCTGCGCCTCGACCCGCTCACCGGGAATCGCTCCAGACACCAGGACGACGGCACCCTGGTGACGGGCGATCATGCGCCCGCCTGCGGCGGGCCGCTCGATACTCAAGGTGAGCCGGTCGCCTGTCTGCATGCGCACCCTACCCGCGCCAACTCGTCGGCGCCGTCCGCCGGCCCACGCCACGCCGCTGGCGACTCCACGGGCACTCCGCGCGCGCGAGCGTCATTCGGCGGTCAGCGTCGGCAGGCGAAACCGATCGCGGACGGCGCGGGCCGTGGCCGACGCCATCGCGCGCTCGTATGCCTCATCGGTCATGCGTGGGCGGAACGGTGCCAGGGCCTGGCGTGCCTCCGTCTCAGCCGTCTGCCGCACCGACTCGCCGCACGCGGCCAGCGCGGCCTCGATCAGCTTGCGATCCTCGCTGGCCAGCCTGGCGAGGAGTTGCTCGCGCGCCGTCCCTCGCGCGCGCCCGGCGTCGGCCTTCAGACCGTCGAGCGCCGCGATGAGCTCGGCCAGCACGGCGTCGAGGCCCTGCAATCCCGAGTCGCTGCCGCGAAGCATCGTGAGTCGCGCAACGACCCGCTCCACGTGCGCCGCCAACGAACGCTTCCTGCGTGACGGCCGATTCGGCTCTTCGTCGCGGGTGGCCTCAGCGCCCCCCGCCGCCACCGACGAGGAGGCAGACACCAACGCCGTTCCCACGGCGCGACGCCAGACGTCAAAGGCATCGCGGACATCGGCTTCGCAGAACTCGACGCGCACCGGCCGCCGACGCGGCCCTCGCCGGTAGTACCGCTCGAAGTACCGATTGATGCCTTCGAACACCACTGTGATGGGGATCCCGTCCCGGGCCCACCCGGCCACCCGCTCGAAGGCCGGACCGACGACGCGGATCAGGTGCCCGTCGTTCTTTCGACACAGGTAGGTCTCGATCTCACGGCAGTACCGCCCGGCGTCAACCTCGACCACGTTGGTCATCCCTCATTCGTGCTGCCAGCCCGCGCCCCGATCGGGAAGGGGCGCGCTACTTCTGATTCTGCGCCCACACCATTCGCAGGCCACGAAGCGTGAGTTCCGCATCCACGTGCTCGATGATGTCGGTCTCGGGTGCCACCGTCGCGGCCAGGCCGCCCGTGGCGACGACCGCGGCGTCGCCGCCCAGCTCGGCCCGCACCCGGCGTGCCAGGCCCTCCACCATGTCCACGTAGCCCCAGAACAGGCCAGCCTGCATGGATCCGACGGTCGTCCGTCCGATGACCCGATCGGGTTTCACGACGTCGATCCGCGGGAGGCGAGCCGCTCGCTGGAACAAGGCGTCCGCCGAAATCTGAGGCCCCGGGCAAATCACACCGCCCAGGTATTCGCCGCGTCCGGAAATGGCATCGAAGGTCGTCGCCGTGCCGAAATCGACGACGATGACCGGCCGCTGCTTCTCGCGCCCGTACAGTTCGTAGGCCGCCACGCCGTTCACCACGCGATCGGCTCCGACCTCTGACGGGTTCTCGTACAGGATCGGCATGCCCGTGTTCAGGGCCGGCTCCACGTTGAGCGGGACGCGGCCGAAATAGTCACGCACCATCGCGATGGTGGTCCCGGTCAGGGGTGGCACCACCGAGGCCATCACGACGCCCGTGATAGCCCCGCGCGTGACCCCGTGATGCGCGCACAAACTCGTTACCAGCACGCCCAGTTCATCGGACGTGCGATCTCGCAGCGTCGTGAGCCGCCAGCTGTGAACGATCTGGTCCTGGTCGAACACGCCGAGGACGATGTTGGTGTTGCCCACGTCGATGGCTAGCAGCATGCTCCGTCTCCAGGTCCCGTGACCGCTGTCATTCCCACCTCAGTTCGCCGGCGACGACCCGATCGAGGCCAGCCGCTGTGGCAATACGCAAGGCACCGGCGTCGTCAATGCCAGCGGTCACGCCGCGGCGGGCGGATCCTGCGCGCGTGGTCCACGTGACCGGCCTGCCGACGGCGGACGGCGAGGCCGCGCGCCACGAGCGCAGAATATCATCGGTGTGTCCGCGTCGAAGGGCATCGCACTGCGCCGCCAGCGCTATCAGCAGCTCTTCGAGCACCGCGCCGCGCGAGACAGGACGTCCGACCAACGCCTCGAGCGATGTCGCACCCCGTGCAGGGTCAACGGGCTCGCTGCCGCGGCCGACGTTGACACCAACACCAAGCACCACTGCTTGCATCGCGGCCCCCATCGTTCGACCCTCGGCAAGAATGCCCGCGATCTTCAGCCCGTCGCTCATGACGTCGTTTGGCCACTTCAGATCCGCCTCGACGCCTGAGGCTTTCGCGAGGGCGGCTCGGACGCCCACGCCCGCCGCCAGGGTAAGGAGGGACACGGCAGGGTCGGACCAGTCCTTCGACGGCCGCAAGAGAAGGGACAGGTAGAGGCCGACTCCTGGCGGAGAGTCCCACGTGCGCCCCCGCCTTCCTCGTCCTTGCGTCTGTGCGTCGGCGAGGACGACAAGCCCTTCAGGCGCGCCCGCCTCCGCGGCGTCACCTGCGACGTCCATGGTTGAAGACACCGAGGCGAACCACCGCCACGTGAGCGGCATCGTCGTCACGCGGCGTTGGGCGGAGGCCAGCGCCGCATCGATGTCGCCTGGGGGTATGGCGGTCGAGGCTGCGCTAGACATCTTGAGGGCCCACCATCATGACCACGTCACGTCTCGTCGGACTTCACGCCGGCTCGGCCAGGCAGAACGACGCTGCCGCTCGCGAGGCGCAGCCACCTCGTGCTCCCCCGCCTGGGCGGTGCATCGCTAGCCAACGGGGGTCATCTCGAAACTCAGGTCCGCCGACTGGCTCGAGTGCGTGAGCGCGCCCACGGACACGAACGCGGCGCCGGTCGCCGCGATGGCGGGAATGCGGTCGAGCGTCACGCCGCCAGAGACTTCGATGGCCGCTCGACCCGCCGCCCGGACAACAGCGTCTTGTTGCAGCGCCAACGGAAAGTTGTCGACCAGGATGCGGGAGGCACCGCAGGCCAGCGCCTCGTCCAGCTCCTCGAGCGTTTCCACTTCGATTTCGATCGGGAGCCTGGCCTGAACGGCGCGCGCCAGCACCGGGCCGATGCCTCCCGCCAATCGCTTGTGGTTGTCCTTGATGAGGATCCCGTCGTCCAGGCGGAGGCGATGGTTCGTCCCGCCGCCGCATCGCACGGCGTACTTCTCAAGCAGGCGCAGGGTTGGCGTCGTCTTCCTGGTATCGAGGATGGTGATTCGTCCGGCGGCGGCGTCCACGAATCGGCGGGTTTCCGTCGCGATGCCGCTCAGCCGCTGAAGGAAATTGAGGGCCGTGCGTTCGGCCGCCAGCAGCGCCCGCGCGCGGCCGGCAACCTCCGCGACCAGGTCGCCGGCCACACACGTCTCGCCGTCCTGACGGCGGGCCGTGAAGATCACGTCGGCGTCGCACTGGCGAAACGCCTCTGCCCCGAGCGCGAGGCCGGCAAGCACCAGGCGGCCCTTGGCGAGCAGCACGCCCCGTGCCCGCTGGTCATCGGGGACGGTCAGCGCCGAGGTCACGTCACCGGTCCCGACGTCCTCCGCCAGCGCACGCGCCACCAGATCGGTGATCAGCTCACGCGGCAGGTCGGGACTGTTCATCAGGACGCGGGCTCGGCTGCTGGCGCCGGCTCGGCAAACTCCACGATCACCGAAAACGCGTCTGCCGCCTCGAAATCGAGGCTGGCGATGTTGGCGGCCGACATCACGTCCGCTCGGGCCTCGGCCAGCCCGGCCAAACGCTCGCGCGTGCCGCGAACGTGGGCCCGCGAAATCGGCGCCTTCAGCGGCCGTTTGGCCTCGGACTTTGCGCGTCGAATCTCACCGAGCACGTCTATCGCCACGGCGAGTCCTTTGGCCGCAGCTTCGTCCGGGGCCGAGACCTCGGCCAACTCGCGAGCCGTGGGCCACGCGGCCCGATGAATCGACCCGCCCTGCCACCATGACCACACCTCCTCAGTCGCGAAGGGCAGGAACGGCGCGAACAGCCGGAGCAGGACCGACAACGCCGCCTGCATCGCGACATTGGCCGACTCGGCTTCCGCCGGCCCGCGATCTCCGTAGCGGCGTGACTTGACCAACTCCAGATAGTTGTCACAGAAACTCCAGAAAAACGCCTCGGTGCGGTCCAGTACGCGTGTGTATTCGTAGCTCTCGAAGGCCGTCGTGACATCCGTCACGACCGCACCGAGATCGGTGAGCATGCCGCGGTCCACCGGGTGCGTCACGCGGCCCGTCGTCGTGCCGGCCGCCAGCGCGAACTTCGACGCGTTGAGCAGCTTGATCGCCAGGCGCCGACCGATTTTCATTTGGCCGACGTCGAACGCCGTATCGACGCCAGGGCCCCCGCGGGCGGCCCAGTACCGCACACCGTCCGAGCCGTACTCCTCGAGCAGCGCGAGCGGCGTCACGACGTTGCCCTTGGACTTGGACATCTTCTTGCGATCGGGGTCGAGCACAAAACCCGAAATGGCGGCGTGGCGCCAGGGCAGCGAGTCGTTCTCCAGATGGCTGCGAAGCACCGTCGAAAACAGCCACGTGCGAATGATGTCGTGCGCCTGGGGACGCAGGTCCATGGGAAACGTGCGGGCGAACAGTGAGGCGTCAGCCTCCCACCCCGTCACGATCTGCGGGGTGACCGATGAAGTGGCCCACGTGTCCATGACGTCGGGGTCCCCGACGAATCCGCCAGGCTGACCGCGCGCGGCCTCCGTGTATCCGTCAGGCACGTCGGTCGAGGGATCGATTGGCAGCTGGGCTTCGGCTGGCCGTAGAAACCGACCGTAGTCGACCGTCCCGTCTTGCCGAACCGGGTACCACAAAGGGAACGGCACACCGAAAAAGCGCTGACGGCTGATGCACCAGTCGCCGGTCAATCCGTTGACCCAGCCCTCGAAGCGCGCGCGCATGTACGGCGGGTGCCAGTCGAGCGCGCGTCCCCGCGCCAACAGTGCCTCGCGAGACTCCAGCGTCTTGATGAACCACTGACGGCTCGTCACGATTTCGAGCGGCCGATCGCCCTTCTCGTAGAACTTGACGTGATGGGTGATCGGGCGAGGAGAGCCAATCAGGTCGCCGCGCTCGGCCAGCATCTCTGCGGCGACCGCGCGAGCCTTCTTGGCTGAGAGTCCGGCGAGGCGATCGTATGCGGCCTGGGCGCGGACCGGGTCCTCGCAGTCCCAGCCCGCTGTCCCCCACGTGACTGCTGCCAACGCGCCGTTCGCCTGCACGATGGCGCGGACGGGCAACTGGAGCTCCCGCCACCAGACCACATCGGTCACATCGCCAAACGTGCAGATCATGGCGATGCCGCTGCCCTTCTCGGGATCGGCCAGGTGGTGGGCTTTCACCGGCACTCGCGCCCCGAACAGCGGGGTCACGACGTCGTGGCCGAACAGCGGCTTGTAGCGTTCGTCCTCGGGATGGGCCACGAGCGCGACGCACGCGGCGAGCAGCTCCGGCCGTGTCGTCTCGATTTCGACCTGGTCTCGCCCCGCCGAGGCCGGGTCGCCCACCGCGAACCGCAGGCGGTGGTACGCGCCTGGCTGCTCACGATCCTCGAGCTCCGCCTGGGCGACGGCGGTCTTGAAATCCACGTCCCACAGCGTGGGAGCTTCCACCTGGTAAGCAAGCCCGCGTTCCAGCAACCGGAGAAACATGGACTGAGAGACACGTTGGGCACGCGTCGCGATGGTCGCATAGGTCAGCGACCAGTCGATTGACAGGCCCAGGTAGCGCCAAAGGCGCTCGAACGCCTTCTCATCCTCGACGGTCAGTCGGACGCAAAGCTCGATGAAATTCGGCCGCGACACCGCAATGGCCTGCGCCTTGCCGTCGCGCGTCTTCTGGCGCCCGGGCGAGTCGGCCTCGC
This sequence comes from Acidobacteriota bacterium, assembly GCA_052389315.1. GTDB lineage: Bacteria > Acidobacteriota > Vicinamibacteria > Vicinamibacterales > UBA2999 > JACCSI01. Next base: position 18,801 of record JBQTIE010000147.1, read on the forward strand.
CCGGAGGCTCAAAGGACGGGTCATACGGCAGCGACGGGTCACAACGCACGCCAAAGTAGTTCTGCACCCTCCTCTCGGTGGGCAGGCCGTTGTCATCCCAGCCCATCGGGTAGAACACCGCCTTGCCTCGCATTCGCTGAAAGCGCGCAATCAGGTCCGTGTGCGTAAAGGAGAAGACGTGCCCGACGTGCAGGGATCCGCTGACGGTGGGCGGAGGCGTGTCGATGGAATAGACCTCCTCACGCGGTCGGGACGGGTCGAAGCGATACGTGGCGTCCCCCTCCCAACGCGCACTCCATTTTTCTTCCAGCCCCTCGAGGGCGGGTTTCTCCGGAACCGACATAGATGACGGATCTTAACTCCTAGCGACGCTCCGCCTCACACCGTCGAGCATGTGCCGCTGCGGCTCCGCCTCGCTAGGGGCAGTGATGGCTGGCCCGTCCTCCGGCCGGGCGAGAAAACTTGACTCAAGAGGTTGGAAATCAGCAGAGTCAAGTTTTCTAGGAGGCCGCCCGTGCGGACGCCGGCAGAAGCGGGGCCGTGTCCACGGGTGTGATGCGCGGGCCACCGAAGCCCCTGCGCGGGGCCGAGTTCACCGGCCCGGCGGGATTCATGGGGGTTCCTCGTCGGCCGCTCGCCGAATCCGGGCGATCTCCTCGCGGACGAGGCGCTCGGACACTTCCTCCACGACCCGTGTCACCGTGTCGCCGAGGGGCCCCTCGAGCAGGCGTTGGACAACGCGGGCGGCAATGCGGTCGATGGCGCCTTCGGTGAGCTCGAGAGTATGGGTTCGAGCAGGCGCGGACGTGGGGCGGCCCTGCTCGACGGCCAGCAACGCCAGGAACGCGTCCGACACTTCATCGCCCATCCGCGGCCTCCTCCAGCACCCTTGACTCGGCAGATTCCCAACCCATGTGAGTCGCGTTCTCTCGCCCGGACGGAGGCCGGGCCAGCCATCACTACCCTCGCGAGGCGCCGCGGCAATGCTCGCTGCCCTGAGGCGCCCCACTACTCCGGTGCGACGCGCGCCCGCGCATGCTCGCGAATGAAGTCGACGATGTGCTGCATCGGCGTGCCGGGAATGAAGATGCCGCGGATCCCGATGGCATGAAGCTTGGGCAGGTCCACGTCCGGGATGATGCCGCCGAGGACGACGAGGACGTCGGAGAGGCCCTGCTCCTTCAGCAGCTCCATTACCCGCGGGCAGATGTGCAGGTGTGCGCCTGAGAGAATCGAGAGCCCGATGACGTCGGCGTCCTCCTGGAGCGTGGCAGTGACAATCTGTTCGGGGGTCTGTCGCAGTCCTGTATAGATGACCTCCATCCCTGCATCCCGCAACGCTCGCGCGATGACCTTGGCTCCGCGGTCATGGCCGTCGAGCCCCGGCTTCGCGATTACGACCCTGATCGTCTGACCCACGTGTTCCCCCCGCACCTGACGCACCTGACCTGCCCCGTCGCACCCGAGAACACTGTCGCGCGCCGTTCAAATCATGGGGATCTCCTCGTACTCGCCCCATACCTCACGAAGCACGTCGCACATTTCGCCGACGGTGGCGTACGCCCGTACACATTCGAGGATCGCCGGCATGGTGTTGCCCTGGCCGCGCGCCGTGTGACCGAGCGCCTCCAACGCGCGTGCCACCGCGTCGGCGTTGCGCGTCTTGCGGACGGTGTCGAGCCGCTCCATCTGCCGGTCGGCGGCTGTGTCGTCGATGTAGAGCGTCGCGATCGGCCTCTCGTCCGAGTCGACGAAGTCGTTGACGCCGACAATGATCTTGTCACGCCGCTCGACGGCCTGCTGGAACTGATACGCGGCGTCGGCGATTTCCCTCTGCGGGTACCCTCGCTCGATCGCCTCGACCATCCCGCCCATCCGGTCGATCGTTTCCCAGTACTGAAGAGTGCCTATCTCAAGGTCACGTGTCAGCGACTCGACGAAATACGACCCGCCCAGCGGATCGATGACGTTGGTGACGCCGCTCTCGTGGGCCAGGATCTGCTGCGTGCGGAGGGCGATGGTCGCGGCCTCCTTGGTGGGCAGCGCCAGCGCTTCATCCAGCGAGTTGGTATGCAGGGAGTTGGTACCCCCCAACACCGCCGCGAGGGCCTGCAGGGCCGTCCGAACGACATTGTTGTATGGCTGCTGGGCCGTCAGCGAGACGCCCGCTGTCTGGGCGTGGAAGCGAAGCTGCCACGATCGTGGGTCCTTGGCACCAAATCGGTCCCGCATCGCCTCGGCCCATAGCTTCCGCGCGGCGCGGTACTTGGCAATCTCCTCGAAGAAGTCGTTGTGTGCGTTGAAGAAGAAGGACATGCGAGGCACGAACTGGTCGACGTCCAGCCCCGCCTCGACGCCGTACTGCACGTATTCGAGGCCGTCCCGCAGCGTAAAGGCCAGCTCCTGGAGCGCCGTCGAGCCCGCTTCGCGGATGTGATATCCGCTCACCGAGATGGTGTTCCAGCGCGGGACCTCGGCGGCGCAGAACCCGAAGATGTCGGTGATCAGGCGCATCGACGGGCGCGGCGGGAAAATGTACTCCTTCTGGGCGATGAATTCCTTCAGGATGTCGTTCTGAATCGTTCCCGAGATCTGCCCCCAGTCCGCTCCCTGGCGTTCGGCCACCACCAGATACATCGCGAGGATCATCGGCGCCGGTGAGTTGATCGTCATCGACGTGGTGATGTCGGCGAGCGCGATGCCCTCGAACAGCTGCTCCATGTCGGCCAGGGACGTGATGTTGACACCGCACTTGCCAACCTCACCGAGCGCCAAGGGATGATCGGGGTCGCGGCCCATGAGGGTCGGCAGGTCGAAGGCGACCGACAGGCCGGTACCGCCGGCGGCGATCAAGTCGCGGTAGCGGCGGTTGGTCTCCTCAGGGGTGCCGAACCCCGCGAATTGCCGCATCGTCCAGAGCTTGCCGCGATAGCCGCTGGGGTGAATCCCCCGAACGTAGGGGAACTCGCCGGGGTTGTTGACGCCTTGTCCGTAATCCAGCTCTTCGACGTCCTCGGGGCCGTACACCCGTTCGATCGCACGGCCAGAGACCGTGGTGAACGGGCCGCCACGCTCCTGTGACTTCGCCAGCGCGGGGGCGACCACCTCGCGCGCCCACCGCTCCTTGTCGGTCTCAGACCTCTCGGCAACGGGCTTCATCTCACGTTCATTATAGGGAAGGTGCACCCTGCCCGCTGGCGGCGCGTTTGACACACCGGCCGGCCGGGCGCTAGCGTGGACTGCTTGCCGCAGCCGGAACCATCCGGCTCGGATACCGTCGAGCTCATCATTCTGAGTCCCATGTCATCAGACCACAGCGTCTTCGCGGCCATGCTCCAGGAGTTCGAAGGGGCGGCACGCTTTCTCAACCTCGATCCCGGCATCTGGAAGATCCTGACGACCCCCAAGCGACAGATCATCGTCTCGTGCCCGGTGCAGATGGACAACGGCAGCATCGAGGTGTTCACGGGGTACCGGTGCCAGTACAACATCACGCTCGGACCGGCCAAAGGCGGAATCCGGTTCCACCCCGGCGTCACGCTCGACGAAGTGGCGGCGCTCGCGGCGTGGATGACGTGGAAGTGCGCCGTCGCGCAGCTTCCGTTCGGCGGCGGGAAAGGCGGTGTGGTGTGCGACCCCAGCCGCATGTCGAGGCGCGAACTCGAGGCGCTCACGCGTCGGTACACTGCGGAGATCATCGATGCGATCGGTCCCGAAAAAGACGTGCCGGCGCCGGACATCAACACCAATGAGCAAGTGATGGCGTGGTTCATGGATACCTACTCCATGCACGTCGGACACACCTCGACCGCGGTCGTCACCGGAAAGCCCGTGGAGATGGGAGGCTCGCTCGGCCGCCGCGAGGCCACCGGGCGCGGCGGGGTGATCATAACGCGCGGATCGGCCAGGCACAGCGGGCTCGACCAGGGCGGCGCCCGCAACGCGGGGCCGGGGTTCGGGAACGGGGGATCGGTTGCCGCGGAGCTT
>JBQTIE010000148.1:0-39910 GCA_052389315.1 Acidobacteriota bacterium
GAGACCAAACTGTGGCATCTGTGCCGCGTTTGGTCCCCGTGGGGTCGTCGCTGGCGACGGTGGAGGCCTGAAACCGACGAGCACCCTCGCTGGTGCCCTCGTTGTCGTCTTGGCCCCGCTCCGCGGGGCCGGCCATCTCCTGCGGCCATTCGCGAAAACTTGTCTCATTCGGATCGACTTTGGCCTTCGGAGCTGGCTAGATGCGACGGATGCGACCGGTGGCGGCTGCGATCACGAAGGTCGCCGCCATCGGCAAAACCAGCATCGCCAGGAGGGCCGCGATGCCCCCCACGATGCCGGCCGTCGCGTAGCCCAGCACGGCCAAGCCGGCAATGGCGCCCCACTGAGCGACACAGCCGAACGCGAGCGCCAGAAGCGGCCTTCGTGGCGGGCGTTGCCGGCCCTGTGAGAACCGCCGCAGGTTGTACGCGGTCTGCCAAATGGTCATGACGACGAGGATGGCAAGCGTGGGCCAAAGGAACGTCGTGTTCATCAGATCCTCGCGACTCGCTGACGGACATCAGCCGTAATCGTGGATGCCATCGACAAGCCACCAAGAATGGCGCCGGCGACCCCTGCGTAGACGTACGCGATGCGCCACCCAGGCCACTGGAGATTGGCGTACGCATGCACGGGAAGCCACACGCTGACGACGAGCAGCAGCCAGCAAAGGCGCTTGAGGGCGATCGCCGCCCGCAGCACTGTGTCTGCTCGACAGGTGCGCCGGAAGCCTTCGGCGATGGTGATGATGAGGAGGCTCCCGGCCGGTGGCGCCAGGATCAGCGCGACCGTGAACACGACGGTCAGATGGAAACCAACCTCTCCGACGGCATGCAGGGCGGTTCCCGGCGTCGTTCCGGAGCGCAATCCGTGCAGCAAGCTGGCCATGACGACCGCCACGCCGACGGCCTTCATGAATTGACCGAATCCTTGCATGGGATTGGCTCCTGCTCACGCGTCGAACGGTCCGAGCCACGGGATTCTACACCCGGACCCGCTCTTCCTCTCGTCACACCTGGCGGCCTGCGGGGGTTGGGGACCCATGTCAGCGGTCGCCATGTCTCCCGGGGCTCGCGCCAATCACCTGCACTCGCTGTGATTGGGCCCCCCGGGGCAGACGGTCGCCGCGTATCGAGGTAGGATGATGGCCGCTGAAACGACAGTCATGCCCCTGACGCCTCTGACGTTTCGCCTGTTCGTCAGCTCGACCTTCACCGACTTGAGGGAGGAGCGCAACGCGCTCCATCGCACGGTGTTCCCCGCCCTGCGCAAGCTTTGCGAGGACCACGGCGCGCGCTTCCAGGCGATCGACCTGCGGTGGGGCGTCCGCGACGAAGCCGCGCTCGATCAGCAGACGATGCGCATCTGCCTGGATGAGATCAGGCGCTGCCAGGATGTCACGCCCCGGCCCAATTTTCTCGTCCTGCTCGGCGACCGCTACGGCTGGCGGCCCCTTCCGCCGGAGATTCCGGCCGACGAGTGGCACCTCATCGTCCAACACTTTCGTGACCAGGGTGAGACGGGTGAGCGGCGCCTGCGCATGTTGGAAGCGTGGTACTCGCTCGATGAGAATGCGCGGGCTGGCGGCAATCCACCCGGTGCCTGCGTGCTCGCCTCTCGGGCGTCGGACGAGCGGGGAACCGACCGCTACGAAGACGGACAGGTCTGGGAATCCGAGGTCGAGCGCCCGCTACGCGCCATCCTCGAAGACGCGGTCACCGCCTTGCGGTTCGACGAGTGGCGCCGGCTGAAGTATGGCGGGTCGGCCACCGCCCAGGAGATTGCGCGCGGCGCCCTGGGGGTTCGCGATGCCGCTGAACACGTCTTCTGCTTCTTCAGGACCATCAACGGTCTACCCCGCGACGCCACGGCAGAGGGGTACCGCGATCTCACGCGACATCCGGCGACCGGTGCGACCGCCGAGCGGCTGACCGGCGACGACGAATCAGATGCGCTGCTGAGTCAGCTGAAGACCACGCTGATTACGGCGCTTCCGCCGGAGCACGTCTTCTCGTGCACCGCCGAGTGGCGCCAGCTTCCGCCGACGCTGAGCGCGGCAGAGTGGGCCGCGCTGCATGCCCACCTGTCCGAGCAGCGGACGCTCTCGGAGGCGCGGGCCGACCGCCGTGCCGTGGCACGCCTGGACAACCTGCGCGCCACGGTTGAGGCCTCCTACGACCGGGTCGATGAGGCATCGTTCCGACTGAGCCCTCGCGTGCAATCGATGGACGCGGATTCGCGCCTCGCCGTCGAAGGACAGCTCCGCCGAGCGGTGTTTCATGAAGGGCAGCCGCCGATCACGATCACGCACCTCGATGGGCTGTGCCGGGACGTCGAGCGCGCGTTGAGCGCGGTGATCGTGCGGGAGATCGAGGCGGCCCGGACGGCGAGAGAACAGAGCCAGACCACCGAAGTCGACGAGGAGATCGCCGCGCACGACCAGTTCGCGCGCGAGCGCCTGCGTTCGAAGAGAGCCCCCGAGCGGTCCATCTTCGTCGGGCGCGTCGCGGCGTTGCAGCGGATTGCCGACTACGTGAATGGCACCGACCCACGACCGCTCGCCCTGTCCGGCGAGCCAGGCTCGGGAAAGTCGGCGTTGATGGCGCAGGCAGCCGAGCAAACCCGGCGGTTGCACCCCGGAGCCGTCGTGGTGTCCCGCTTCATCGGCTGGACGCCAGGCTCCAGCGTCGTGCGGGAACTGCTCGACAAGCTGTGCCGCCAGATTGCCCGGGCTTACGGCAGTGAAGAGGCGACCCCAAGCGACTACAGGGAGCTCGTTCAGGAAGTGCCGAAGAGGCTGGCCTCCGCGACGACGGGAAAGCCGCTCATGATCTTCCTCGACGGTCTCGATCAGCTCTCGGACGCCGACTACGCGCGCAATCTCATCTGGCTGCCCGTCGATCTGCCTCCCAACGTCCGCCTCATCGTGTCCTCGTCCACCGAGCCGGGCGACACCGACGCGGTGCTCAAGCGGCGGCTGCCAGAGGAATGTCGCTTCTCGCTCGACGACATGCTCGTCGACGAAGCCGATCAGCTTTTGAGACACTGGCTCGACGACGTCGAACGCACGCTGAAGGGGCGCGCGCCGACAGCGGCCGATTCGACCGGGCAGTGGCGACTCGTCCTCGAAGCGTTTCGCGGATGCCGGCGACCTCTGTACTTGAAGCTGGCTTTCGAGGAGGCCCGGCGTTGGCGATCCTTCGACGATCTCAGCCGCACACCGCTCGCCGCGAACGTCCTTCAGCTCGTGCAGCAGCTCTTCGACCGCCTGGCCAGGCGCACGCACCACGGGGAAGCGCTGGTGGCCGCGAGCCTCGGGTCGCTCACGGCGGCCCGACATGGGCTGACCGAAGACGAGATGATCCAGCTGCTCTCGCGCGATCCGGCGGTGCTGGCCGAAATCCGGAAGTACCACCGGCCTCCCGAAGAACAGCTCCCCGTCGTCATCTGGTCGCGACTGTACTTCGACCTTCGTCCGTACCTGACCGAGCGGCGAGCGGATGAAACCAGTCTGTTCGCGTTCTTCCATCGGCAACTCGATCAGGTGGCGCGAGACCGGTACCTGAACCCGGTGAAGGCCAGCCGCCATCGGGCGCTCGCGGAGTACTTCGGCGAACAGGCGCTGGTCATGGGCGAGGCAAGGACGCCGAACATCCGCAAGCTGTCCGAGCTGCCCTACCAGCAGACCTCGGCCGGCGACATGTGGGACCAGCTCTACGCCACGCTCACCGATTTCGATTTCCTGGAAGCCAAGTGCACCCACGTGGCGGTCACCACCGAGGGATCGGGTCCCGACGCTCGCAAGGTGTACGGCGGCGTCTACGAGCTGCAGGAAGATTATCGACGGGCCCTGGACCAGATGCCGGCTGAGTGAGGCTTTTCGTTCCCGATCAATCGCTCGACAGCGCGCGGTAGGTCCCGTCCGCCCATCGCTCCGCGCTCATCGCGACCTCGTGCCAGCAACCAAGGTGCAGCGTACGGTGGTCGGGATGACGCACGGCGCCGGCGACATAGACCGTGTGCCACGGACGCTGCGACAGGTTGCGAGCGTCGCCAGCGAGGTAGTCGACGACGTGAGGACGCCCGCGCGATCTGGCCAGCCGGCCGCGTCGACTGGCGGTGCGACGACGGATCAGGAGATCCGGCCTGGGGATGAAGAACCATTCGCCCTGGCGTCGCACGCGACCGGCGCCCGGCCTGCCGCGGAAGCGGCCTCGCCGCCAGGCGTCCTCGTACTCGATGACGCGGCGCGGCTTGAGGGAGGCTCTGGCCTCGGCGACGGTGTGCACCGCCGGGGACATGCGGATCAGCTCGCCCTGCATGATCTCCAGGATGTAGTCCTCACGCACCGTGGCCACGAACCAGTGCCGGCCATCTCGACCGCAGAGGAACTTCTGACCGAGTTGGTACTCGTATCGGTCGCCGATTCGCACCAGGCCGCGGGCCAGCAAGAGCAATTGACGGTCGAGGTTCGACACGTCGATGACGTCGAGAGCCACGTGCTCGGCCGACATGACGAAGCACTCGCCGCGCCGCTGGTGACGACGGACGGTGATGACGAAACGCGGGCGCCCTGAGCACCACGAACGGTCGTCCTCACACTCCAGTCGTGCGCCGATTCGACGGAACGCATCCTGAAGGTATTTCCACTCCATGGTTCGACAGACGAGCAGGACTCCAACGACCGAAGCGGTGCAAGCGGTGCGCCAGGCGAAGCCTCGCCAGGTCTGAGGGGCTCGAGCGGCTTGCGCCGGCAGGCACGTCGTCTGAACTCACCTTGCGAGTCCGAACTCACCGCGGCGGATCTCACCGCCGCGTGAATGCGGCGCCGCCGTGGATTCGGTTTCTTCGACACAAGTTGGCTGCATGGACCGCGTGGACACCCTGCGCGATGGTGGCACGACCTTGGCACTCGGATGAGCTGGAGCGCGACCCGAGGGGCGCCACCATCATGGATGTCCAGCAGTTCCTTCAGCGATTCGCACGGCGCCAGCGCCTGCTGGTCGACCGCTTGGGGCGCGCCGAGGAGCTGGCCGACGCCCTCTCGTGCGACCTTGCCGATCTGGAACGCGCGCTCGCACCGGGCAGTGGGCCTGCGCGCCAATCTGGCGAGTCAACCCGTCGCCGACGGCTCGTGACGACAGACGAGGTCTGCGCCGCGGAGATCGCGGTCCGCCGGCGCCACGACGACTGGGGACTCATTCGCGTCGATCAGGCAGAAGCGTTCCCGTTGTCTCCGCTGCTGACCGACCTGCTGGCGATCCTGGCGGACGACGGTGGTCCGAGCGAAGACGGGCTCGTGGCCTGGAAGGGGTTGGACGAAGTCGCCAAGCAACTGCAGAAGAAGTCGGGGCGTCGCTACCGACGGCACGCGGTGACGCAGCTGGTCTACCGCTTGCGCCGCGAGCTGTCTGCCCGCGGACACGCCAGCCCGATGCTCGTGCAGACGAGCCGCCGGTTGGGCGTCCGGGTGGCGCTGAGGCGACGGTCGTCCGTGTGGACGGCGTGAAGAAGAGAAGGGGGAGGCGGGCTGTGGCACATCTATGGGTGAGGAGCGGCCTCGACGAGTGGGCGGTGCTCCCGCTCGGCGAGCGTCTGGAGCTGGACGGTCAGGCTCTTCCGGCCGCTGGGGTGTTCGAGTCGTCCGAGCAGCGCTCCGGCGCGCGGCGATCCTTCGACCAGCAGCCGCCGGCCACCGCGGCCCTTGTCTGCTCGACCCACGCCGGCCTCGAGATCTGGACGCTGCTGGCGTCTCCCCATCGGGTCACCGTGAACGGCATTCCCGTGCCCAACGGCGTGCGTGTGCTGTCGGACCGCGACGAGCTGCACGTGGCCGGTCTCGAGAAGGCGTACTTCTCGACGGAGCGTCTCACCAGGGTCGAGCCGTGCCCGGCGTCGAGCACGCCGCTCCTCTGTCCGCGCTGCCGCCAGGAGATTGCCGCAGCCGCACCGGCTGTGTGCTGCCCGGGGTGCGGCGTCTGGCACCACCAGGAAGAAACGCTCGAGTGCTGGACCTACGCCGAACGATGTGCGCTGTGCCCGCAGCCGACGAGCCTGAACGCGGGCTATCAGTGGACTCCCGAGGATCTCTGACGTGCGCAAGCACATCCTCATCGTCGGGGCCGGGGGCAACATCGGGTCGCATCTGACCACGCACGTGGCGCGGATGGAGGGCATCGGCCGCATCACGCTGGTCGATCCGGACAGGTACGAGGCGAAAAACGTCGGCTCACAGGACATCACCCGGGCCGACGTCGGGCGGCGGAAGGCATTCGTGCAGCGCGCGCGCGTGCGGCGGATCGCGCAGCCTGGCGTCGACGTCGTCGCCATCGCGGAACCAATCGAGCAGCTTCCGCTCGGCCGGTTGCAGGCGGACGTGATGGTCGCCTGCCTCGACTCGCGAGCGGCCAGGCAGCATGTCAATCAGGCCGCCTGGTGGCTCGGGGTGCCGTGGATTGATGCGGGCGTCGAGCCTGCGGCCTTGCTGGCTCGTGTGAACGTCTACGTGCCGGCGCTCGACACGGCCTGCCTGGAATGTGCGTGGAGTGATGCGGACTATGCCGCGCTCGAACAGGTCTATCCGTGTCAGGGCTCGACAGGAGTGGTCAGGGGGCGAACACCCGCGCCGACCAACGCGTTGTCGTGTCTCGGCGCGCTGGCCGCATCGCTCGAAGCCGTCGAGTGCCACAAGCTGCTCCGCGGCGACACGGCCCATGCGGCGATCGGTCGTCAACTGCTGCTCGATGCCGCATCGCTCAAGTACTACGTCACCGCGTTCCGCCGCCGCGAGGGCTGCCGGATGCACCCGCATCGTCCGCCGGAAATCTCGCGGCTGCCTGAGGGGCCGAACGCGATGACGCTCGGCGCATTGATCGATCGAGCCTCGATGGACGGCATCGGCCGACGACAGGGGCTGGTCCTTGGCGTGGCGGGCATGCGCTTCGCCCGCGAGGTGAGCTGTGCGAATCCCGCGTGCGGTCGCACACGTCAGCTCTGGCGCTTCGGTCGCTCGTGGACGAACGGCGTCGCGCGATGCCGCGCGTGCGGCGGTCTCATGCAGGCGCGCGGATTCGACGTGAGGGAACGCGTGGAGATGACGTCGATGCCCAGCCGGATGCTCAGACGGCCGCTCTCGCGCCTGGGGCTGCGCGGCGGGGACTTGTGCACGGTGAGTGGCCCAGAGGGCGAACGGCAGTACCTGCTTGGAGTTGACCTGACGTGATGCAGCGAGCAGGCCCGGCCCGATTCGGGTGGCGTGAGATCGGGTGCGCCGAGGAGCCTTGACGGCCCCGAATGTTGTCAAGATGAGTCAGGTTTCTCCGTCAAGGCGACTGCCCCGCCGGAGGCGGGGCAAGACCACAACATGGCTCACGAGGCCCTGCTGACGTCACAGGCTTGGCGGTCTGAGGCAGGGCCTCGTGAGCGATTGGGCGCTCGGAATCGACGTGCGAGCCCGGTGTGATGCAACCACATCCGCGGCCGTGTGATTGGGAGCGCGGGTAGTCTCGAATCGAGGGGGACAGATGAAGGGTGGCAAGTGTGCGGCGGCGATGCTGGTGGCGTTGGTGACGGGGAGCACCACGCCTGCCTTCGGGCAGGCACCGCAGACGCGGGAGCTGGTGACGCCGACCAGGTTCGAGATGGGCATGGACGGTGGTTTGCTGCTGGCCGGCAAGGTCGTAGGGCTGGACACCAACGCCACGGGCGGCGAGCAGCTCGTCGGCCGACTCGGCCACGGCGGCGTGTTCTCGGCGCGCCTGGGGTTGCACGGGGACGTCCTAGGGATAGAAGCGGCCCTGACGTCGGTGTCTTCGGCGATCGCCGTGAAGAACGAATTCGGTGTCCGCTTTCCGAACCACGGCAGGCCACCGGCCCTCGTGGCGGGCCGTGCGCTTCTCTATCCGTTTCGACGCGCGCTCGGGAGCGGCCGGGTACGGCCGTTTCTCGCGGGCGGCCTCGTGAGCGCGCTCGTCTCGGCGGATCTCGACAACATCGACGACCAGACGTTCCGGCTGCTGCCGGGGTGGACGCTGGGAGCCGGCATCAAATGGCTGACATGGCCGGACGAGGACGGTTACGTGGCCGTCGAGGTGAGTGAGCTGCGTTTCCACGGCGTGAGTCCGTTCAGCCACTTCAACGTGCGGACGATCACATGCGGATTCGGCATTCGACGCTGAGGGCCTAGAAAACTTGACTCTGCAGATTTCCAACCATTTGAGTCAAGTGTTCTCGCCCGGCCGGAGGCTGGGCAAAGCCAGCACTGCCTCTAGCGAGGCGAAGCCATCCCGCCATGTTCGGCGGTCCGAGGCGGAGCCTCGCTAGACGCCTCGAGGCCGGATCGCGAGGGGAGCTACGGTGGAGCACGACAAGGTGTTGAACGGATTTCTCACTCAGCAGCTGGCGGAAGGAACGGAACTCGCCGCCTCGAGCGACCTGCTTCGGCTGACGCCCTGCGACGGTCCTCTTCCACGTCACTACCTGGCCGAGTTTCGTTGCAAGGGACTGGTCCAGCTCGCCACCGGCGAGATTGCCGAGCGGGATCACTTCGTCATCGGCGTGTCGTTTCCGTCCGACTACCTGCGCCGTGCGCATCCGGCGGAAGTGCTCACGCTGCTGGGGCCGCAGACCGTGTTTCACCCGAACGTGAGAGGCAGCGCGATATGCGTCGGGAGGCTGAAGCCGGGCACGCGGCTCGTCGATCTGCTCTACCAGTGCTTCGAGATCCTCACCTACGTCAAGGTCACGATGCGCGAAGACGACGCCCTGAATCGGGAGGCCTGCGCGTGGGCACGCAGTCACGACGATCGCTTCCCGATCGACCGGCGACCGCTCAAGCGCCGGGCGATCGCCATCCAGGTGGACGGCACGTCATGAGGGACGGCCAGCTCGAGATCCGCATCACCGAGGCCCTGCGCGCGTCTGCCAAGAACGTCGAGCAGACGCGACCCTGGCGGTGGCGCGTCGGTCTGGCGAACGGCCGCCCGATGGCAGTCGATGTGCGAGCCGACGAACGCTGGGTGTCGCTCTCGACCCAGGCCGGCGGCGTCCCAAACGACACGCTCGAGCTGCTGCGGCACAACGAGGGCCTCGGAGGATCGAGCCGCATTGCCCTCTCGCTCGACACGTGGTCGCTCGGCCTGCGGAGCGACGTGCTGCTGTGCGAGGGGGTACCCCTGGCCGAGCGGATCAACGAGGCGTGCGCCGGGCTCAAGCTGGCGTCCGAGCGGTTGACCCATGGCTGCGGCGGCTCACACGCCGCGCTCGGCACGAGGGCGCTCGAGGACGAAGCAGTGAGGAACCAGGGCCTCGCCGACTCGTGCCGCGATGCCGGATGGTCGGTCATCGAGCGCGACTCCGGAGCGCTGGCGATCGAGCTGGACGTCGACAACGCCTGTCACCGAGCCATGCTCGAGCCTGTGGGCGGCGGCGGCGTCCGAGTGTCGGCCGAGGCTGCCTCAATCGACGCTGAATCGCTTCTGGTGCGTGAGGCGGTCGGCGCGCTGCTGCTGTCGTCGTGCCACACGTTGCGATTTGCGCGGGCGGCGGTGACGGGCCGCGAGACGCTGACCGCACGCTTCGAGGTCGCGTTTGCCGAGCCTCCAGCGCCAGGCGAGCTCGACGAAGGGCTGCACGCGCTTGCGGCCGCGTGCCGGCTGTACGCACGGGAGATCGACGTGCTGCAAGACGAAGCCATTGCCGTCCGGTTCCTCGAGCTGACGGGCTCGTGCCGCCGGAATGGCCCGTACGACAGGTGGAGAGAGACAGGGAAGGATGGACAGCCATGATGCACAAGAACGGGGGAATCGCGCTGCAGGCCAGCGACGTCTCGGGGCAGAAAGTCGTCAACGTGACCAACGTCCCCGGTGACAGCAGCGTGGGCGAGCTGGTGCAGGCCTTGCTCGCCAAGATGAAGCTTCCGAAGAACGACGTCGGCGGGCAGCCGCTGACCTATCACGCGTTGCTCGAGCGAGAGGGGCGACACTTGCACGCGTCCGAATCGCTGCAAGAGGCGCTCAAACCGAGCGGCGACCACGTGATTCTCCAACCGAACATCGACGCCGGCAGCGCACGCGCCCGGCCCGGCGCGACGCTCGGCCGTCGTTGAGCGGGTTCGAGCCGATGTCCGGCCACTATCGGTACACCCTCGAGCTGTTCCGACCGGACGGATCTTCGGTCGGGCAGGTCGCGCTCGATCGCGCGCTGGCCGTGGATTGGACGCCGGCGGAGGAATGGGTTCGCTTTCTGGCGCTCTGCCGAGACGGTTCGGCCGCCGGCGCTTCGGGCGAGGCGTCGACGGCGATCGAGCCCGTCTGGCACACGACGCTCGGCCAGCCCTACGTCGAGGCATTCCGCGTGCGGTTCGCCGGTGTCGCGGGCGAATCGTCCGAGCAGTTCGGGACGAGCTACTTGAAGCGCGAAGCCGAGCTCGCGACGGCGTACTTCGTGTCGAAGGATGCCGTCGCAAAAGGCGATCGCGTCGTGTATGTCGCCGCGGCCTATCCGTGCCAACCGCCGCCGGACCTGACCGAGGGCCTCGAATTGTCGGCCGAGGACGTCTCGGGACCGCCGGTGCTGGGTGAGGGTCGGCTCGAGCAGTTCCCACACGGACCCGTCCGGGGACCGGCCGAGGCTGGCGACATGGCAGTGCTGATGCCCGAACGCGTGCTGGACGAGGCCGCCACGTTGGCACGCGGCGCCGACGAGCGCGAGACCGGCGGCGTGCTGGTGGGCCGTTTGTGGCGCGATTCCGGCGCACGCCAGGTCATCGCCGAAGTGACCGCGCAAGTGCCGGCGAGGCACACGGAAGCCACGGCGTCGAGGCTGACCTTCACGCACGACACGTGGACCGACGTGCGGGCGGCGATCGCGCTCCGCCGGCGTGACGAGGTGATGCTCGGCTGGTGGCATTCGCATCCGGTCCGCGTGTGGTGCCGTGAGTGCTCGCCTGAGAAGCAGGCCGTCTGTCCACTGGCCGAGGGGTTCTTCAGCGAGCACGACCGCGCCCTGCACCGGACGATGTTTCCGTCCGCGTATTCGCTGGGCCTGCTGGTGAACGATCTGACATCCGGCCCGACGTTCTCGCTGTTCGGATGGCGTCGGGGCCTCATCGCGCCGCGCGGATTCGCGGTGCTCGGCGCGACCAGGAACGTGGCGGTCAGTGGCAGCGTCCAGGCCATGACCGAGTGCGGCAAGAGTGTCGGGAGGCACGAAGAAGATGTCCAGTACCGAACGGCTTGAGGTCCACGTCGCGGAGCTGCTCAGAAGGCTTCGGTCCGAAGACGAAGCGCTCACACCGGAGGGGCGGCTTGCCATGGTGCAGCAGCTGCGATCGGCGTCGCCCGACGGACAAGCGATCCTCGATCGTTTCTTTCTCGAGGAGACCGACCGGATGCGGACCGGACTCCGTCGAGCACGCGAGGTGCAGCTGGAGCTGCGGGAGATTGTGCGAAAGCTGCTGATGCCTCCGTGGCACGCCGCTCGTTTCGTCGGGATCACCACCACGCCCGAGGGCCAGGCCGCCGTCGTCGTCCATGGGACGGACCGGATCGTGGTTGGTGCCGCACACGACGTGTCCTTGGCCGACTTCGCCGCAGGCGACGAGGTGCTGCTCAGCGAGCGACTCAACGTGATCGTCGGGTCGGCGGCGTTATCAACACGCGGCGGCGAGATTGCCAGCGTCGATCGGGTGACCGGAGACGGCCGGCTCGTGATCACGTCGCGCGGCGAAGAGCTTGTCGTCGAAGCGGCGATGCCGCTTCGCGGCACGGCCGTCGGCCGCGGTGACCTGGTGCGCTGGGATCGCCACGCGTGGATGGCCTTCGAAGCGCTCGAGAGGTCCGCGGGAGCGCACTTGTTCCTGGAGGACACGCCGCCGGATACCTTCAAGGACATCGGAGGGCTCGATCGCGAAATCGAAGAGGTGAAGAGGGTGATCCGGACGCATTTCGAGCGACCGGATCTCGCCCGCAAGTACAAGGTGCGGCCGCCCAGGTCCCTGCTGCTCGTCGGGCCTCCGGGCACCGGCAAGACGATGCTGGCCAAGGCGCTCGCCAACTGGCTGGCCACGCTGTCGCCGTCGGGTTGCTCGCGGTTCATGAACATCCCGCCAGGCAGCCTGCACAGCATGTGGTATGCGCAGAGCGAGGCGAACTATCGAGAGGCATTCCGCGTCGCACGAGAGACGGCTGAACGTCAGCCCGACGTGCCGGTCGTAATGTTCTTCGACGAAGTGGACGCCATCGGCGCGGCGCGGGGAGAAACGCTGCTGCGGGTCGACGATCGCGTGCTCACGGCGTTCATGACCGAGCTCGACGGGTTCGCCTCACGAGGGAACGTCCTGGTCGTGGCGGCCACCAACCGGTTCGCAGCCCTTGATTCAGCGCTCACCAGACCGGGGCGGCTTGGCGACCTCAGGATTGACGTCCCGCGGCCGCGGATGCAGGCGGCGCGCGCCATCCTGGAAAAGTATCTGCCCGCCGACCTGCCGTACGCGGGCGCCGACCAGGCGGCCGCGCGAAACGGCGTGATCGAGGCCGCGATTTCGCGTCTCTATGCCCCCAACGCCGGAGCCGCTGTGGCGGCCGTGACGTTTCGGGATGGCAAACGGCGGGTCATCGAGGCGCGTGAGCTGGTCAACGGTGCGGTGCTCGGCAAGATTGCCAGCCTGGCGCGCACCAGTGCGTGGGCGCGCGAGACGGCCGCCGATCGGGGCGGGATCGCTGCGGCGGATCTCCTGGACGCGGTCGACCGGGAAGTGCACGAGATGGCTGGCGTCCTGACGTCAGCCAACTGTCGAAACTACCTGTCGGACCTGCCGCAGGACGTGGACGTCGTGCGCGTCGAGCCGATTCGCCGGAAAGCGGCGCGCACGCACAGATATCTCAACGTGGCGTAGCGCGCGAGGCGCCGCAGATCGCGGAAGAGCCTGAGTGGCGATGGCTGGTTGGCGGGCAGGTCGAGCCGGCGCGACTCGCGGGGCGTTGGGCACGAGTGAGATGAGGGAGATGGAGCGGGTGATGAGCCAGGAATGTGCAGGACGGCGGCGGCCGCCAAGGGTCGTGAAGGTGTGCGGCGCTGACATCGAGCTGGGGAACTTCTATCTCGGCGCCGCCTCACCGCTCGATTCACCCGGTCTGGCGGCCCGAGCGCTGCTCGCAGGCATCAGAGGCGTGCCCGCGCGCTCGATGACGAGCGTCTCGAGCACGTGCGCGTGCAGCGCGTGCACCGCCCGACGCAAGGCGAACGAAGCGGCAGCGGACATCTCGGAGAGCACGGCAGACGCGAGCGACCGACGAGGGGTCAGCGACGAGCCCGTCGATCCCCAGGACATGGAGCGGCGGTTTCTGCCGGAGAACGGCGGGTGCGCGTACATCGACCTCGATCATCTCGAGCTGTGCCTGCCGGAGGTCACCAGCGCGTTCGACCACGTGGCCTGCTGGCACGCGATGCTTCGCCTGACACGCCGGGCCCTCCTGGCCGCCAACGCCGCGCAGCCATCAGGCCGGCGGCTGTACGCGCTCGTGAACAACTCGGACGGCCGCGGCCATTCCTACGGCAGCCATCTCGACTTCCTGATCACGCGAGAAGCCTGGGACAACATCTTCCGACGTCGAATGCACTACCTGCTCTATCTCGCGGCGTACCAGGTGTCGAGCATCACGTTCACCGGCCAGGGGAAAGTCGGCGCGGAGGACGGCTGCCCGGACGCGACGTTCCAACTGTCGCAGCGCGCGGATTTCATGGAGACGCTGACCGGACAGCAGACAACATTCTGCCGCCCGATCGTCAACAGCCGGGACGAACCGCTCGCCGGCAAAGGGCTGGCCCGCTTGCACAACATCTTCTTCGACAGCACGCTCTGCCACGTCGCCAGCGTGTTGAAGGTTGGCGTGACCCAGATCGTGCTCGCGATGATCGAAGCCGAGCACGTCGATGCCACGCTCGTGCTGGACGACCCGCTCGAAGCGCTGAGCCTCTGGAGTCGCGACCCGCTGCTGAGCGTGCGGGCCGCGTTGGCGTCCGGGACGCGAGTCACGGCCGTCGAACTGCAGCGGCGGTTCTGGGAACAGGCGGCGGCATTTGCGGAATCCGGGGAGCTCGACGAAGTGGTCCCGCGGGCACGCGAGATCCTGGCCTTGTGGGACGACACGCTGCAGAGACTCGAGGCTCGCGACTTTCCGGCACTCGCGAGGCGGGTGGATTGGGCCCTCAAGCTTTCGCTGCTCGGCCGCGTGATGCACCGGCGACCCGAGCTGGACTGGACGGCTGCTCCGATCCGGCATCTCGACCACGTCTACGCCAGCCTCGACGAGCACGACGGGCTGTATTGGTCGTGTGAAGCCAACGGGGGCGTCGACCGTCTCGTGAGCGACGAAGATATCGACCGGTTCACCGTCGCGCCACCGGACGACACCCGCGCCTGGACCAGGGCGATGCTGCTGCGCACGGTGAAGCGCGGCGACATCGAACGCGTCGACTGGGACTCGATGCTCATCCGGACTCGCGGCGGCGGCGCGCGTGCAGCACTGCGCCCGTTCGACATGCCCCATCCCGGACGCCTCGGGCGTGCCGACGCCGAACCGGTGTTCGCGGGCCTGGGGACGCTGGACGAGATCCTGGATGTCCTCGAGGCGCAGCAACAGGAGGACCCTCACGCGGCGGCCCGCGCGCCCGCGGCCAGGGGCGTCAAGGAGTTGATCCAATGAGACTGCGAGACTTCTTCAACCTGCCCGATCGGCGGGCCAGCCATCCCTCGCGTGCCGGCGACCGCGAGCACGATGATCTGTCGGCCCAGGCCGACCGCCTCGTCGCTGCCGGGGACGAGGCCATTGCCCGCGCGCTGTCCACCGACAGCGAGCTGTTCCTGGCTGGGAACCGGCAGGAGGGAGGCCAGTAGCATGGCCGCGAGCCTGTTCGGCCTCGAAACCGAGTACGCCATCGGCGGCGCGCAGGGCCGACGGACACTCCCGCCACGCAAGCTCGTCGACGAGCTGATGAGCACCGCGAAGCGTTCGCTGGCTCACTTGCCGGATGCTGGAGGCGGAGTCTTCCTCGCCAACGGCGCTCGCCTGTACGGCGATTGCGGCGCTCATCCCGAATTCTGCACGCCGGAGTGCCTCGACCCATGGGATGCGGTGTCCTACGTCCGGGCTGGCGAGCGCATCGTCCTGAGCCTGCTCGACCAGCTCGCCATGGCCGGTTCGAATGACGTGGACCTTTGGCTCCTGCGGTGCAACGTGGACTACAAGGCCGTGCCCGCCACGTGGGGATGTCACGAGTCCTACCTGTGCCGACGGCTGCCGCCGGATCTTGCGCGACAGGCGATCCCGCATCTCGTGTCGCGCCTCGTGTTCACCGGGGCCGGTGGATTCAACCCGCGCTCGCCGGGCCTCGAGTTCACTGTGTCGCCCCGCGCCGGCTATTTCGAGAGCGCGGTGTCGATGGAGTCGACGGGCGATCGCGGCATCTTTCACACGCGCAACGAGAGGCTCGCTGCCGCCTATCACCGGGTCCACATCATCTGCGGCGACTCGTTGTGCTCTGACATCGCGACATGGCTCAAGGTGGGCACGACCGCCCTGGTGATCGCGATGATCGATGCGGGAGTCCATCCTGGGACGGGCATCGAGCTGGCACATCCCGTCCACGCGCTGCACGCGATTGCGGGCGACCCGGCCGGCCGTGTCCGGGTGGAGCTGGCGAGCGGAGGCACCCTGTCAGCCGTCGCCCTTCAGCGGCACTACCTGAGGTGTGCCGCCAAGCATGTCAACGGCTCGTTCATGCCGGCTTGGGCGGGGGACGTCATTCGCGAATGGGGCCACATGCTCGATCGCCTCGAACGACGCGATCGGTCGCTCGACACCATGCTCGACTGGGCCATCAAGAGGAGGCTCTATGCGCGGTTCGTCGAGCGCCGTGGGATTCGGTGGGATTCGATCGCCGACTGGACCTCGTCCCTCGCTCGACTCGAGGATTCGCTCGAAACGCCGGAAGTCGCGCGCCTCTCCGTTGCCGCACGGCTGAAGCTCGACCGGCAACACCCGCAGCGCGCGGCCGCGCACGACGCGATCGAGCTGGCCCGTCAGAAAGGGCTCGACCCCAGCCGATTGGACGAGGTTCAGATCCTGCGTCACCAGTTGTTCGAACTCGACACGAAGTTCGGACGACTCGGCGCGAAGGGCATCTTCTCGGCCCTCGATGCTCAACCGGGCGTGCTCGCGCATCGGGTCGGCCTGCGACGCCCGGTCGAGGAGGCCATCAATAGCCCGCCGACCGCCGGACGTGCGCGCCTAAGGGGCGAAGCCGTCCGCAAGCTGGCGGGGACCCCAGGATGCGTCGCGACGTGGCATGCGGTCTTCGACGATGTGGAGCGCTCCCTGGACCTCTCGAATCCGTTTGTCGAGACAGCGCAATGGGGGTACCGCACGACTACCCTCGTCGACAGAGACCCCCCTCTCGTCGTCTGACGGCCATGCTGACCCTCGAACGGTCGTTGCGCAACCGCCTGCGCGATGAGCGCGTGCAAATCGACGTGCCAGACGACAACACCGCGTGGTTTCGCAACGTGCCGGCCAACGCCGAGTTCTTCAACAAGCCGACCACGAACCTGCTGGTGAAGCGGCCCGACCGCAGTCTGCCGTTTGTCGTGTGCGTGGACGAGGATCTCCGGTATCACGGCGACGACCCCGGCGTCGCTCAGGCGTTTGCCAAGGGTCATCGCGACCGGGGCTGGCGGATTCTGTTCGTGAGCACCGCTTGGAAGCCCGATCTGCAGCCCATCGTCGAACGAGCGCTCAAGGCGCTGGGCTTCGGAGGGCGCGCGCCGAGTTTGCCGCCGGTGCCGCCGGCGGCGAAACAGGGCCCGCGCGGCGGTCTGCTCGAAAGCCACGGCGTGGACTTGACGGCGAACGTGGAAGACGGGTCTGACGAGCCGTGCGTGGGCCGGGCAGACGCGATTGATGGGGTGTGTCGCGGACTCCTCAGGCAGCGGCCGGTGTTGGTGCTGATCACCGGCGTCTCCGGTGTGGGCAAGACCAGCCTGCTTCACGGCGTCGCACGGCGTCTACGCGAGCATCGGCGGGCGACGAGGATCGTCAGCGTGGATCTCGGCGTGATGCTCGCCGGCACGCTCTTCGGATCCGAGCGTGAGGCGCTGCTTGCATCGATGCTCCGGGAAGTGGCCCCGACGCCGGAACTGGTGGTGGCGCTCGAGCATCTCGAAGTCGCGCTGGTCGGCGCGCCGCACACGCCCCTGTTGCTGAGCGAAGCCCTCGACCGGGGGTCTCGTCTCATCGGGACTGCGTCCGCAGCGTCGGTCGCGCGATTGAGTGCGCCGCCCCTCGGCCGACGACTTGCCGTGATCGATCTTGCCGAGCTGGCGCTTGGTGTTGTGCCCGAGGTGCTGGCGCGGCACAAGCCGCGGATCGAGGCGCACCACGGCGTGGCGATTGCGGACTCGCTGCTGGAAGTCGTGACCGACGCGGCCTGCGCCGTGGAGGGTGTGTTTCCGGCCAAGGCGTTGGCGCTTCTCGACACGGCAGCCGCGGCAGCCGCGTTGGCGGGCCGTGCCGTTCTCATGCCCGAGGATCTGTACGTCGTGGCGCGGGCGGACCCGGATCGGCCTCCCGATGGCCTCAAGCCTCCTGGTCATGTTGAGTGGTGAGCGCCCGGCGAAACTGATCAATCCTTGAGTTGATGGCACGGCCGGAGCGAGCTCATCCATGGCAGCCCACCATCGGGGCCTGGCCAGTCGATCGCGGCTTTCGCTTTCGGGTCTGGGCCCCGACGCGCCGCCAGGTGACGCTCGTCCTCGACCCGACCGGGCCCCACCGGCGGGAGATCCCGCTCGAGTCCCAGGGCGACGGCACCTTCGCGGTGACCGTCGCCGAGGCGACGGCGGGCGACCGCTACGCGTACCGGCTCGACAACGAGGGACCGTTGCCAGACCCGGCCTCGCGCGCGCAGCCTGACGGGGTTCACGCGCCCTCCGCGCTGGTGGATCCCTGGCGCTTCTCGTGGTCCGACCACGGCTGGGGAGGCATTAGCCTCGATCGAGCCGTCATCTATGAACTGCACGTCGGGACCTTCACCGCTGCCGGCACCTTCGCCGCCGCGGCCGACCGGTTGGCCTACGTGGCCGACCTCGGCGTCACCGTCGTCGAGTTGATGCCGGTTGCCGATTTTCCGGGCCGATGGAGCTGGGGCTATGACGGCGTGAGCCTGTTCGCGCCCGCCCGCTGCTACGGCACGCCCGATCAGCTGCGCGCGTTCGTCGATTCGGCGCACCGCGTGGGGCTCGCGGTGCTGATCGACGTCGTGTACAACCATTTCGGTCCGGACGGCGCCTACCTCGCCACGTTCAGCCCGTACTACCTGTCCGCGACGCACCAGAGTCCGTGGGGCGCGGCGGTCAACCTCGACGGCGAGCATGCCGATCACGTCCGGGCGTTTTTCATCGAGAACGCCCTGCACTGGCTGCACGAGTACCACGCCGACGGCCTGCGGCTCGACGCCACGCACGCGATGGTGGACGAGAGCCCCTGTCATTTCGGCCGTGACCTGGCGATCCACGTGCGGGCGTCGGCTGCCGACCGGACCACCCTCCTCATCGCGGAGGATGAACGCAACGTTGCGGTCATCGTCCGGCCGCTGGCCCATGACGGCTGGGGGTTCGACGCCGTGTGGGCGGACGACTTTCATCACCAACTGCGGCGGCTTTCCGCAGGTGACAGCGACGGGTACTTCCAGGACTACTCGGGTTCGACCTCCGACATCGCCCAGACGATACGCCGCGGATGGTTCTTCCGCGGCGAGATGTCCCCGTACCTGGGCAAGCCGCGTGGCACCGATCCGGCCGGCATTCCCGTGCGGCGGATGGTGGCGTGCATACAGAACCACGATCAGATCGGCAATCGCGCCTTCGGCGAGAGGCTCAATCATCAGATCGAGCCGGCGCTGTATCGCGCGTTGAGTGCGCTGCTGCTCTTTGCCCCGGAAACGCCGCTCATGTTCATGGGCCAGGAGTGGGCGGCCAGCTCGCGGTTCCTGTACTTCACCGACCATCACGAACAGCTCGGGCAACTCGTCAACGAGGGGCGACGACGGGAGTTCTCGCGGTTTGCGGCCTTCGCCGACGCCTCGACGCGGGCGCAGATCCCGGATCCTCAAGCGCCGTCCACGATCGACGCGAGTCGTCTCCACTGGGAGGAACAGTCGCTTCCGGCCCACGCGGGCACGCTCGCCTTGTATCGCGACCTGCTGCGGCTGCGGGGCCAGGAGTCCGCGCTGCGGTGGCTCGACTTCGAGGTCGAGGCGCCAGACGAGGATGCGCTCGTGCTGGCGCGCCGGGGCGTGGACTCGGAGACGCTGGTCATGGTCCTGAAGGTCCGGGGGCAGGGCGCCGTCGAGATCTCGAAAGAACCGTGGAGCCGCGCCGACGCCGGCTGGGTTCTCGTGCTCACCACCGACGATGCTCCGTACATCGGCGGATCGAACGGCGAAGAAACCGAGCGTCCCATGTTCGATCCATCCGCCGAGGTGCCGAGCGTGATCTTCCGCCGGCCCGGTGCAGTCATCCTTCGAGTGGTGTCCGATGGCTCACGCGCGGCGTAAACCCGTCAGCACCTATCGGCTGCAGCTCCGTCAAGGGTTCGGCTTTGCGGAGGCGCGGGCGCTGGTGCCGTACCTCGACGCACTCGGCGTGACCGATTGCTACAGCTCGCCGCACCTCAAAGCCAACCCTGGAAGCACGCACGGCTACGACATCTGCGATCACAGCCAGCTCAACCCCGAATTGGGGACCTCCGAGGAGTTCGGGGAGTTCTGCGACGCCCTTCGCGCGCACGGCCTTGGCCACATCGTCGATATCGTCCCCAATCACATGGCGTGCGACCCGTCGGCCAATCTGTGGTGGCGGGATGTGCTGGAGAACGGCCCGAGCTCGCCGTACGCCGGCTACTTCGACGTGGACTGGGCGCCGGTGAAACCCGAGCTGAAGGGCAAGGTGCTGCTCCCGATTCTCGGAGACCAGTACGGGCGCGTGCTCGAGCGGGGCGAGCTGAAGCTCGCCGTCCAGGACGGGGCCCTCCACCTCCGGTATTTCTCGCACGATCTTCCGATCAACCCTCGCCAGTCGCCGCGTGTACTCGGACTGCACCTGGACCGGCTCGAGCTGACACTGAGCGGACACCCGGCGTTGCGGGAATACCTCAGCATCCTCACAGCGTTGCAGAACCTGCCCGTGTACACCGAGCAGGCCCCGGCCCGCATCGCCGAGCGGCAGCGCGAGAAGGAGGTGGCACGCGAGCGGCTGGCGCGGCTCATGGCCGAGTCGCCCGATGTCCGCACGCATGTCACCTCGGTCGTCAATGAGGCCAATGGCGTCCCAGGCGCGTGCGCGAGCTTCGACGTGCTCCACACGCTGCTCGAGCACCAGGCCTATCGTCTGGCGTACTGGCGCACGGCCTTCGACGAGATCAACTACCGGCGCTTCTTCGACATCAATGAGCTCATCGGCATGCGGATGGAGGAGGTTGCCGTCTTCGAGGCCACACACGGGCTGATCGGGCGCCTGGTGGAGCGCGGGCAAGTGACCGGACTGCGCGTCGATCACCCGGACGGTCTCTACGACCCTGCGGAGTATTTCGACCGATTGCAGGCGATGGTCTGCGGCGTGACACAGGCCGCAGACGACGACAGCCAGCCGCCGTTCTACGTGGCTGCCGAGAAGATCCTGTCTGAAGGCGAGCGCCTGCGCTCGGAATGGCCCGTCGCGGGCACCACCGGGTACGGCTTCCTCAACCTGGTCGGCGGGCTCTTCATCGACGGGCGTCAGGCCCGGCTCCTGCGCCGCGTGTACGGTCAGATCACGGGTCGCCAGGAGACCTTTGCGGAGGTCGCGTACTGGAGCAAACGCACCATCATGCTCACGGCGATGGCGAGCGAACTCAACGTGCTCGCGCACGCCCTCAATCGCCTCTCCGAACGCGACCGGCGCTCGCGGGATTTCACGCTCGACAACTGCCGGAAGGTGCTGCGCGAGGTGGTCGCGTGTTTTCCGGTGTACCGCACCTACATCAGCGAAGGCGGCGTCAGCCCGTTCGACCGGGAGGCCATTCGGGCGGCCACGACCGAGGCGCGCCGCCGGAATCCGCTGATGGAGGAGTCGATCTTCGATTTCCTCGAAGACATCCTGCTCACCGCGTCGGAGGCCGTCCAGAAGGCCCCTGACGATCTCGTCGCGGGTGAGCTGCTGCGGTTCGTCCGCAAGATGCAGCAGTTCACCGGCCCTGTCCAGGCCAAGGGGGTCGAAGACACGGCCTTCTATCGCTATCACGTGCTCGTGTCGGCGAATGACGTGGGCGGACATCCCGGACATCTCGGGGTCTCGGTGGAAGAGTTCCACGACGCGAACCAGCGACGGCTCGCGAAGTGGCCTCTCGAGATGGTGGCCACGGCGACACACGACACCAAGCGCGGCGAAGACGCGCGCCTGCGAATCAGCGTGTTGTCCGAGATCCCCAACGACTGGCGGCGTGCCGTCTCGGAGTGGATGCGGATCAACGCCGGCAACCGCTCCAAGGTGGAAGGGGTGTGGGCGCCCGATCGCAACGACGAGTACCTGTTCTACCAGGCACTGGTCGGCATGTGGCCAGCCGCCAGGTCGGGGGAGCCGCCGCCGGGGGTCGCTCCCGCCGACGTCGTCGCACGGATGGTCACGTATCTCCGGAAGGCGATCCGGGAAGCCAAGGTCCACACGAGCTGGATCGACGAAGACCAGGCGTACGGCCGCGCCGTGACGCGATTTGTCGAAGGGACGCTGAGCGGCCGAACCGCGGCGCGGTTCCTGGGATCGTTTGTGCCCTTGCAACGCCGCATCAGCGATGTCGGCTTGGTGAATGCCGTCTCTCAGCTCGTGTTGAAGCTCGCCTCGCCGGGCGTGCCTGATTTCTACCAGGGGACCGAGCTCTGGGACTTCAGCCTGGTGGACCCGGACAATCGGCGCCCCGTGGACTTCGAGGCTCGACGCCGCGCGCTCGAACACCTGATGCCCCGCCTCGCCGCCGCCGAAGCGGGCGAGCCCATCGGCGCGTCGCTGGCCGACCTGCTGGCCGACGCGGGAAACGGGTCTATCAAGCTGTTCCTCACGGCCTGCGGCCTTCGGTTCAGGCGACGCCACGCGGAGGTGTTTCGCAGCGGGGCCTACGCCTCGTTGCCCGTCGAGGGCCCTCGCGCCGAACACCTCGTCGCCTTCGCACGGGTGCACTCATCAGGCACGCTCATCGCGATCGCTCCGCGACTGGTTGCCGCGCTGTGTGAGCCCGACCGGCCGTGGCCTCGTGGCGAAGAGGTCTGGGGATCGACGGCGATCGTGCTTCCCCAGGGGCTCGCGCCGCGTCGCTATCATCACCTGTTGACCGGCGAGACGGTGCTCGCGACGGCGGGCCAAGGGCCCGCCGGTGTCGTCGGCGTCGGCGATGCGTTTCGCCACCTGCCGGTCGCCCTCCTGTGGAGTGCCGCCTGATGCACAGCTGGTGACGCCCGTGACCACGCTGGGACTGCTATCGGCCGTCGGCATCGGATTCTTGCTCGGCGTCTTTGGCGGCGGCGGTTCGATTGTCACCGTCCCGGTCCTGGTCTACGCACTCGGGTTCGCGCCCAAACAGGCGATTGCCACCAGCCTCGTCGTTGTCGGCGTGACGAGCATGGTCGGCACCGCGGTGCACTGGCGGCGAGGCACGATCGAGGTTCGCCCGGCCGCCCTGATCGGCGGTGTGGCCACGGCGGGATCCTTCGCGGGCGCCAGGGCGGCCGTCTGGGTATCCGGCGCCGTGCAGCTCACGATCCTGGCGGTGGTCATGCTGCTGGCGGCGGGATCGATGCTGCACGGCGGTCGAACCATCTCACCGGAGCCGCCGGCCGAGGGCTCCCCATCCTTTGCACTGGGTTCGTTCATGGAGCTGAGCGCCATCGCCATCGGCATCGGCGCGCTCACCGGATTGGTCGGCATCGGGGGCGGTTTCTTGTTCGTGCCCGCCCTGGTGCTCGTCGGCGGACTTCCCATGCGCCAGGCGACCGGCACATCCCTGCTGGTGATCTCGATGAACGCCGTTGCGGGATTCGCTGGCTACTTCGGTCGCGTGGACATTCCCTGGTCCGTCGTCTCGTGGTTCGGCCTGGCAGCCATCGTCGGTGTCGTGGCCCGCGTCAGGCTGGCTGGACGCATTCCGGAACGAGGCCTGCAACAGAGCTTCGGTGTGTTCCTGGTCGTGGTCGCCGCTTTCATTCTTCTCGGGAATGCCGGTTGGTTGTAGGTGCAGGCACATCAGGCTCTGGAAAACGTGACCCTGCATCACAACCACTTGAGTCAGGTTTTCTCGCCCGGCCTGAGGCCGGGCCAGCCAACCCTGCCCCTGGCGAGCCGCGCACAAGGTGGGCCCGGACGTATCCCCTCAGAAACTGGCCGACAACGGCCCAGCTTTTTGGGAGGCGCAGCCACAGCGGCACATGCTCGCTGGTCTCAGGGCGACACCAGCCCACGCACCTGACTCGAGAGCTCAGGGCCTCGCGGCTTCGATTCGCACTTCCACGTGCCCGCACCCATCGCAGTTGTGGGCCTGGTGCACGATGCCGCCCATGGCGAGGTCCACGGCCGCGACATCTTCGCTGCCACACGGCGCCACGAGTTTGTCCGCGTGGTGGTTCATCTCGTCTCCGCACTTCGGGCACGCCAGCTTCGCTTCGCCCACGTTGGCCTCCTCACCGGATCGCGATGTTGGCTCGACCGTACCGGAGCGTCCTGGCCATCCAGACCAGCTCGTCCAGGAACTTGTCCGACGCACCAAGGCCTGGTCCTTCAGCGTTCCTGCTTCGTCGAACGTCTTGCCGACCGAGCCGATGTTGACGTCCCAGAAGATCGTGACCAGCCCCAGCTCACGAAGCACCGGCAGCAGATCCTGAATGCCGCGGGTACCGCCAAACGGTCCCGCCGACACGCCCACGACACCGGCCGCCTTGTGGATGTATTCCTCGAGATAGCCGTCGAGGAAGTGCTTCAGCAGGCCTGGAAAGCTGTGGTTGTACTCCGGCGAGACGATGACCAGCGCATCGGAAGCGGCCAGCGTCTCCGACATCTTCGGATCCTTGATCGCCTGACCCGCATCGTCCAGCGGAAGGGCTTGTGCGGCGACGTCGATGAGCTCGGTGGTGAGCCCCGATCGCGCGCGAATCTGATTGACGACAAAATTCGCGGCGTGCGCGCTGGCGCGGCCCTTCCTGGGCGTGCCGAGAATGACCGGAATGCTGAGCGGGCGCGACTCCATGTGACCCTCACGACTCTGGCCCGGCGGCCGTGGCCAGCCGGTCTACTTGACGATCATCAGATCGTTCTCGACGCCGAAGGTGCCAGGCACCTCCCTGGCGCGAAACCCTGCGAGCGTCTTGTCCCCCTCGGAATTGACCACCCCCAGCAACTGCGTCCGTCCTCCCTTGACGATGATGTGAATGGGGTAGTTGCCGAGCGGCTGCATGCCAGGATAACGAGGGAGGTCGAACCGCAGGTCGAACGCTGTCAGGCCGCCCCCCGGTGCATAGCGGGACAGGGCGGCGTCGGTATAGATGGCGTAATAGGTGCTCCACCGGATCCGGTCATCGTTCTGCGAGGTGGGAAGCACCTCGATGTTGTCGACGACTGTGTCCACGCGCGGCACGCGCTTGAGGGCCATCCCGACGTCGTCTTTGAGGGTGGGGCGATAGGCGAACCCCGACACCGTCACCGTGCCTTTTTCATACCGCACGACGAGGAAATCGAACACGCCGTAGTAAGGCAGGCGTAGCAGCGTTTCGCGGATTGCGTCGATGGTGCGCTGATCCTCCCGGGACACCTGGGCACTGAGCGACGCGACCGCCCACAGGCCGACAAGGGCGCTGACCAGAACGCGGTGGGTGCGAGACATGTTCATCCTCCCCGGCTAGAAGTGTGACATCGTGCCGCGCGCGGGCGGCGAATTCAATTGATCGTCCAGAGCGTGACGGAGGACAAGTCCTTGATGAAGACGCGCGAGCCGGACACGACCGGCGGTGCCCACGTGGCGCTCTCGGCCACCGTGTAGCGTGTCACGGGTTCGAACCGGCTCGGGTTGGCCCGCGACACGACGAGCTCGGCATCGTCTTTGAGCACAAACCACAGCGAGCCGGCGCGGACGACGGCGGCGTTGCCCGCCTGGCGTCCGTCGGTCAGCCAGAGCGTCTTGCCCGACTTGCCATCGACGGCGAAGTACTGGCCGCTGTTTCGCGCCGAGAACCCGAACAGCGTACCGTCGATCAGGACGCCGGTCGACATGTCCATCGTGACCTCGGCGTTCTCCCACAGGTCCTCGGTCGTCCACCCCGTGTTCGACCGACGCGCCGTGAACGCGGTGACGGGTCGTCCGAGCCCTGACACGATCACCATCTGCCCGTCGACGATGGGCGTGACGGCGTTGCGGGTCGAGCGAACGGAGAACGGACGCTGCCAGAGCAAGGCGCCCGTCGCGGCCTCGACGCCGACGAGATGCTCCTGCGTCAGCGTGATCACCTGGCGCACGCCGTCGAGTTCGGCGACGACAGGCGAGCCGTAGGATGGGCCGTCGCCTTTCCAGGCCCACTTCACAGCGCCCGTCTCGGCGTCGAACGCCGTGAGCGCCCCGTTGTCGTGTCCCCCGACATGAACGATGACCAAGCCGCGATCGACGAGCGGGGACATGGCGGTGTGATACAGGGGATGCACGGCGGGAGGCGCGGTTTGCCACAGGCGTTTGCCGCTGGCCGCGTCGAACGCGCTGACAATGCCGCTCATCCCGAGCGAGTACAACTTCCCGCTTGCGAACGTCGGTGTGGACTTGGGGCCCGTGCCGTGGCCACGCGTCGCCGCCGGGTTGGGGGTGAACGGAGCCGGATACGGAGTTTCCCACAGGACTTTGCCGGTCTCGGCGTCCAGGGCGCGCATCACCTCGTTGGGTTCCTGCCGCGTGAACAGGTACACACGGCCGGAAACCGTGATGGGTGCCGCGTAACCGAGCCCCACTTCGGTTTTCCACCTGCGCGTCAACTGTCCCGGCCAAGCCTTGGGTTCGGTGAACGCGCCGGCGCCGTCGCGGTTGGCGCCGCGCCATTGGGGCCAATCCGTCGATCCGCGCTGAGCCAGACCAGCCGTTGCCAGGACCGAGACCACGGCGCACGTGACGAGCAAGAACTTCATGTCGTGAGTTTTCCTTCGTTTGGCCTCTGGCCGTCAAGCCTTCTCGCCTGCCTCATCCTCGCAAACCTTCAGGGTGAACCTTCAGGGTGAACCTCCAGGGTTACCCCGGCGCGGCGGAGGCGTTCAACGAGGATATCGCCGAGCCTGGTTGCCGGAGTGAGAACCCCTCCCGTGCCCGGCCCACCCGGCAGTCGGTCGGAGTCGAGAGCCAGCGCGAGCGCGGCTTCACACACGAAGGTGACAGTGGATCGGTTGCCGACATCGCCCCGATTGCGAACGACGACCCGGGCCCGAGGGTGGCCGTCGACCAGCCCGACCGAGACGCTTTCGAACCAGCCCCGATCCATCTGCTCTTCTGACGGGCCTTGCCCAGGCTTGGGTAGAAAGGCCGCGATCACGCGGCGCGTGGGCCCTCGTTGCAGCCCCGCGAGGAGCAGTCCGGCGGCCAACGTGGTCGCCCAAGCCTTTGCGCGCGCGAACGGGCCCGGGTAGACATGGAGCTCCCGGTACGTCAACGCCGGGTACGGCTGATCACGCGCGGCGTACAGCGCCGCGCTGCGCTTGACGACCCAGGCGTTGATCGGACCCATGTAGAAGGGACCCACCCACGCGCCCAGTACGCTGTCGTAGTGCGGCGTGAGGCTCCGCCTGAGACCGTCGAGCATGTTCCGCCGCGGCTCCGCCTCTCTAGGGGCAGTCTTGGCTGGCCCGGCCTCCGGCCGGGCGAGAAAACTTGACTCGAGTGGCTGGAAATCTGCAGAGTCAAGTGTTCTAGCCGCCGTCTCGCGGCGGACGCTGGCGGTCCGCGTTTTCGAAATGTGCAGGAGCGTCGCGGCCGTCCCGCCGTTCAGGCCGCCGCCGCCGACGCGAAAAAACGTTCGTACCTCGAGCCGTGGCAGCGGTCCGCTCTGCTGAAGATGACGAACGAGCAGATATGTGCCGAGATCCGACGGCACTGAGTCGAAGCCGCAAAAAGGGATGACCCGAGTGCCGCTTGCCGCGAGGCGCTCGTGATGTGGCACGACGGAGGAGGCGGCCCACGCCGTTTCGCCCGTGATATCGACGTAGTGGGTGTTGAAGCGAACGCACGACTCGACGACCGGCGTGCCGTACAGGGCGAAGGGTCCGGCTGTGCTGAGCAGGACCCGCGTGCGCGACACGACGCCGTCCAGCAGGTCTGGCCGCTCGCTGTCGGCGACGAGCACGTCGGAGTCGTCCACGGGCGCCCCGACCTCGGTCCTGATCGCGTCAAGCTTGCCGCGATGTCGTCCCGCGATGGCCCATCGCACGCCCGGCGGCGCATGCCGGGCCAGATAAGCGACGGCCTGGCGGCCCGTGAAGCCGCTCGCTCCGTAGATGACGATGTCGTAGTCGCGATCGACCATCGAGTTGAACGAGCGGTTGATGCAGTCGGCGTGCGAAGTCGAGAGGCCGTGGCGGGGTGCGACCGGAAGCCCACGTGCCGGGGGCGCGTGGACTCCGGATGCACAGTGTCGGTGTCTTGCAGGTGCTGCTACTTCTTCCGGCCTGTCTTGCGCGCGGCCTTCTTCGCCTTCTTCGCCGCACCGCGAGCCTTCGTCGCCGATCGTCGAACGGCCTTGCCGCGCGCGGCGACCTTTTTCCTGGCCTTCGAGGCGGCCTTCTTCGCCCGCCCTGCGGCCTTCTTCGCCCGGCCGGCCGCCTTCTTGACCGACTTCGCCGCCTTCTTCACCGCGGCCTTTCCCTTCTTGGCGCTCGATGCCGCTTTCTTGGTGGCTGTTTTCGCTGCGCTTTGAACGGCCGCGGCCTTTTGCTGCACCGCAGCCTTCGCGCGCTTGACGCGCGCGGCGGCCGCAGCCGGCACGCTGTCGCTCTCACCGCGTGCGCGTGCAATCACGTCCGAAATCGTCGAGGTGATTCCGGTCGTCACCGAGTCGATGCTGCCGGCCGCCGAGCCGAGCGCACCGCCAATCTGCTGGGCCGCTTGATTCAGGCGGCTGTCCGAGGTTTCGTTTGCGTCCTCATCCATCGGAAAATTTGCCATGACGTCTCCATCACCGCAGACCATCAGCGGTTGCCTAATGGTATGCGAAAGCCGTTGAGAAGTGGCAGGGCCGTCAGGTCAATGCGCGGTGGGCTGACTGGCGGCCTGCCGGCAAGCCGTCGGGCCCCCGGGAGGCCGACGGCAAGGGCCGACAGAGCCGCGCCGCCATCCGCGGACCAGGTGGTGGCGCACCGGTCACCCCCCGACGTGCGGGAGGCGGCGTTCGGAGTACGCTCGAGGCAGAGGGTCGGAAACTGGCGAAGAATGAGGGCTGGAGATGACACGGACGCTCGCGGAGCTCGAAGCCGGGCTCGACCATGTCGCGCGATCGCCAGAGGACCAGGGGTGCATCGAGCTGATCGTGCGCCGGCCGGCCATCGGGGCGCGAGAGGTGCTCGGCGAGGCCTCACTCAGCCCGGACGAGGGCCTGGTGGGCGACACCTGGCGAGTCAGGCCGAGCTCTCGGACGCCCGATCGCCGGGCGCATCCGGACAAGCAGCTCACGATCATGAACGCACGGGTGATCGCCTTGATCGCCGGCGAGGTGGCGCGTTGGCCGCTGGCCGGCGATCAGCTCTTCGTGGACCTGGATCTCAGCGTGGCGAACCTCCCGGCGGGGAGCCGGCTGGCCCTGGGTGAAAGCGCGGTGATCGAGATCTCGCCGTTACCGCACACCGGCTGCGGCACGTTTGCCTCTCGCTTCGGCGTCGACGCGCTGAAGCTCGTCAATGGCTCCGCCTGGGCGCCGCTGCGGCTGCGCGGCCTCAATGCCCGCGTGGTCCGTGATGGAGTCATTCGCGTCGGCGACCTTGTGTCCAAGGTCTCAGCGTGACGCTCGCCTCCTGACGATTCGAGGTCGTCGGCGGTGGCCAGACGGCAAGCCCGCGTAATTCTCACCCGATGCCCGCTGGATTTCGAACGAGTCGGACGCAGTCCTGCCAGTTCGAGATCTACGTCCGGCCGTTCACCCCCCCCGACGGCCGCAGCCTCCCCCTTTGAGTCCCGTGGCGGCATGGCGCCGTTTTCGGGCGACGAGTTGCACTCGAGGATGGCGATCATCCAGCGATAGACGCATACTGAGGCTCTTACAAGGCAATCCGGCAGCGCGCGAATGATCAGCCATCGGTTGGGCCATTACCACGTCGAAGCCAAGCTCGGAGAGGGCGGCATGGGTGTGGTCTACCGGGCGCGCGATGCGCATCTCGACCGCTCCGTCGCCATCAAGGTGCTGACTTCGGGCTCGGTCGACAACGAAGGGCGCAAGCAGCGCTTCGTCCAGGAAGCCAAGGCCGCCTCGGCGCTCAACCATCCCAACATCCTCCACGTGTATGACGTCGACACCGTGACGGTCGACGGACAGCCGATTGACTTCATCGCGATGGAGCTCGTCGACGGCCGCACGCTGGAAGAACTGATCGGTCGCAAGGGGTTGCCGCTCCGGGACGTGTTGAAGTACGCCGCGCAGATCGCCGCCGGCCTCGCCGCCGCACACGCCGGCGGCATCGTGCACCGCGATCTCAAGCCAGGCAACGTCATGATCACCGGTCCGGCCAGCGGACAGGCCGGTCTCGTGAAGATTGTGGACTTCGGTATCGCCAAGCTGAGAGAGGCCGATGGAAGCGAGTCGGCCCCGACGAAGACGATAGCGCCACGGACCGAACAGGGGACGATTCTCGGGACCGTCGCGTACATGTCGCCGGAGCAGACCGAAGGCCAGCCAGTCGATGCCCGTTCGGACATCTTTTCGTTCGGCGCCGTGCTGTACGAGATGGTCACCGGTCGACAGGCGTTCCGGGGACCTTCCTCGGTGTCGACGCTTGCGGCGATCCTGCACCAGGAACCGACACCGGTCACAGCGCTCGTACGAAGAGCGCCCGCCGAACTCGAGAAGCTGGTCACTCGATGCCTTCGGAAGAATCGCGAGCGGCGCATCCAGCACATGGATGACGTGAAGCTGGCCCTCGAGGACCTGCTGGAGGAGCTCGACGCCTCGAAACTCCGCGAATCAGGGATCCGACCTTCGCCGAGCCCTGCCCGGCGACGGCCACTCGCGGTGACAGGGCTGACGCTCGCGGTGGCACTTGCCAGTGCGCTGTTGTCCACGCTCTGGATGCGTTCACGAAACGCCAATCCCGACAGTTCCCGCTCCGTCGTCAGATCGACGGTCGTGCTCAGCGTCGGCGAACAGCTCGAAACCTTGAACAGCTCGCAGCCGTTGGCACTCTCGCCCGACGGCCGGCGGCTGGCCTACGCCGCTCGTCGTGAGGGCGGCCTCCGTTTGTATCTTCGCGAGCTCAACGCCTTCGACGCGAGGCCGCTGCCGGGAACCGACGGCGCGTCGTACCCATTCTTTTCGCCGGATGGGGCATGGGTGGCGTTTTTTGCCGAAGGGAAGTTGAAACGCCAGTCGATCGCTGGCGGCTCGCCGGTGACGATCTGCGACGTTCCGTTTCAAGGGCGGGGAGGCACCTGGGGGGCGGACGGCACCATCGTCATCGCAGGGCCGGATGGGCTGTTGAAAGTCCCTTCCAGTGGTGGAACGCCGACACCGCTGGGTGAGACGAAGGCAGGCGCGGCCGTCTATCTGACGTGGCCGCATTTTCTGCCGGATGGCCGCACCCTGATCGCGACCGTGTCTGAAGCCGGAAAAAGCGACTCATTGGTTGCCGTGTCGCTCGAAACCGGTGCCGCCGAGTCGATCGGTCGGGGGTCGCAGGCGCAGTATCTGCCAACCGGCCATCTCGTCTTTCACGCGCCGCACGTGCGGGAAGGCGAGGTGCACGCCGTCGGATTCGATGTCGAGCGTCTGGCATTAGGTGGCGAGCCGGTGTCGGTGCTCGACGGCGTGTTTCGCTCGGAGAACGGCGGCGGCGCGCACTTCGCGGTCGCCCCAAGCGGTGATCTGGTCTTCGGCCGCGGCGGCTGGGAGCGGACGGTCGTCCGGGTCGACCGGCACGGCCGGCGCACGCCGCTCCTCGACGAGCGGCGCGGATACCGCCTCCCGCGAATCTCTCCCGACGGCCGGCGTCTTGCGGTCGCCATCAACCCGCGCCCGTCGCAGCTCTGGGTCTACGATCTCGCCCGCCGCACGGGCATTGAGATTGCTGATGCGCTTGGGAGCGCGTGGATGCCCGATAGCCAGCGGATCACCTTTGCCCAACAAGGAGATATCTACTCGCGGCGGGCTGACGGTGGCGCGCCCGCCGAACGGCTGTTCGCTCGTGACGGTCCCGACGACCCGAGCGACTGGTCATCGGACGGGCAGGTGCTGCTATTCCACGATCAGACCACGAGCCGGTTCGACATCTGGATGTGGCCGCGCGGCGGCGAACCGCGGGCGCTCGTGGCGACGCCCGCGCACGAGTTAACGTCGAGGCTCTCCTCTGATGGACGCTGGCTGGCCTATCAATCGGACGAGTCCGGCCGACAGGAGATTTATGTCCGTTCGTTTCCGAACGTGGAGGATGGAAAGTGGCTGGTCTCCAGAGGCGGTGGGTTGTCGCCGGCGTGGTCTCCCGACGGACGCGAGCTCTTCTACCTGAACGGCTCGACGCTGATGGCTGTACCGATTCGGCCCGGCCCCGGCGCAGTGCTCGAAGTCGGCGTGCCTGCGGCACTGTTCGACGGTCCGTTCGATGTCGGAGCGAATAACTTCGACGTCGCGCCCGACGGCACCTTCGTCATGATCGAAGCCGATCCCCATGCCCGACACACGCAGATCGATGTCGTGCAGAACTGGGCTGAGGACATCAAGCGCCTTCTGCCGTCGCGGTGAGCGCATTTCACGGGGCAAGGCCTCCGATGGCATGATGGACGTCGACCGATGGCGCGAGCGCTCGTGTCACGCCCGACGATACGACTCAATGATTGACCGCCGCGCCTTCGTTGCCCTGTTCGCGACGTCCGCTGCCACCTCGTCGCTCCTCGAGCCGCTGTCGGCGCAGATTCAGCCCGGGACCCTGAAGGTTCACGTGAACACCATCCGCGAGGCGGCGCGCCTGGCGGGGCTGACCTGGACGGACGCCGACTGCGAAGAGGTCGCCGACTCGCTCTCCAGCCTCGCGCGAGGCGCGGAGAAGATTGACAAGGATACGCTCTCCAACGCGTCGCCGCTGCCGCTGCACTTCGATCCGCGGCCCGTCGGAGTTCGCGTGCCCATCCCGCGCGGTCCGTACAGGCCTCCGGCGCCACCGCGCGTCACGCGGCCGGCCAATCTCGAAGAGGTCGCCTTCTGGTCCATCCCGCAGCTTGCCGGGCTGCTGCAATCGCGACAGGTGACCGCGACCGACCTCACGCGGATGTATCTCGATCGGCTGAAGCGTCACAACCCCGCGCTCAACTGCGTGGTGACGCTGACCGAGTCGCGTGCGCTCGAGGAGGCGGCCACGGCCGATCGAGAGATCAAGGCCGGCAAATCTCGCGGCCTGCTGCACGGGATTCCGTACGGCGTCAAAGACATCGTGGCCGTCCGCGGCTATCCGACGACCTGGGGCGCGCCGCCGCTCGAGTCGCAGACATTCGACGAGGACGCCACGGTGGTGACGCGCCTCCGCGAGGCGGGCGCGATCCTGGTCGCCAAGCTGTCCACGGGCGAGCTGGCGTTTGGCGATCAGTGGGCACGCGGCCGCACCAACAATCCCTGGAACATCGACGAGGGATCGAGCGGATCGTCCGCGGGGTCGGGCGCGGCGCCCGCCGCGGGACTTGTGGGCTTCGCGATCGGCACGGATACCGGCGGCTCCATCCTGTCGCCGGCCCAGCGCTGCGGCGTCGTCGGGTTGCGGCCCACGTTTGGCAGCGTGAGCCGCCACGGCGTGATGGCGGCCGGCACGAGCCTCGACAAGGTCGGGCCGATGTGCCGCTTCGCGACCGACTGCGCGATCGTCGTGCACGCCATCGGCGGCGCTGACGGTTTCGACCTCGCGGTGCCAGACGACCTCCGCTTCACCTGGGACGCACGGTCACCGCGGTATCCGACCCGCATCGGCTACGTGCCGGCGATGTTCGAGGCCGAGCCGGATGCCGACCGCCGCGCCAACCACGAGCGCGCGCTGGCGACGCTGAAACGGCTCGGCTGCACGCTGCATGAGATCTCGCTCCCCGACGGCGATCTCACCTACTTCATCGAGTATGTCGAGCGCGCGGCGGCATTCGACCGCATGACGCGATCGGGATTTCACAAGGGGGTGCGGCCGCGCACGAGTCGGTACCTGCGGGCGTGCCAGCTCGTGACCGCGGTCGATTATCTGCAGGCCAATCGCCGGCGCGCCGTCATCATGCAGGAGGTGGCTCGCGCGCTGGCGCCGATCGATGCCGTGCTGTTCACGTCACTGACGCTCGACTCGCGCACGAGCCTCAACCCGGTGATGAGCCTCACGGGCCATCCGTCCATAGCCGTCCCCAACGGGTTCACGGCAAAGGGCACGCCAACGGGCGTGATGTTCTCTGGCCATTTGTATCGTGATGGCGAGATCGTCATGCTGGCGCGCGCGTTCCAGGAGGCGACGCCGACGAACGGCGCGATTCCACGTGCCTTCGCACGCTAGCTCTCGACGACCAGTGCTCGTCCGCCGTCGACGGCCACCGGACCTGGCAGTCGGGCCTGTGAGGGTTGTTCGGCGATGCCAGCTCGGGCGGGTGAAGTTGACAACAACAACGGGCCTTCTGGACGAAGACGGGATGTGCGCGCTCAATCGCTCGGGCATGTTTCAACGCCGCGGGGACGTAGTCACGATGTCGTTCCGCCAGATCCGGGACTCCAGACGACAACGAGCCGATGAGGCGCGCCGCGCGTTCGGCTGGTTTGTGACCGGTCGGCGGTGCTCCGGGAAGGAATGCCTCGAGCGCCATGCGGACGATTTCCGAAGGCCGGCGCCCCAGGCGGGCGGGATGTTCGCCGGAGCATACGACCCATCGATGTCGGCAGACGAACGGTGATCTGGTCGTATACGGAACGCCTCCAATGGGTGCACTGCAGTTGTAGTGCGGCGCATTGCAGCGAGGCAAGATCCCGGTGTCGCTCGCGACTCGTGAAGCGAGGCGCTAGGCGGTCCAGGGATCGACGACGGGCACGTCGAGGCCCTCGAAATGTCTCGTGTTGCGCGTGGCGATTGTGGCGTGGCGCGCCTGCGCAATTCCGGCAATCAGGGTATCGCGGAGGTCGGCGGATCGCCCGGCGGTCTGCCGATTTGCCGCGAGACGAGAGGGTTCGGCCGCCGCGGCCCGGTCGAAGTCCAGGATTCGGTTCTCGAGGTCCTCGTCGAGGACTTTCTCGAAGGCGGCCTCCAGCGCGATTTGTTTCCGGCCTCGCGGCAGTACGGCCAGGCCGAATAGGACTTCGAACACGGTGACGCTCGTGATCCAGATCGAATCGGCCGGCTGACGGTCCAACCAGCGCACGACAGGCGCGTCAGGATTGGTCCGCATCAGCGCGGACAGCACGTTGGTATCGAGAATGATCACGAGTCGAAGTCGGCCGCGCGGGCCACGCGGCCGCGCCATTCCGGCAGGTCCGACGTGAGCCCCGCCCGCTGAAAGCGACGGGCAATGCGAGAGCCAAGATTGCGGACCTTGGCCGGCCCGTCCTGGACGGCACTGCGGAGGATGTGGCGCACTTCGTCCTCCATGCTGCGCGCGTGCCGTCTCGCCCGTTTCTTCAACTTGTCGGCGACGTCGTCCTCGAGGTTTCGGACTACGAACTGAGCCACTCGACCACCTCCACAGGCGATGATATCACGATATCATTCGTGCATGTCTTGCGGGCTGGCACGTTCATCACGACCGCTCGCGCGGTCCGATGGGTCCGCCGGGAGTACGGTTACCTCGGAAGGGCGCGCCGGGGTGGCTCCCGATGAGGTAGATTGGGTCTTCAAGTCTGTGGGGCAGTCGATACATACGTCGGCGCCTGTGGACGGTAGAACCTGTTGGGCGAGGTGGCGTTCGGTGCCGCCGTCTCGACCCCCAGCCGCCCCACCGATAGTCTGCCCCTGCCGGGACCGCCGTATAATCCGGTCGGTCACGATGCGAAACCGGCCGCGAGGGCCGCGGGGAACGGCAGACGCCGTGCCCCGATGTCGAGCGAGGCTTCGCCTCAGACCGCCGAGCATGTTGGGCGGTGAGGCTCCGCCTCGCTCGTGGCAGTATTGGTTTCGCCCGGCCTCCGGCCGGGCGATCGCGACGCCCGTCTTCAGTTCGACGAGGCTTCGGGTGCCAACGACAACACGCGGGGAGCGGTCCGCAGCCAGGACTCTTCCCATCGCTCGGGCGGGTGGGCCGCGAGCCACGCCCGCGCCGACGCGAGTGCGGAGCCGGCGGCGTCGTTTCGCCGGGCTAGGGCCAGTAAGAGGCGTGACAGCTCACCCGGGTCATTGAAGGTCACACCCTCTCGACCGGGCGTGAGCACCTCGCCCAGGACGGGGGCATAGTCGAGGGCGCACGCGGGCACGCCCACGCCGCGAAAGTCCGCAAGCTTCATGGGCAAGTCGACGCCAGAGGACGACTGGTGCAGGCTGAGGCCGAGGTCGGCCAGACCGATGATCGCGGGATATTCCTCCGGGGCGAGCCAGGCAGTGCGGACCGCGACATGCTCGAATGCGCGCCGTGAGAGCCGTGCTTCGAACGCGGCTTTCAGGGGACCGCGTCCGGTCACGAGCAAGGCCAGCCGCGCTTCGACCTGCTGATGCTCGGTGTGCGGCGCGTCGGCGCCAAGCCTCCGCTCGGTGCGATCCAAGGCTTCGAGCAGGAGATCGAAGTCCTCTTCAGGCGTCCAGCTCGTCGGGCACACGACGAGCGGCACGCGGGCCGGCCCGATGCGCAATTGCGTGGCGAGTCGATGCCAGGCCGCGTCGGCAACAGCGGGCGGAGGTGTGGTCATCCAGGCTGGAGGACGGTCGTAAATCACGTCGGCGGCGAGACCCCATTCACGATGCAACCACTCGGCCAGGGCCTGCGACACGGTCAGGTGCCCATCGGCGCGCCGACCCCACCGCCGCTGGCTTCGAAACAGCGCGCGCACGGCACGATGTCGATCGCCGAGCTGGCCTGCCAGCACGGTGTGCGCCAGGTTGTGCCAGTCGATCACGAACCGCGCGCCGCGCAGCCTGGCGACGGCCCACGCGACGCCGAGCGTCGGCGCGGCGGGTGGCGTCTGGACGAGGATCAGGTCCGGGCGAGGGAGCCGCATGAGCGTCCACGCCAGCCGGGCCGCATGCGCGAGCGCCCGGACGAGGGACCAGGCGACGAAACCAAGACGACCTGACTCCAGGCGGACGCTGAACCGCTCGCGAAGGCGGTGCACACGCACACCGGGCTGAGCGGCGACCGCCGGGTGCACGGCCGCGCCCTCGAGTCCCACGAGGTCCACTTCGCCGGCGTTGACGGCCAGGGCGAGGGCGTGGTACTGCATTCGCGGACTCCGGCCCAGATCGCCGACAACGACAACCGCGGTGCGCATCAGCCTCACATCATCCGTCACGGCCCCGGGGCGCGCGTGAAGCTTCTTCTGCTGCCGATCTTCACGGGCGGGATCGTCACCGTGCTCCTGACGCCGCTCGTGCGGCACACGGC
Source organism: Acidobacteriota bacterium (assembly GCA_052389315.1). Classification (GTDB taxonomy): domain Bacteria; phylum Acidobacteriota; class Vicinamibacteria; order Vicinamibacterales; family UBA2999; genus JACCSI01. The sequence goes on from JBQTIE010000148.1 coordinate 36,825, forward strand.
TCACGCGCTTGGGCTTGTAGACGCGCCAGGGGGACGGAAGGTTCATTCGCTTTCCGTCCCTCGTGTCGGCGGCGTTGCGGTCGCGGGCGCCATGGCCATCGCCTTGGGCTCCCTCGAGCCTCTTGCCGGCTGGCTCGGGGTCCCGGCTCCCTCCATCCGCCCCTTGACGGCGCTGCTGGTGGCCGCCGCGTTCGTCTTTGCTGTGGGCGTCTGGGATGACGTGTGGGGATTGCCGGTGTGGCCGAGGCTGGCGGTCCAGCTGCTGGCCTCGGGCCTGGTCATGTCCTCCGGGCTGCTGATCGAACGCGTGACCGTGTTTGGCGAGACCTGGGCCCTCGGGTGGTTCGCCTGGCCCGTCACGATCGTCTGGATCGTCGGACTCACCAATGCGTTCAACCTCATCGACGGGCTCGACGGGCTCGCCGCCGGCGTGGCCGTGATCGCGGGCGCCGCCTGCGCCGCGATCCTCGTCGCGCGCGGGCACCCCGCCGAGGCCGTGCTGTTGCTGTCGCTGGTCGGGTCGGCTCTGGGATTTCTCGCGTACAACTTCGCTCCGGCGTCCGTGTTCCTCGGGGATGGTGGCAGCCTGCTCATCGGCTTCGTGCTGGCCAACACCGCGATTACGGGCTGGCAGAAGGGCGCGACGGCGATCGCGGCCGGCGTGCCGCTGATGATCTTTGCCCTTCCGATCGCCGATTCGGCCAGCGCCCTCGTCCGGCGGGCCTCACGACGCCCCGCCACGGGTTCTTTGACGCTGTCGGCGCTGGGGCGTCAACTGGCAGAACCCGACCGTGCTCACATCCACCACCGTCTTACGGCGCTGGGGTGGTCGGTTCGACGCGTGGTGCTCGTGCTGTACGGGGTGACGGCAGGCCTTTCGCTGCTGGCCCTTGCCACGGCGCAGTGGCCGTAGACATCTTCTATGGCCTGAGGCGTAACGAATGGAGCAAGTTTTTCGACCGGCCACAGAAGATGGCCGCCCCGCCGGAGGCGAGGCAAGACGAGATATGGACGCTAGCGAAGCGGAGCTTCGCTAGGAGCCCCGTGCCATGGCTCGCGTCCTCCTGGTCCAACCCTCTCTCCAGCCGCCAGGCGGCGGCAACGGGGTTGCCGCCTGGATGCTGCAGGCACTCGCCGCCGAACACCGCGTCACCGTCCTCTCGTGGCGGCCCGTTGACGTCGATTCAATCAACCGCTTCTTCGGCACGGCTTTGCGGGCGCCGGACTTCGACACTCTCGTCATCCCTCGCGGCTGGCGACTGGCGCCCGACGCGCTGCCGGTCCCCGCAGCGCTGCTGCGTTCGGCCATGCTCATGCGGTACACCCGTCGCGTGAGCGAGGGCTTCGACGTCATCGCGGGCGTGCACAACGAGGCGGACTACGGACGCCGAGGCATTCAGTACGTGCACTACCCGACCTACCTTCGGCCCCGGCCCAAGGTCGACCTGCGCTGGTACCACGCCTCGTCGCCGCTGCTCGAAAGCTACTATCGTTTCACCGACCGAGTGGCCGACTTCTCGGTCGAGCGGATGAAAGCCAACGTCACCCTCGCCAACTCCGCGTGGACGGCTGCGCGTCTTCGCGCCTCGCTGAGCATCGACGCGACGGTGGTCTATCCCCCGGTCGTCGCCACCTCGGGAGCGTCCTGGGATGATCGAGCCGATGCGTTTCTCGCCGTCGGCCGACTGTCGCCCGAGAAAGACTACGAGCGCCTGATGCAGATCCTCGCGCGCGTGAGGCGGCACACGCCGCACATCACGCTCACGATCGTGGGGACCACGGATCGGCACTCGCGTGCGTACTACCGACGCCTGCGAGCGGTCGCCGCCTCCCTGGGCTCCTGGATCACGTTTCGCACCCAGGTGACCCGCACGGAATTGTCGGCACTCATGGCCACGCATCGATACGGCATCCACGGGATGCGCGAGGAGCACTTTGGTCTGGCGCCGGCCGAGATGGTTCGCGCCGGGATGATCGTGTGGGTGCCCAACGGTGGCGGGCAGGTCGAGATCGTCGGGGAGGACACGGCTCTGGCCTACGAGTCGGACGACGAGGTGACCGAGCACATCCGCTCCGTGATGGCCGATGTCACCGAGCAGCAGCGTTGGCTCGAACATCTGGCCGTCCGCGCTCAGCGTTTCAGCACCGAGTCGTTCGTCAGCGCCGTTCGGGCCGTCGTCTGCTCGTTCCTGGGGTGAAACCGTCGTGATCGGACGCGACCCGCTCCATGGGCGCGATCAGAGAGCCGCCATCGCGCGAAACGCCGCATTGCCCAGCAGCTCGTTGTAGGTGCCGGTGGCGGCAATCCGGCCGTTCTGGAGGAAGTACAACCGATCGCAGCCCTGCACGGTCGTCAGGCGATGCGCGATGACGATGAGGGTCCGCGTGCCATGCAGTGCCTCAATCGCGTCGGTGACCTCGCGCTCGGTCTGGGCGTCGAGGGCCGAGGTCGCCTCGTCGAACACCATCACCGCCGGATCGCCGTACAGCGCGCGCGCAATCGCGACTCGTTGGCGCTGTCCGCCCGAGAGGCGAGCGCCCCCCTCTCCCAGGCGCGTGTCCAACCCCTCCGCCAACCCGCGGACCACGTCGTCCAGCCGAGCCAGGGTACACGCCGCGGCCAGGCGGTGCTCGTCGATCGAGGCGTCGGGAACGCCGAAGGCCACGTTGCGCCGTACGGTGTCGTCCAGCACGTAGGGCGCCTGGGGCACGTAGCCCACCTGGCGCTGCCAGCCTCGTTCGCGTCCCTTCAGATCCGTGCCATCGATCGACACCCGCCCGCTCGTCGGGCGCAGCAAGCCGAGCAGCACGTCGACCAGCGTGCTCTTGCCGGAGCCCGTCGGCCCCACGATGCCAACCGAGTCTCCCGGCTTGATGCGGAGGTTCACGCCGCTCAGGGCCGGCGTCGCCCCGTCGTAGGAAAAACTGACGTCTTCGCACACGAGCGCCTCGGCCAACTCCACGACGGGCTCCTGGCCGTGGGCCCGGGTCGTCACTTCCCGAAGAGCATTGAAGTCCTCGATCGCGTCCACGACAAACGCTCGTCCCTCACGATGGTGCGCGGCGTTCAGCATGATTCGGTTGGC
>JBQTIE010000149.1:0-37918 GCA_052389315.1 Acidobacteriota bacterium
CTCAGCTTTCGCAAGGATCGACGGGTGTATCTCGACGACGAGGCCGTGCCGATCGACGTCCTGGCCGAGCGGATGCGCCAGGCGATGATGAATCGAGACGAACATGAAGTGTTTCTCCGCGGCGACACCGAGGTGCAATTGCAGGAACTGCTCGATGTCATGGACCGCCACAAGGAGGGCGGCATCGAGCGCGTGGGCATCGTGGCGCTTCAGCGAGGTCAGTAGTGGATGTCGTCAGTGAGGTGCTGTCCGCACGTGCGTCCGACGGCGGCCTCCAGCGCATGCTGGGTGCGTCGTTGCTCGCTCACGCCGTCGCGCTGGCGCTTCTCCTGCTGGCGCCATCGTTCTGGCTCGGCGATCGCGTCGCCGGGGAACCCGAGAACATCATGACCATCAGTCTGGGTGGCGCACCGGGCCCGCGCGCGGGAGGCATGACGCCAGTCGGTGCCCGGCCGATTCAGCAGGCCGTCCCGGTCGAGGCCAAGAAGGCGATCGAGCCGGTGCGGCCGCCGGCCCGGCCTGCGCCCGAGATGATCGAACCGAAGAAAGCAGCCCCGAAGCGGGTCGAGCGGCCGGCACCTGCGGCGCAGGAGCCGCGTGGGCGCACCCCGACGACAGGCCCGGAGGTGCAAAAGGGCCAGGCCGTCGCCGAAACGAGTGCGCGCGGCCAGGGCTTCGGGCTGTCGACCGGTGGTGGCGGAACGGCGGGTTACCTCGACACGGCCAATTTCTGCTGCCCGGAGTACCTGACGACGATGCTCGACCTGATCAACCGGCGTTGGGATTCCAAGCAGCAGGCGGCCGGCAGCACCGTCGTGAGGTTCGTGATCGAGCGCGATGGCACCATCCGGGACGTCGAAGTCGAGAAAACCAGCGGCTACGCCACCCTCGATCTGCTGGCACAACGGGCGTTGCTGCTGACGCGCAGGCTCCCGGCGCTGCCTCAGGCCTTCACCGAACCGTCCCTGACGGTCCATCTCATCTTCGAGTACCAACGATGATGCCTTCTGCCAAGATGGTGTGGCTCGTACCGGCTGTCGCGGGGGCCGCCCTGCTGGCGCAGCCTCCTGTGCCCCCCGGAGGCAACCAAACGGCCCCGGCCCCTCAGCCGTCGAGCGTCGAGATCCGCTTGACCGGTGATCCGGGGACGCCGCCGCGTCTTGCCGTTCCGGACTTTCTGGCGCTGTCCGCCGATCGCGAGACGCAGGACATGGCGCGGACGATCGCGCAGGTCCTGTGGGACGACCTCGAGTTCGAGCGGGAGTTCTACATGATTCCCCGCGACACCTATCGGACCATCCCACCCGCCTCGTCGGTGGCTGATCCGCCGCTGGATCGGTGGCGCGAGCTAGGCGCCGACGGCGTCATCATGGGCGCGGTGTCGAAGGTGGGCAGTACCGTGCGGGTGGAGATGCGGCTGTTCCGCGCGGCGTCGCGCCAGCAGATCTTCGCGCGAGAGTACAGCGGTTCGGCGGCCAATCCGCGCTTGTACGCCCACACGATATCCGACGAGATCCACGAATCGCAGCGGTCCCTGCGCGGGATTGCCCGCACGAAGCTGACGTTCTCGTCCGACCGCAACAAGGAGCGCGTGACGGGCACGGTGGAAAACCGCGACGTCAAAGAGGTATACATTGCCGACTACGACGGTGGCAATCAGCGTCGCATCACGGTGAACCGGCAGCTCAACATCACACCGGTGTGGTCGCCGGATGGACGCGCCATCGCGTACACGTCCTACCGCAGCGGGTTTCCGGACATCTATGTCTCGATGATTTTTCAGGGCACGATGTCGACACCGACCAAGGGTGTCGGCCAGAACTGGCTGCCGGTCTACTCCCCCGACGGCACACGCCTGGCGTTCACCTCGAACCGGGACGGCAATCCCGAGCTCTATGTCATGAACGTCGACGGCTCCGGTTTGCGGCGCGTGACCAATCATCCGGCCATCGACACGACGCCCACGTGGTCGCCGACCGGGGCCCAGCTCGCCTTCACCTCGGACCGCTCCGGTGTGCCGTCGATCTGGGTGGTCGGGAGCGACGGCCTTGGCCTGCGCCGGCTGGCTTTCGAGCACTCCGATCGCCCCACGTGGTCGCCGGCGCCGTTCAACGAGATCGCGTTTGCGGCGCGGACTGGACCCGGGTATGACATCAAGGTGCTGAATCTGGCGTCAGGAGAGATTCGCCAGATCACCTTCGGCGAAGGGAGCAACGAGAGTCCTGCGTGGGCGCCCAACGGGCGTCACCTGGCCTTCACTTCAACGCGCGCCGGTCGCACGCAGATTTTCACGGTGGCGCGGGATGGTCGCAACGTACGACAGCTCACGCGTGAGGGAAACAATCAGATGCCGCACTGGTCTCAGTGACCGGCGACAACGGGGCCGCGGGGGAGAGTCGTCGCGCGGCCTCCCGTGCCGCGCAGCGGATCAAGATGAGTGATGACCGCGGAGGGGGCTCGCCCGCGAGCGCCCCACGCAGGACGTGAGGAGAGACATGGAACGTACAGCTGTGCGTGTGATGGTAGCGGCGCTCGTCTGGACCGTGTTGGTAGGGGCGTGCGCGAAAAAAGCAGCACCCGTCGCGAGACCGATGCCGCCACCGGCGGCCGGCACCACGGGGACGGCTCCACCCCCCGCGCCGCCGCGGCCCGTCAGCGAGCCGGTGCCGGTCCCTCCCGAGCCCGTACCGGATGACGCGGTGGGATCGCGCTCGCTCGACGATCTCAATCGCGATTCCCCGCTCCGCCCCGTCTTCTTCGAGCTCGACAGCGCCGAATTGAGCTCGGTCGCCCAGTCCGCGCTGCAGGCCAACGCCGGGGTCCTCAAGCAGTACGGAACGTGGCAGATCACCATTGAAGGCCACTGTGACGAGCGCGGCTCGGCGGAGTACAACCTGGCGCTGGGCGAGCGCCGTGCCCTGGCGGCACGCGACTACCTGGTCTCACTCGGCATCGGGGCGGCCCGTGTGCGCACCGTCAGCTACGGTAAAGAGTTCCCGTTCGATCCGGGTCACGACGAAACCGCGTGGCAGAAGAACCGCCGCGCCCACTTCGTGATTACCGCCAGGTGAGCGGCGCGCCGGCCGACCGCGTCGCAACGGTGACCGGGTGCGCCGCGCGCTGAAACTCGCGACATCCGGCCCGCGCGGAAGGATAATAGGCGCATGAGGACACTTGGGCCCGTCATCGCGGCGATGGTCATCGTGTCGGGGACGCCGTGGACGGCCGGCGCGCAGAACCGACGCGAGATGCAGATGATGGCCGACCTCCGCATACTGCAGGAGCAGAGCCAGCAGCTGCAGCTCACGCTGGCCCAGCTGGGCGAGGCACTGAAAGCGCTCAACACACGGCTGGACGATCAGGCCGCCACCAATCGCAAGGCGTTCGCGGATCAGAACCTCAAGATCGATCAGTTCACGAGCGACCTGCGCGTGGTGCGGGAGGGGGTGTCGGAAAGCAACGTTCGCATCTCGTCGATTTCTCACGAGATCGAGGCGCTGCGGCTGTCGATTCCCCAGTATCCGCCGCCGGCCCCGGCCGTTCCCGCCGCGGGGACGACCGATCCGTCCGTCGCGAGTGGGACACCCGACGGGGTGTCTCCCGTGCCGGCCCCGGGGCCGGCGCCTGCCCCGCCCCCACCAGTCGTTGGCCCCGGCATGTCGCCCCAGCGCCTGTACGACACGGCCTGGGCCGACTACACGGCCGGCCAGTGGGATCTCTGCCTCAGCGGTTTCGAAACCTATCTGCGGACGTTCCCCAAGAGCGATCTGGCCGACGAAGCGCAGTTCTACATCGGCGAGTGCCGCTATGCGGATGGGAAGCACAAAGAGGCGGTGGCAGCCTACACCGAGGTCATCACCGGGTATCCCCGCGGGCAGTCGGTGCCGCCGGCCTATTACAAGCGAGGCTTGGCGTACGAACGGTTGGGCCAGATCGATCGGGCCCGGGAATCGTTCGAACAGCTCGTCAAGGAATTCCCCGAAAGCGACGCGGCGCGGCTGGCCAAACAGAGCCTCGATCGCTTGAATCGCGCAAGGCCGCCGCGTCGATGACGCGGCGCCGCGCAAGTGTTTCGGCCTCCGGGACTGCCCTGCCGCGAAACAACCAGAAAGGACGCGTCGAGCCATGGGAAGCGTGAACAAAGTGATGCTGGTCGGAAATCTGGGGCGCGACGCCGAAGTCCGGTACACCCCTGGCGGCGCACCGGTGGCGAGCTTCAGCATTGCGACCACCGAGAACTGGACCTCGAAGGACGGCGAGAAGCACGAGCAGACCGAATGGCACCGCATCGTGCTGTGGGGCAAGAGCGCCGAGGCGCTGCAGCCGTATCTGACCAAGGGCAAGCAGATCTTCGTGGAGGGTCGCCTCCAGACCCGGCAGTGGGAAAAGGAAGGCCAGAAGCACTACACCACGGAGATCAAGGCCGATCGGATCGTCTTGCTCGGCGGGGGGCGAGGCGGCGAACGCGGCGCTGATCGTGCCGAGGCTGGGTACAGCGAGGGGTCCAAGGAAGCGGCGGCCGTCACCGACGACGACATTCCGTTCTGAGCGCGGTGTGCGTGGCGTTCACGCACCTCGGCTCACGTCCGTCCATATCGGTCCTCGAGGCGCACGACGTCTTCGACCTCCGGCGTGGACACTTCGAAGAGATCCGTGTCTTCAAGGGCCGTCATCCGGTGCACGGTGGGCGGCGAGACGTGCACGGCCTCGCCGGGGCCCATTTCCCGGCCGTGCAGGATGCCGTCGGCGTCCCTGCTCTCGAAGAGCATGCGGCCCTGCCAGACGAAGATCGTCTCGTCCTTCCGCTCGTGGTACTGAAGGCTGAGGGCATGCCCCTGGTTGATGTGAATCAACTTACCCACATAGCGGTCGGTGCGGGCCCACCACAGCTCGAATCCCCACGGCTTCTCGACGCGATGCACGAGGTCTCCTTTTCAGCGGCTGATCGGTTCGCGCCGGGGCTGCCGCCGATCCGCGCGCGCGTTGGTCGCTTCCTCAGGGTCCGGCCCACGCAGGCTGCGTTCGATGTCTGCGGCGGTGTGCAGTGAAAGGGCGCGTCGGGCGACGGCGCGTGCCCGCGCCGTGTCGAGCGCACGAATCACCTGGTGGGCCATCGGAATAGCCGTTGGCGTCATGCTGAAGTCGGTCAATCCCAAGCCCACGAGCAGCTCGAGCAAGCCCGGCTCCGAGGCCATCTCGCCGCAAATCGACACGGGAATCCCATGGCGACGCGCCTGTCGGCGAACGTGCCGCAGCAGGCGCAGCACGGCTGGATGAAGCGGCTCGTAGAGCGTCGATACTCGATCGTCGGTGCGATCGACGGCGAGGCAGTATTGAATCAAGTCGTTGGTCCCAATCGTGAGAAAGCTCACCTCCGGGGCGAGGAGGTCGACGATCAGGGCGGCCGCGGGCACCTCGACCATCACCCCGACGTCGGGCGCGGGCAGCTGGAGCGCCAGGCAGACGTCGCGAAGGACGCCCTTCACCGCTCGCAGCTCCTCAACCCCCGTCACGAACGGCAGCATGATCCGCAAGGGGCCGTGGGTACTCGCGCGCACCAGCGCCTTGAGCTGTGTCCGGAGCAGATCGGCGTGCGCCAGACCGAGCCGAATGCCCCTGCGCCCGGGACGTCGGAGGCCGCGCACGGGCCCTTCGGGACTCAGTTGCCGCTCATCGAGGTCGAAGGTGCGAACCGTCACGGGGTGTGGCGCGACGCTCTCGATCAGGCTCCGGTACAGCGCGTATTGGTCGTCCTCGGTCGCGCTTGCCGGTGTGTGCCCCGACAGCATGAACTCGGATCGATAGAGTCCGACGCCCTCGACCCCCTGTTCGCGGAGCCCCCGGAGATCCTCGAGCAGCTCGACGTTGGCCTGCAGCCTCACACGGACGCCGTCTGCGGTGGTCAGCGGGTGCTGCGGCGGACGGGTGTCGTGCCCGGGGACCTCGAAGACGCGGGCGGACGCACGCTGAAGCGCCTCGTCGCGCTCCTCGGCCGACGCGCCGACCGTCACCTCGCCCGTGTCCCCGTCGAGGATGATGGGCGTCCCGGCGATGATGCGCGTGGAGGCATCATGCAGTCCAACGACCGCCGGCACTTTCAGCGAGCGGGCGAGAATGGCCGTGTGGTACGTGCGGCTCCCGGCGTCGACGGCGAATCCCCGGATCCGGGTCCAGTCGAGCTGCGCGGCGAGTGAGGCCGTCAGCTCGTCGGCGACGAGCACCGAGGGCCCGTCGAGGCCGCGGAGCAGTTCTCGCGGGCCGCGCCCCAAGTGGCGAAGGTTCATCCGCACCCGGCCGGCGACGTCGGCCACGTCGTTGTCGCGCTCACGGAGGTACGCGTCTTCGACGCCCACGAAGACGGCGGCGAGCTCCTCGTAGGCGCGGTGAACGGCCCAGCCGGCGTTGACGTGCTCGGAACGAATGATGTCTTCAGCCCGGCCGATGAAGGCCGCGTCCTCGAGCATCAGAATCTGGGCGTCGAAGATGGCGGCCAGCTCGTGCCCCCGTGCCTGCCACACGGTCTTGCGAATGTCCCGCAGCTGTTGCTGCGATTCGTCGCGGGCGGCGTGCAGGGCTGCGACCTCCCGCGCCACGCGGTCGGAAGGAATGGGGAACCTGACGACCTCGGTCCGGAGTGTGAGGATGACGGCGCGCCCGACTGCGATGCCGGGCGAGACTCCGATGCCCGTCAGGCGGTCCACGAGTCTACTCCCAACCCGCCAGCCACGAGTTCGTGCAGCGCGCGGGAGGCCTCGGCTTCGTCCGGGCCGTCGGCGGCGATCGTGATCGTCGTCCCGCACGCGGCAGCCAACAGCAGGAGGCCCATGATGCTCTTGCCGTCGATGACTCGACCGCTCCTCGCCACCGTCACACGAGACCGGAAGCGCGTGGCCACGTGGACGAACCGAGCGGCCGCTCGCGCGTGCAGTCCCAGGGGATTGGTGATCGTGACGTCGCAGGCGGTCATGGCGCTACGGCGGGGGGGAGCCCTTCAACAGCTCCGACGCGACCCAGATGGCATTTCGCCCGTGCTCGCGCAGCACGCGGGCCACGTCGGCCAGGTCCTGCTGCTCTCGGAGGTTGGCCGCTTTGATCAACATCGGCAGGTTCACGCCGGTCACGACTTCGATCTTGTTCGGCTCGAGGAAGGTGATCCCGAGGTTCGAGGGCGTGCCTCCGAACATGTCGGTGAGAATCAGGAGGCCCTCGGGGCCCTGCACCCGAGCGATGCCGGCTGCGATGTCGTCGCGGGCGTCCTGAACATCCTCGTGCCAACCAATCGACACGGCGGTGAACGTCGGGAGATCGCCCACGATCGCTTCCGCCGCGTTGACCAGCTCCGTGGCGAGCTGCCCGTGCGTGACCACGACGACTCCAATCATACGCGCGGGTCTCCCGTTGTGGGGCGGCGCGTCTCGGACGGCGCGTCGATCTCGGTCATGGATCCCTCGCGATGTCGCGATGTCGCGTGCGGGTCGAGACGTGCTTGAGCCCGGCGAGTTCGCGCTTCAGCGATTCGGCGAGGAACACCGAGCGATGGCGGCCGCCCGTGCATCCGATCGCGACGGTGAGGTACGTCTTCCCCTCCGAGACGTAGTGAGGCACGACGTACTTCAGGAATGCGGCGAGCTTTTGCGTGAATTCTCCGGTGTCCGGGAAGCGGCGCATGTAGCGGATGACCGCCACGTCCCGGCCCGTCTTCGGGCGCAGCGCCGGTACGAAATGAGGATTGGGAAGGAACCGGCAGTCGAACACGAGATCGGCGTCGAGCGGCACACCGTGCTTGAAGCCGAAGCTCTCGAGCGTGAGCATCAACCGCGCACGCTGGCTGCGGTCGCGCGCCATCGCGTGGAAGATCTGCCGAAGCTCGTGGACCGTCAGGTCGGACGTGTCGACGATCTCATCGGCGAGCGTGCGCACGTTCGCCAGAATGCGACGCTCCTCGCGAATCGCCTCCGCGACCGGGCTCGTGGGATCGAGGGGGTGCGGGCGTCTGGTTTCGCTGAACCTCCTGAGCAGCGAGGCATCGGTGGCTTCCAGGAAGACCAGCACCGGGTGGAGCCCCGGGGCCGCGCGCAGGCGCCGCCAGACCGGCGGGAACTCGCGGATGAACTGGCGCTCGCGCACGTCGACGACGACCGCGACCCTCGCGGTGTCGGTCTGCCCTCTCAGGGACAAGTCGGCCAGGACCGGGATGAGCGGCGTGGGCAGATTGTCGACGCAGTAATAGCCGAGGTCTTCCAGCGCACGGATGGCGTGGGACTTCCCGGCGCCGGACATGCCGGTCACGACAAGGAAATTGGCGGCGCCGACGCCCTGAGGACGTCCCCGTCGCGCGGGGGCGGCCGTCTGGCCCGCTGCCCGGCGACCGAGCGTGGCAGGGGTCGACGGTCGCGGCTGACGGCGTGTCACGGCTGACTCCCGTGATCGACGTCGTCCTCGGCGTCGTCCTGGGCGACGGACTCCCGCAGGCGTGCGTCGAGCTTGGCGGTGAGCTCGCGTGCGGCATGGATGCCGCGTGTCCGGAGCAATTGGTTCCTGGCGGCCACCTCGAGCAGAATCGCGAGGTTTCGCCCAGGGGCGACCGGCATCCGGATCAGCGGCACCTGCAGCCCGAGGAGCTCGTGGTACACCTCGTCCACTCCCAGGCGATCGTATTCCTGTTCCGGATCCCATCGCACGAGGTGGACGACGAGCTCGACGCGCTTGGACGTTCTCGTCGAGGCCACGCCGAACAAGTCACGCAGGTTGATCAGCCCGAGACCGCGAAGCTCCATGTGGTGCCTCGTCAGTGCCGGGCAGCTGCCGACCACGATCGACGCGGCGCGCCGAATCTCCACGGTGTCGTCGGCCACGAGGCGATGACCGCGGACGACGAGATCGAGGGCGCACTCGCTCTTCCCGATGCCACTCTCCCCGATGATCAGCACGCCGAGGCCGAGCACGTCGATCAGCACGCCGTGAATGACTTCGCGTACCGCGAGGCGATCCTCGAGCAGGGCCGTGAGCTTCCCGATAGCCGTCGCCGTCCCCACCGGCGTGGTCAGCAGCGGCACGCCGGCGCGCTCGGCTTCTTCGAGCAGGTCGGGCGGCGCCTCCATACCGCCCGTGATCAGGACGCACGGCAGCTCGGTGGCCAGCGATCGCGCCAGGGCGGCACGCCTCGCGGACGGCGACAGTCCTTCGAGGTATCGAATCTCGCTCTCACCGTAGATCAGCACTCGACCTGGGTGCAGGTACTCGTGAAACCCCGCGAGGGCCAGGCCGGTTTTCTGAATGTACGGGTTGGTGATGTGACGGTCGAGGCCGCGCGTCCCCGCGAGGACGCTCACCGGCAGTCCGACGGCGTCAGGACGGGAGGCCAGCAGACCGCCGACGGTCACGGCCGGGGTCGTCATGAGGGCCCCGTGTTCGCTAACGCCGGCCCCGCGGCGTGCGTCGGGGCGCCGGCGACTTCGGCCGGCGGGCCGCGACGCGCCGTTTCGCCTCGTCCGGGGCGCTGGCGGCGGGCCTCCCCGCCTTGCGTGTGCGGACGGGCCTGATCGCCTTGGGGACCTTCGCCGATCGCGCGGCCGCGCCTCGGCGCTGGCGCTCGTGCCAGCGACCTTTGACGGTCTTCGCCTGGTGCAACAGCTTGGCGACGGCCGACCGCACCGCCGTCTCCCAGGTCTTCTCCTTGCCGACGGCATGGAGGAACTGCTCGCCCCTCGCGTGCAGGGTGATCTCGACAACGTTGCTGAAGCGCTCGCGTGTGACCACGACGGCGGCGGAGAGGCCCGCGTCGTTGAGGACGCGCTCGAGCTTGGAGAACTTACGGGCAACCAGACTGCGTAAACCCGGGGAGACGACGACGTGACGACCGGTGAGTTCGACGCGCATCAGTGTAGGGGAGGTCCGCGGCGGACGCTCAGAACAAGACCTTTCGCTGGTTCGATGTGGGAATCTTCAGCTCCTCCCGGTACTTCGCAATCGTCCTCCGGGCGAGCATGAGGCCTTCCCGCTGCAGGATGCTGACAATCTTGGAATCCGAGAGCGGCTTCTTCGTGTCTTCGGCCTCGATGATCTTGCGAATTCGCTGCTTGATTGTCACCGAGGAGACGGCATCTCCGTACGAGCTGCTGATGCCGCTGTGAAAGAAATACTTCATCTCGTAGACGCCCTGGGGCGTGTGCATGTACTTGTTCGTCACCACGCGACTGACCGTCGACTCGTGCATGCCGATGTCGTTGGCGACGTCACGCAAGACGAGCGGCCGCAGATGTTCGATTCCGTGGTCGAGGAAGTCCCGTTGGAACGTGACGATGCTCGTGGCGACCTTGTGGATCGTCTTCTGGCGCTGCTCGACGGACTTGATCAGCCACAAGGCCGAACGAAACTTGTCCTTCACGTAGGCTCGGGTCTCGTCGCTGTTCTCGGAGCTCTTGTCGAGGAGCCTGCGATAGGTCGGGCTGATGCGCAGCTGCGGCAGGCCTTCCTCGTTGAGCACCGCCACGTACGAGTCTTCCACCTTCACGATGTAGACATCCGGAATGACATACTGGGACTGCTTCGGGTTGTAGCGGCTCCCGGGCTTCGGGTCGAGGTGCTTGATGATCTCGACGTGGTGCTTCAGTTCGTCCAGTGACACTCCCAGTTTCTTGGCGAGCTCAGGGATCTGATGATTCTGCAGGAGCCGGAGGTGCTCGGTGACGATCTTCTCGGTGGGCGTGCCTTCGAGGCCGACGTGGCGGATCTGCAGGGTCAGACACTCCTGCAGATCCCGGGCGCAGACGCCAATCGGATCGAACCCCTGCAACAGGCCCAGCGCCCGGCCGACGTCGTCGATGGCCCAGGGCCCCATCGCGGCCAGCTCGTCCACTGACGCGACCAGGTAGCCGTCATCATCCAGATTGCCGATGATGGCCTCGCCGATGTCGCGCAGCAATTCGTCGTCGTTGGTCTGGATGGAGAGCTGCCAGCTCAGGTGATCGGCGAGCGATCCGATCGTCGAAAGCGTATTCTCAATCGGCGGGAGCTCTTTGACTTCTTGCGGCGCGCGGGGCCGATAGCCATCGTCCAGATACTCTCCGAAGAAGTACTCGTAATCCTGGTCGTCCCAGGTATCGGCCTTCGGCTGCTGCGGCGCCTCCTCTTTTTCGGCGGCCTGCGGTTCTGCGGCCTGCAGGTCGTCGGTGGGCACTTCCTCGAGCAGCGGATTCTCGACCACCTCCTGGTTGAGCAGGTCGGCCAGTTCAAGCGTCGACATGGGCAGCAGCTTGATGGCCTGCTGCAACGAGGGCGTCAGAATGAGCTTCTGCGCCAGCTTCGTCTGCAGCTTCTGTGTGATGGCCATGTCGGTGTGCGGTCGCTCTTCGTCAGGACGGCATGAGCCGTGCCAGTTCAATCTTAGTCCAGACGGAAGTCGGTCCCCAGATAAATCCGCCGCACATCGTCGTCTGCGGCCAGCTCAGGCGGGGTGCCGCTGCGAAAAATGGCGCCCTCGGTGACGATGTACGCGCGATCGGTGATGCGAAGCGTCTCGCGCACGTTGTGATCGGTGATGAGCACGCCGATGCCGCGTGCCTTGAGGTGAAACACGATCTTCTGAATGTCGGTCACCGCAATCGGATCGATTCCGGCAAAAGGTTCGTCGAGCAGCATGAACCGCGGGGACATCACTAGCGCCCGCGTGATCTCCGCGCGCCGCCGTTCACCCCCTGACAGCGTGTGAGCCGGCGCCGACGCCAGCGAGGTCAGGTGCAGCTCGGCCAGCAGGTCCCGCGCCCGCTGCCGGCGCGTCGGGGCGTCCAGGCCGAGCGTCTCGAGAATGGCCAGGATGTTCTGCTCGACCGTGAGGCCACGAAAGATCGAGGGCTCCTGCGGCAGATACCCGATTCCCTTCCGCGCGCGCACGTACATGGGGTCATCGGTGACGTCTTCAGCGTCGAGCAACACGCGCCCGCGGTCGGGCGAGGTCAGGCCGACGGCCATGTAGAACGTCGTCGTCTTGCCCGCGCCATTGGGACCGAGAAGTCCCACCACCTCACCCGACGAGACGTCCAGGCTGACACCGCGCACGACCGTGCGGCCCCCATACGACTTGGTGAGGTCTTCGGTGCGGAGGGTCGACATGCAGTCGAGGAGTGTCAGCGCCGGAGACTGGCCGCGTCAGGGCACTTGCCGCCCTTGGTCTGGACGCGAATCTCTTCGTTGCCGTCGACTTGAATCCTATCGGACGATCGAAAGAAGGTCAAAGTGCGTCCGGTCGACTCCTGACACCCTTCCACCAGGCGGACGGGTGAACCCGTCAAGACGTAGCGCTGATCGGCGGGGTGGTACGACAGACGCTGACCGGTTGCCTCCCGTGAGTCGACGATGATCTTGACCGCGTCCTGCGCGTCGAGGCGCTCGAGCGCGTTCCCCGTCGGCGCGAGCAGCAGCTCGATACGGGCCGCATGCAGGTTGCCCTGAGCGCCGTCGAGCTGCGCGCTCTTGAGCAGCGTCGCCAGTCGGGAGGCATCGTCGAAGCGGAACTCGTCGGCTCGTGCTACAGAGCCGGCTTTCCGGCCATCGGTGGACGAGGCGTCCTCGATGGGAAGGGTCGTGACGACGCCGCCGCTCGCCTTGAGCGTCCCCGTTTTCTCGTTGAGCGTGATTTCTTCTCCGCGGATAGAGGTGCCACTGCTCTGCTGCCACACGACCGCCTTGCCGGAATACGAGCCAGCGCCAGACGCCTCGTCGAACACAAACGTCTCCGCGTTCACGATCACGGCCTCCCGATCGCTCAGCAGCGTCATGCCGCGGCCGCCCGACCGGCGCCCGGGCAGGAACTGCGCCGACACTTTTCCCTTCGCGGTCATCGCACGCGGCGCGAGCGTGACGTCGATGGCCGCGGCATCGATCACGACCCGTTCGTCTGCCACGTGAGGCGGCGGGCCAGCGTTCGGACTGCGCAGGGTCAGCTCGCCGCCGGAGACGGCGTATCGGGCCTCAGCACTGGCGGCCGAGAGCGGCCCCTCGGTGAAGCGAAAGCCTCCGCTGAAGTCGGCGCGATCGACGTTGCCATCCGTGGACATCGCGGCCGTGAGGCTGCGGGCCTGCGCCACGCGCGGCGGTCCGCCGCGGATCGGGCCGTCCTCCCTGAACTCGACGCCGCCGTCGAAAGTCATCGTCGTCAACCCTTTTCCGGCTTCCCCGCTGGCCGCGAGCGACGGCGCCTCGATGGCCCGCGCCGGCCGTTCAACCGATTGCAGCAGCGTCGCCCGGACGCGATCCCGCCCGACCAGGCGTGTCACCGCCCCATCCGGGGCCAGCGTCACGTCCAGCCAGTCGCCTTGAAGCTGTTGGGTCGCGGTGCCGTCGGAGCCTGCCAGGGTGATCGCGCTGTCGCCCACCAGCTGGGCCCATTGCAGCGTACGACCATCCTCGCCGTAGCGCAGGTTGATGTCACGCGCGCGCATCGCCTGCAGCGATCCGTGGCCGCCAGCGCCGCCGATGCTGGCGCCGCCGCGCAGCTCGACCGACTCGGGCTCGTCGCGGTCTCGCCGCAGGAACACGGTCGAATGGTCCGCCTCGATCGTCTGGTGCTCGCGTTCCATCCGCATGCCCCGCTCGAACCGCAGGTACCGCTCGGCTCGGGAGTAGCCCGCGGCGCCCGACCTCACGCGCAGGCCCCCGCTGTCGGCCGACGGTGCGACCTGGACGACCGCCTGATCAAGAAGCCACAGGCGGTCGAGCGAACGGTCATATGTGAATCCCACGCCCGTCCCCGTGACGCGTTCCCGTTGGAACTGCACGGGTCCTTCCCCCATCACGAGGCCGTCGGCCTCGGTGAACGTGGCGTGTGAGGTGGTCGCGGTCAGGCCGTCGGAAGTCGTGAGCGTGACCTGGCCGCGCAGGTCGTACGAGCTGAGCTCCGTCCCCACCCACGCGTCCTGTCCCGAGATGACGAACGAGCGGCCTCCACGATCGTCGACAAAAGCCTTGAAGGTGGTGAACTTGATTCGCCCGTCGTCGTAGGCCACCTGGCTGCCGAATTCGACGCGGATGTCGCGGGTGACGCCCTTGTGCTGCAGGACATCTCCCCCACGGATCTCCGAGATCGCCTTGGGGTCGAGGCGTTCAACGACGGGTACCGTCCCCGGCGTCCGACGCGCCCCGACGATGAACCACAGCGCCACGGCAAAGACCACCGCGAACGCCCCGAGGCCGAGGCGGACGTGCCGCCGCCAGCGAGCCATGTCTGATTGTACCAGCCGGACCTGGCCGCCGCGTTAGATCTGCGAGGACGCGTCCGGTGGAAAGCGAGCCATCCATCGCCACGACACATGGCGCCACGACGGCGCGCGACGCGTCCCCAATGGCCGACCTGCGGACCGCTCGTCCCTGCGGAGCACCGAGCCGCTCCACCTCCGCGCGCGAAACACGACGCAGAGGCTGGGAGCCGAACGACGACTCAGCGGAAATCCTCGACGCGCAACTCGACGAATGTCTCGCCCTGGTATTCGTTCTGCTCGACCGAGTAGGCGAGATCGAGGCCGTCCTTGCGCTCGAGGAGTTGCGCCTCACGCTCGGCGGCGTTCCAGGCGATGGCGCGAAAGGCCCTGCGGTCTTGCCGGAGCGACACCTTGAGGTGCCGCTCCTTGAGGATGCGGGGACCGTCGACGATCTCCACGGGTGAGGCGCGAAAGACGGGCTTGGGATTGCCAGGCCCAAACGGGGCGAGGGCGGACAGTTCGTCCACCACCTGCGTGCTGATCTCCCCAAAAGCCAGCGGTCCGTCGAGCCACAGGCGCGGACGCAGGTCGTCGGGCGCGAGCCGTTCTTCGCCCCAGGTGTTGATGGCCTGCCTGAACTCACGGATGCGGGTGCTGTCGATCTGCAGTCCCGCCGCCTGTCGATGGCCGCCGAAGCGGAGCATCATTGGGGCGCACGATTCGAGCGCCGCGAGCATGTCGAAGTTGGGAATGCTTCGGCACGACCCGTGCGCGACGCCGTTGTCGATCGACAACACGATGGTGGGGCGATAGAAGGCGTCGACGATCTTCGACGCCACGATACCGATGACGCCGCGATGCCAGCCTTCACCGGCTACGACGAGCACCGATCGCGACCCGACGTCCGGATCGGTCTCGATCACCTGCCGGGCCTTGGCGAGAATGCTCAGCTCCTCCTGACGCCGTCGCGTATTCTCCGTCTCGAGCTGTTCGGCCAAGGCGCGGGCCTCCTGGCCCATGCTCTCGTCGGAGGCCAGCAGCAGGCGCGTCGCGATGTCCGGCGTGCTCATTCGTCCGGCGGCGTTGACGCGCGGCGCCACCATGAACGCAATGTGGTAGCTGTCGATGCGCTTGCCTGCCAGGCCCGCGACCTCCAGCAGCGCGCGCAGGCCCACTTTGTGAGGGCCCTGGGACAGCAGCTCCAGGCCGATCTTGGCGATGATGCGGTTCTCGCCGACCAGCGGCACGACATCAGCGAGGGTTCCGATCGCGGCAATCTTGACGAAGGCGGGCAGCCACGCAGACTTGCCGGCACGTGCACAGAGCGCCTGCACGAGCTTGAGGGCGACGCCGACACCCGCGAGGTGCTTGTCCGGATACGTGCAGTCGTGGCGCTTGGGATTGACCACGGCGCAGGCGTCGGGGAGCGTCGCGTCCGGTTCGTGGTGGTCGGTGATGATCAGGTCGAGACCGAGCTCTCGGGCTCGACGAGCTGCCTCAGCACCGCGGATGCCGCAGTCCACCGACACCACGACGTGCACGCCCTCGGCATGCAGCCGTTCGATGGCGGCCGGCTGCAGGCCGTACCCGTCCCGGAGCCGTTCGGGAATGAAATGGACGACGTTCCCTCCGAGCAGCTCGATTGCGCGCCTGAGGATGACGGTCGAGGTGATGCCGTCGACGTCATAGTCGCCGTGAATCGCGATACGTTCCCCACGGGTCAGCGCCTCCGTGAGACGCTCGACCGCACGGGACATATCGGTCAGGCGCAGCGGATCGAGGAGCTGTTCGAGCGACGGCTGCAGAAAGCGGGAGGCGTCCTCCGGCGCTGCCAGCCCGCGAATGGTCAGCAGTCTCGCGGTGATCGGCGAAATACCAAGCGCGTGCTGCAGCGCTGACGCGCGCGCATCGTCGCACGGATGAGACTGCCAGAGTCGAGCGGCGCGCATCGGCGGCTCAGGTCCCGGCGAACCGAGAGCCACGTCGCGAGCTCCGGCCCCCCTGATCGACCGCGTCCTCAGGACTCGTCATCGGCGATCCCCACGGAACCCATGCCGCGGAATTTCTGGTACCGCAGGTCCACACGCACGGGGGCGTCGAGCTGGAGCGAGGCCTCGAGCGCTTTGTGGATCGCCTCGTCGACGAACCCCATCGCGCGGGCGGGATCCGCGTGCGCCCCGCCCACGGGTTCTGGAACGATCTCGTCGATGACGCCCAGCTTCAGCAGGTCCGGGGCCGTCAGCTTGAGCGCCGCGGCCGCCTCGATCTTGCGCGCGGCATCGCGCCAGAGGATCGCGGCACACCCTTCGGGCGGGATCACGCTGTAGATCGCGAACTCCTGCATCAGGATGCGATCCCCGACGGCGAGGCCCAGTGCGCCACCACTGCCGCCCTCCCCGTGCACCACGACGATCATGGGGACCGACAGCATTGCCATCTCGCGCAGGTTCACCGCGATGGCTTCGGCGACCCCGCGCTCCTCGGACTCGATCCCCGGGTAGGCGGCCGGCGTATCGATGAAGCTGACGATCGGCCGGTCGAACTTCTGCGCGAGCTCCATGGCCCGGAGGGCCTTTCGATAGCCTTCGGGACGCGCGTAGCCGAAGTTGCGGAAGATTTTCTGCTTGGTGTCGCTTCCCTTCTGGTGCCCGACGATCATCACGTCTCGGCCGTGGTAGCGAGCCATGCCACACACGATGGCCCGGTCGTCCGCATATCGCCGATCCCCATGGATTTCCAGAAAGTCGGTAAACAACCGCTCGACGTAGTCGAGCGTCGTCGGTCGCGCGGGATGGCGGGCTACCAGCACCCGCTGCCATGGCGTGAGTCGGCTGTAGAGGTCGGCCCGCACGTCGCTCATCCGCTGCTCGAGGCGTGCGATGTCCTGTCGACGCTGCTCGGTCTCCGGCAGCATCGAGAGCGCCTCGACCTCCCTGAGGAGGACGCCGATGGGCTCTTCGAATTCCAGAAGCTCAGGCATGCGGGTTCCCACTCTGCCCGGGAGTCAATGAAGCGTGACCGATCCGGCACCGCAGATCCGTTCGACGGCGTTCAACAGCTGATCGGTGGGCCGAACCCGTACTTGCGGCGTCACATCGGCGCTCACCCGCAACGTCCGCCCGGCCCGGTGCACGTCGAGCTCGATGGCCACGGGCCGGTCGCCGGCGTTGGCGGACAACAGATCCCACAAGGCCTCGAGCTGCTGCCGCGTGGATCCATCCCGCAACCGGATGCGGACCGCCTTGGCCAGACGCTCGCGGGCCCGGGCGAGGGGGAAGATCTCGGCGGCCTGCAAGCGACACGACTCGGTGTCGCGCTCGAACTTGCCGCGGACGGCAACGAGAGTGCCGGCCTCGATGAGCGACGCGACGCGCGCGAAGACCTCCGGAAACACCACGACCTCGACGCCGCCCTGCGCGTCCTCGAGGGTAAAGACGCCCATGCGGTCTCCTTTCTTGGTCTTGAGGGGACGGAACGCCGCCACGATTCCGCCGACGTGGACGTCCTCCAGCAGCATGCGCGAGGGGACGCCGTCCGCGAGCGCCGGCAGGTCGGCGAGAACCAGGTCCCCGACCGTCCGGGCGCCCAGCGCGCGCAGGCTATCGGCATAGCGATCGAGCGGATGGCCGCTCAGGTACATCCCCAACGCCTCTTTCTCAAACGCCAGCAGTTCCATCTCGGCCCAGGGGGCGGCCTCAGGGATGCGGACGAGCGTCAAGCCGCCGCCGTTCTCGCCACCGCCGAACAGGTCGGCCTGGCCTTGGTCACGGTCGCGCTGGCGGCGGGCGCCGTGCTCGATGGCGCCGTCGACCGCGGCAAACAGCCGCGCGCGGCCCACGGCGATCGGCACGCCCGTGGGGACGAGCGTATCGCAGGCCCCGGACTTGACCAGCGCCTCGAGGACGCGCTTGTTGACCAGGCGCAGGTCGAGCTCCTCACACAGCTGTGGCAGCGAGGTGATGCCCCCCATGCGCGCGCGAGCATCGAGTATCGATCGAATGGCGCCTTCCCCGAGCCCCTTGATGGCCGTCAGGCCGAAACGGACGCCGCCCGGCACGACGGTGAAGTGCAGGTGGCTCTCGTTCACGTCGGGCGGGAGCACGGCGATGCCGCGGTCCCGGCACTCGCCGATGTACACCGCCAGCTTGTCGGTGTTCGCGGCTTCGATGGTGAGCAGGGCCGCCGCGAAATGGCGGGGATAGTTCGCCTTGAGAAACGCCGTCTGGTAGGCCAGCAGCGCGTACGCCGTCGAATGCGACTTGTTGAAGCCGTAGCCGGCGAACAACTCCATCAGATCGAAGACCTTGGTGGCCTTGGCCTCCTTGATGCCCTTGGCCTTGGCGCCCGCCATGAAGGCCGCCCGCTGCTTGGCCATCACCTTGGGGTCCTTCTTGCCCATCGCCTTCCGCAGCACGTCGGACTGCCCGAGGCTGAAGCCCGCCAGAACCGATGCAATTCGCATCACCTGCTCCTGGTAGGCGATGACCCCGTAGGTGTCCGACAGGATGGGCTCGAGCTCCGGCAGTTCGTACTTGACGCCGCTTCGGCCGGCCTTGCGCGCGATGAAGTCGTCCACCATCCCCGACTTGAGCGGCCCGGGGCGATACAAGGCGTTGAGCGCGATCAGATCGTCCAGCCGCTGGGGCTTGGCCTTGCGCAGGATGTCGCGCATGCCCGAGCTCTCGAACTGAAAGATCCCGTAGGTCTGCCCGTCGGCGAACAGTTGGTAGGTTCGCGGATCGTCGAGCGGCACGGTGTCGATGTCCAGCTCGATGCCGTCGGTCCGTCGGATCTCGGTGAGCGCGTCGCGGATGAGGGTCAGCGTGCTCAAGCCCAGGAAGTCCATCTTGAGCAACCCGACGCGCTCGACCTCGTTCATCGCCCATTGCGTCGTGATTTCATCGCGGTTGCTCTTGAACAACGGCGCATAGTCGCTGATGGGACCCGGGGCGATCACCACACCGGCCGCGTGGACGCCGGCGTTGCGTGACAGGCCTTCGAGCCGCCGGCCCATGTCGAGCACGTCCTTGACCCGTGGATCCTGCGCCTGCATCTGCGCCAGCGCCGGGTTCTCGAGGACGGCCCGCTCGAGCGTCATGTCCAGCAGCGGCGGAATCTGCTTGGCGATGCGATCGACGTCGGCGTAGGGGAGGTCCAGGGCGCGACCGACATCGCGCACGACGGCCCTGGCCTTCATCGTGCCGAAGGTGATGATCTGCGACACGTTTTCGCGACCGTAGCGCTTCGTCACGTACTCGATCACTTCACCACGCCGCCGCTCACAGAAGTCGACGTCGATATCGGGCAGCGACACGCGCTCGGGATTGAGAAACCGCTCGAAGATCAAATCGTAGTGGAGCGGGTCGACGTCGGTGATTCGGAGGGCCCATGCCACCAGACTGCCGGCCGCCGATCCCCGGCCGGGCCCCACGGGAATCCCCTGCTCGCGGGCGAAGCGGATGAAGTCCCAGACGATGAGGAAATAGCCGGGATACCCCATCCGCTTGATCATCGCGATCTCGTAGGCGAGTCGCTGCTCGTAGTCGCCAATCGCGTGGCGCAGCTGGCCGTCGGCCGCCAGCTGCTGCAGTCGAGCCAGGCGCTCGGCGAAGCCGAGGCGCGTGACGTGCTCGAAGTACTCATCGACGCTGAATCCCTCAGGGACGTCGAACCGCGGAAGGTGGCTCTCTCCCGTGGGGATGTCGACGGCGACACGTTCAGCGATACGAACCGTATTGCGAAGGGCTTCAGGATAATCCGCGAAGATCGCCGCCATCTCCGGCGCCGTCTTGAGGAAGAACTGGTCGCCGTGGTAGCGCAGGCGCTGTTCGTCGTGCACCGATTTCCCGGTGCCGATGCACAGGAGGATGTCGTGCGGCTTGTGGTCCTCCTGGCGCAGATAGTGCACGTCGTTCGTACAGACCAGCGGCAGGCCGAGATCACGGGCGATGGGCACGAGGCCCGTGTTGACCACCCGCTGCTCGTCCAGGCCTTGAAACTGCATCTCGAGGAAGAAGTTGCCCGCGCCCAGGATGTCCCGGTAACAGGCCGCGGCCGCGGTGGCCCGCGCCGCCTGCTCGCTGCGCAGCTCCGTCGCCACCTCGCCCTTCAGGCAACTGCTCAGCCCGATCAGTCCCTCGCCGTGGGTGGCGAGCAGGTCCTTGTCGATGCGCGGCTTGTAATAGAAGCCTTCGGTGTAGCCCGCCGAGACGAGCTTCATCAGGTTCTTGAACCCCGCGTTGGTCTCAGCGAGCAGCACGAGATGGTTGGCCGTCTCGCCGATCGTGCCGCTCTTGTCGAAGCGGCTTCCCGGCGCGACATACACCTCACACCCGAGAATGGGCTTGATGCCACGCTTCCGGGCGGCGTCGTGGAACACCACCGCCGAGAACATGTTGCCGTGCTCCGTCACCGCCAGGGCCGGCATGCTGAGGCGAGCGGCCTGCTCCAGCAGCTCTTCGATCCGGCACGCGCCGTCGAGCAGCGAATACTCCGTGTGCAGGTGCAGGTGGACGAACTCAGCCATCGGCGCCTACTCCCATTCGATGGTGGACGGCGGCTTCGACGAGATGTCGTACACCACGCGATTGATCCCCTTCACCTCGTTCACGATGCGAGAGGACAGCGTCGCGAGCAGGTCATGCGGCAGCTTCGCCCAGTCGGCGGTCATCCCGTCGAGGCTCTCGACGGCCCGGAGGGCGACGGTGAACTCGTAGGTACGCGCATCCCCCATCACCCCCACGCTCTGCACGGGCAGCAGCACGGCGAAGCTCTGCCACAACCGCGCGTACCATCCCGACCGCCGCATTTCCTCGGCCACGATGGCGTCCGCGCGCCGCAGCAGATCGAGACGATCCCGCGAGAGGGGGCCAAGCAGACGGACGGCCAGGCCTGGCCCCGGAAACGGCTGCCGGACGAGGAACTCCCGGTCGATGCCCAAGTCGCGACCCACGGCACGAACTTCGTCCTTGAACAACTCGCGCAGGGGTTCGACCAGACGAAACCGCATTCGCTCGGGCAGCCCTCCGACGTTGTGATGACTCTTGATCGTGGCCGAGGGTCCGCGCACGGACACGGACTCGATCACGTCCGGATACAGCGTCCCCTGCGCGAGGAAGGCGAACTCTCCCAGACGTCGCGCCTCGGCCTCGAACACATCGATGAAGGTAGCGCCGATCACCTTGCGCTTGAGCTCCGGATCCGCGACCTCGTGCAGCCGTGACAGAAACACGTCGGAGGCGTCGACAAAATGCACCGGCAGGTTCAGCTTCTTGTAACGCTCCATGACCTGAGCGGCCTCGTTCAGCCGCAGGAGCCCGTTGTCGACGAAGATGCACTGGAGGCGATCACCGATCGCACGATGAATCAGCGTGGCAGCCACGGTCGAATCGACGCCACCCGACAACGCGCACGCGACGCGGCCCTCCCCCACTTGCTGGCGAATCCGCCCGATGGACTCGTCGATGAACGAGGCGATCGTCCAATCGCCGGTGCAGCCGCACACGTCATAGGCAAAGTTGCGCAGGATCTCCCGGCCACGTTCCGTGTGCGCCACCTCCGGGTGGAACAGCAAGGCGTAGTAGCCACGGTCCGGGGCCTCCATGGCGGCCACCGGGGCGTTGGCGCTGGTCGCCACGACCGAAAACCCCGGCGGCGCGGCCGCCACGAAGTCGCCGTGGCTGGCCCACACACGCAGGTCGTGCGGCAACTCCCGGAACAACCGCGGCGAGGGGCCTTCGCGGACCGTGACCGCCGCGAACCCGAACTCGCGGTGCGGAGATGCCGCGACCTGCCCACCGAGCATGTCGGTCATCAACTGCATGCCGTAGCAGATGCCCAGTGTCGGAAGACCCAATTCGAGCACTCGAGCGTCGCACTTCGGCGCGTCCTGCTCGGAGACGCTCTTGGGACCTCCTGACAGGATGAGGCCGACCGGCGCCTTGGCGGAAATATCGTCGGCGCTGGTGTTGAAGGGCACGATCTCGGTGTAGACGGACAGCTCGCGCAAGCGGCGAGCGATGAGTTGGGTGAACTGAGAGCCGAAGTCGAGGACGAGGATGGTTTGATGGGACACTGCCCTACCGCAGGATCGTCACAAAGACCGTGAGGACCACTATTATAGCGGTGTGCCCTGGCCACCAACCGCAATACCTTGTGTGACGGCGGTCGTGCTCGGCCTGGCCGCGCCCGGTGCCGCCGTGACCACACAGCCCGCGGCCAGCTCGAGCGCAGCTGAGCGTCTCATTGCGCTCGACCCCCGGTGGACGGTCTCGTTCGACTCTGCGCCTGCCGCCCTGGCCGGGTACGACCAGCAGACCGCATATATTCCGCTCAAAGGCGGGGAACTGGTGGCCGTCGCCCTCGCGGACGGTGAGACGCTCTGGAAAGTGCCGCTCGTGACCGCCTCCACGCCGGCGACGGGCGACGGGCTCGTGTTTGCCGACGCCGAGGGTGGCATCTCCGCGCTCGACCAACGGACGGGACGGACGGTCTGGCACGTGCCGCTGCCAGGCGCGCTGGCGGCCCCTCTCTACTGGGACACGGGCTGGCTGCTCGCCTCCACCGGATCTGGCGAGCTGATCGCGCTCCGGGCTGAAGATGGCCAACGCATCTGGCAGCAGTCCTTGGGCTCGCCTCTGGCCGTGTCTCCCACGCCCGGCGCAGATCGGCTGTATGTGGCGCTGAGCGACCGACGCCTGGCCGCCCTGGAACTGGCCACCGGCAGCACCGTGTGGTCGGTGGCGTTCGACGAAGTGGTCACGGGGATTCTTGCCCTCGACGATCAGTTGCTCGTGGCGTCGCGCAGCAACCGCGTGCACAGCGTCTCGCTCGACCGAGGGCGCGTGGGCTGGAGTCAGCGCACGGGCGCCGATGTCGCCGGGGCTCCGGTGGCCGACGATCGCCTGATCTATTTCGCGGCGCTCGACAACCTGCTGCGAGCCCTCCATCGACGAA
Source organism: Acidobacteriota bacterium (assembly GCA_052389315.1). GTDB lineage: Bacteria > Acidobacteriota > Vicinamibacteria > Vicinamibacterales > UBA2999 > JACCSI01. The sequence goes on from JBQTIE010000149.1 coordinate 23,151, forward strand.
GCGGCAATCTCGCGTGGATTCGCAAGCTGCCGTCGAGGCCCACCGGACGACCGCTGCGGGCGGGCAACCTCGTCCTCGTGCCCCTCGTGACGACGGACATCGCGGCCTACAGCGCGGAGACGGGCGCCGAGGCCTTCACGATCCGCGCCGTCGGCGAGCTCGGCGGAGTCCCGTTTCTGCGAGAGGACACGCGGCCAACGGCGCCGTTGCTGGTCGCGATGAGTCGCGCCGGCGCCTTGCAGGGGTTTGCCCCGCGCATCGAACCTCCGCCGGCCCCCCTGGCGGCACTGCCCGGCGTCAAGGTGACGGGACCGTGACCGCGGCGCCCCGCTGTCACGCGCTCCGCTCGATGTGGGGCACGTCGTGGTCGGCAGTGCGCGTGTCTTCCTTGAGGCCGCGATACACACCTGTGTAGGCGACCAGCGCGGTCAATCCGATGTATTGAAAGACGACGCCGCGAACCAGCCAGGCGATGAGCTGCAGCGGCAGGGCGGCGAGCCCCACGAGGGGCACGAAGGCGATCAGCCCCAGCGCAGCCGTCGCGAGAATCGACGCGCCGGTGGTGGCGACCACCAATCCGAGGGTCGCACCGAAAATCAACGACACCGCGCCGCCTTGCCGCTGGAGCAACCGCGCGACGCGCGCCACCGCCTCGCGCACCGCGCAATCGTCGGCGGCGATGACAACCTGACACAGCAGGTAGAACGCGTTGGCGATCGTGATGCACCCGACGAGCACCAGCGAGGCCAGCACGGCCCATAACCGCAGGTCGGCATCCGGGCCACCGCCAAAGACCAACCCGATCGACGCCATCGTGGCCAGCGAATAAAACACCATCAGGCCCAGTCCGAGCCGCACATACCGTGGGAACAGCGAAGTGGCGCCCGTGGTGAATCGCTCGAGGGAGAACTGCACGGCTCGGCGGAAGGCGTGATGGCGCAGCGGCGGGCGTTCGATGGCTCCGGCCGCACGCTCGGCCGCAACGAGCACGCTGACCGTGCCGCCCTTGATCAGGAACATGAGCAGCGAGCCGCCACCAATCACGACAGCCAACGCCAGAAGAAACGCGGCGAGCGCCATGGGCTGCTCCAGCAGCACGGACGTCATCGTCGACACGATTTCACCGGCCGGCAGGGCGAGCAGCTCAGCCGGGCGGCCGCCAATGAGGAGCACGCCCAGGAAGACGCCGCCCACCAGCGGTACGACCAGCAGCGTCTTGAAGAGGGCGTCCGCGATGAACTGGACGAGGACGACGTGCCAGTTCGCGGCCACCACGAGCGCGCCGCGTTTGAGGAACTCCTTCAATGACACGTCAGGACGCTCTTGCGTTGGGCGCGGAGTGGGGGAACTGGCTCCGAACGAACGGTGACAGTGATTCTACCGTACGCGACAATGGGGTCGATGCGGCTGCCCCCCGTCCCCAGACGCGCCGTGGCGCGGGCGATCGTCGGGGGCGTCATCGGTGCCGCTGCCGTCGCGGGCCTCGGGCTGGTGGGCGAGCGCGTGAGATTCGGCGCTGATCTCCAGGCTTCCCGTGATCGCATCGAGCGCGATGTCCGCGCACAGTTCGGGGTGGTGAGCACCCGGCTCGAGGCCGCCGCCGAATCGCTGCGCGAGGACGCGGCCGTGATCGCCGTGATCCGGACGCGGGAGGTCGCCGACGTGCGTCGCGCGTTCGATCGGCTCGCCGTGGCCGAGCGTGACGTGGCGCTACCGGATGTCGCCATCACGGTCTACGGGGTCAACGCGCGGCCCGTGGCGTGGGCGGGCCGTCCTTCCACGCTTCCCGTGGCGCGTCTGACCGGGCCAGATGCGTCGTTTCTGGTGTCCAGTCCGCTCGGGCTTCGCCTGACCCGTGTCGTGGCCGTCACCGATGCGGTCGTCGCCGATCGCCGGGTGGCCGCCGTCGTTGCCGAAGCCGCGTTGCCAGGGGCCGGCGCTCCTGGCGGCGCCGATCGCACGCAGGTCGAGACCAGCGTGATTGCGGTGCCGGTGCGACCGGGGTTTGAGGCCCCTTCATCCGACACCGCAATGTTGGTGCGTACCGCCGACGGGCTGCCCCTTGCCGTTGTCGACGTGTCGTCGGAGGCCATCGAGGTCGCACGTCGTCAATGGCGGGCGCGGGTGTTCGCTGCCGAGGCGCTGCTGGTGGGCGCGCTGCTGCTGGGCTTGTCCGGTCCGCTGCTCGAGTGGCGCCGGCGTACCCGCACGGTGGGTGCGCACCTCACCGCCACGTGTGCGCTGGTCGTCGTGTTCGTGTCGGCTCGAGCGATGGCGTGGGCCGCGCTTCGGATGGCCGGCCTCGATGGGCCGCCCCTCGCGCCCGAGACCACGGCCGGCCCGCTGTGGGTGGCGCTCGCCTCGCCGTTGGACTTCCTCCTCACGATCCTCCTGCTCACCGCGCTCGTCGCGCTGGCCGCGACGAGCGTCGAGCAATGCCGGAGACGTCGTGGCCGGCGCCGGCGCGCGGTGTCGAGAGAGTGGCCCTCGCGCATGGGCGCCTGTGCAACGGCCCAGCTGGCGGCGGGGACGACGGTCGGCGCCCTGCTCGTTGGCTACGAGCAGCTGCTCGACACCCGCCTGGTGGCCATGCCGCATGACCTGCTCCATTTTTCGCTGTCGCCCATCGAACTCCCGCGGCTGGCGCTCGGGATGGGCCTGGTGGTTCTTCATGCCGCGCTCTTCGCGCTGTCCGTCCTGATCCTCCGAGTCGCCTCCGCGCCCTGGGTGTTCGCTGAACGAGACGCGTGGATGCGGGTCACGCTGCCGCTCCTGTGGCTCGTGCCCGCGATCGGCGTGCTGATGCTGCCGTCGGGCCAGGTCGAACCTCCCACGCTACCGCTGGCACTGGCGGCGACGGCGGTGGTGGCGGCCGCATGGCGTCTGCGCCGGTACACCGTGGCTCTCAAGCACGCTTCTCAAGCCGCGCGCCTGACGGCCTTTCTCGTGTCGCTTGCCGTTCCAACCGTCGTCTTCTATCCCTTGCTCGTCGATGCGACAAACCGGGCGCGCCGCCAGCTGGTCGAGAGCCAGTACGCGCTGGAGGTCGTCAATCAACGACGCCAGGTCCAGCTTCGGCTCGACGAGGCGAGGCTGCAGATTGATGCGCTCCCCAATCTGGTCGAGCTGGCCGAAGCCGGCGCCGCATCGGCCCTGGAGACTCCCTCGACCGACGCGGCGTTTCTGGTCTGGGCGCGCACCTCACTAGCCAACCAGCGTTCGACGTCGATCGATCTCCATGACGGCTCGGGCGTGCTGGTCAGCCGCTTCTCGCTCGATTTGCCCGAAGCCGTTCAGCTCCATCAGGAATCTTCGTGCGAGTGGGAGGTGTTCGAAGAGGTGTCGCCCTTTTTTGCCGAGGAACGCAGGCTCCTCCACGCCGGCCGCGGCATCTGCTCGCCGAACGCGGATGGAACCCCACGGGTGGTGGGTGCCGTCGTCGTGCACGCCATGCTCGATTACAGCAACTTGTCGTTCATCTCGGCTCAGAGCCCGTATGTGGCCCTGTTGAGCGGTCCCCCTCGCGTGGCCGACGCGCGCGAGGCGATCGAGTTCACCGTCTACGGCTGGAGCCGGCGGCCGTTGTACATGTCAGGGCGTGATGCCTGGCCGCTGACCGAAGACGTGTTCGCGCGGGTCTTGGCCTCCCGCATGCCGTTTTGGGCCACCGTGAGGCGGGGCGACGTTGACCATGAGGTGTATTTCCTCAACGATCGCGGGGCCATCTATGCCCTGGGTTTTGCGCGCGCCAGCCCCTTCGAGCATCTCATCAGCATTGCTGAGGTCGTAGGCCTGGCGGCCACCGCCTACGCCGCGCTCCTCGTCGTCGCCCTGCTGTACGGCGCCATCGCGGCGCGGGCACCCGCCTCGGGGCGTGCGCTGCTGCGAGAGATCCGCGCCAGCTTCTACCGCAAGCTGTTCATCGCTTTCGTGGCCGCCGCCGTGGTTCCGGTGCTGGCGCTGGCGCTACTGACGCGCGCGTATCTCGCCACGCTGATGCAGGCCGACCTGGAGATGGAGGCCATCCGCACGGCGGCCTCCGCCAGTCGTGTTGTCGAAGATGTCGGCGCGCTCGATGCCGGCAGTGGCACCTCCCCGGCTCCCATCGAAGAGCTCGTCGTGTGGCTCAGCCGCGTGATGGCGCAGGAGGTCAACATCTTCGACGGGTCGGGGCTGCTGGCCTCGAGCGAGCGCAATCTGTTCGCCTCGGGTCTGCTGCCAACACGGACGCAGGGTGATGTCTACCGCGCGATCGCCCTCGAAGGGCGGCCGGCCTACGTGGGCCGAGAGTCAGTCGGCGCCTATGGATACCTGGTGGCTGCCGCACCGGTCCGAGTGCGGGGCCGGGACGCCATTCTCACGGTGCCCCTCACTCTGCGGCAACAGGAGACCGATGCCCAGATTCACGAGTTGGACCGGCGCGTCCTGCTGGCCGCCCTCCTGTTCATCATGCTCGGGGGAGCGATTGGCTACTGGATGGCTGAACGAATCGCCGACCCGGTGAACCGCCTGACGCGCGCGACCGGCCGCATCGCCCGAGGGGACCTCGACGTGCGGATCTTGCCCACCTCGTCGGACGAGTTCCGCCGGCTCGTCGACGCCTTCAATCGCATGGCCGACGATTTGCGCCGCCAGCGGACCGAGCTCGAGCGCACCAATCGCCTGGCCGCGTGGGCCGACGCGGCCCGACAGGTCGCCCACGACATCAAGAACCCGTTGACGCCCATCCAGCTCAACGCCGAACATCTGCGCCGCGTGCACGCCGATCAGGGGGCTCCGCTCGGGCCGCTCCTCGACGAGTGCGTCACCAACGTCCTCACTCAAGTCCGGCTGCTGCGGCAGATCGCCAGCGAGTTCTCGAGCTTCGCCACGGCACCGACGCCCAAGCTCGAGCCGACCACGCTCGCCGACTTGCTTGAAGAGGTTGTTCAGCCGTACCGCGTGGGGCTGTCGCCGCGGGTCAGCGTCGACCTCGACATCTCCAGGACCCTGCCGCATGTGCTGGTGGACCGCCTCCTTCTGGCGCGAGCGGTGACCAACGTGATCGAGAACGCCCTCCACGCCATGCCGGCCGGCGGGCGGCTCTCGATCAAGGCGGCACCGGTCGAGGGCGAACAGGTGGAGTTGACGGTCAGCGATACCGGCGTCGGGATGGATCGCGAGGCGCTCGCGCGAATCTTCGAACCGTATTTCTCGACTCGCGCCAGCGGCAGCGGCCTGGGGCTGACGATTGCGAAGCGGAACGTGGAACTGAACGGGGGCACCATCACGGTGACCAGCGCCCGAGGGGTCGGAACCACGGTTCGGATGGCACTCCCGGCCGCCCCCATGCCGACAGGCGCCGCCACGGCGTCGCCACCCTCATGAGTGATCGGAAATCGTGTCGCCGATCGCGTCGGCGCCCTCTGCGGTAGCTGAACCCGCGCGCCGTCGTCGCACGCGGTGCATCAGCAGCTCGATGAAGCCTGAGGCCAGATACGCATACGACAGGAACAGCAGGACTTCGTGCGGGTAGGTCACGACCAGGGCAATGCCTCCGGCCAACGCGATGAGGATCTGGTAGCGCCGACGTTCGCCAAGGTCGAACGTCTTGAAGCTGCGGAACCGGATCGTGCTCACCATGAGCAGGGCCGGGCCAATCACCAGGATCACACCGAGCAGCGCGGCGAGTTGCGTCTGGAGGCCCGAGGGATGGTAGAACACCGTGGACGCGACCAGGGCGGCGGCCGCCGGCGTCGCGAGCCCCACGAAGTAGCGCTTGTCGGTGTTCTTCTGGATGTTGAAGCGCGCGAGGCGCAGTGCCGCGGCGGTGACGAACAGAAACCCGGCGGCCCATCCGAGCCGGCCCAGCGGAGCCAGCCCCCAGGCATAAGCCAGCACGGCGGGCGCCATGCCGAACGAGATCACATCGGCCAGCGAATCGAGCTGCACACCGAACTCGCTGGTCGTGCCCGTCATCCGCGCAATCCGTCCGTCGAGCATGTCGAGCACCAGAGCGACGCCGATGAACGGCGCGGCGGTGGCGAGCTCTCCGCGCATGGCGTACACGACACACGACCAGCCGCAGAACAGGTTCGCCATCGTGAAGAGGCTCGGCAGCAGCGAGACCCCTCGACGAATGCCGCGTGGATGCGGGGAGGCGGTCACCGGCGATCTCCTCCGGCGTCAGCGGAGGTGGCGCCGTCCCCCATGGGCGGGAGCGTCGCCAACCGAGATTCCCCGCCGACGACGCGATCCCCGACGGCGACCCGCAGGGCGGCCGAACGGGGCAGGAAGAGGTCGATTCGCGATCCGAACTTCATGATGCCAAACCGCTCGCCTCGAGCCACCCGCTGGCCGGCCTCGACGCGGGTCACGATCCGGCGAGCCAGGATTCCGACGATCTGCCGGCAGACTACCGCATGTCCGGCACGATCGAACCAGACTTCGGTCCATTCGTTCTCGTCACCCGCCTCCTGCCGGTAGGCCGGCAGGAACTTGCCCGGATGGTAGTCCACCCGGGTGACGCGACCTTCGACGGGAGTGCGATTCACGTGCACGTCCATCGGCGACAGGAAGATGCTCACCTGCAACCAATCGCCCGGAGGCGGATGGGTCCCGATCGGATCACCCACGATCATGACCCGTCCGTCGGCAGGAGAGACGACGAGGTGGTCCTCTGTGGGGACACGACGGTCGGGATCGCGAAAAAAAAACGCGAAAAGCGCGGCAATCACGAGAAACGGTAGGGCCCAGGCACGTCCCGCCCACCAGGCGACGACAAGTCCCACGACGATTGCCCCCGCGATGAACGGCCAACCCGCGCGGTCGATGCCCATGACTGATCTGCTTCGATGATACGGGAATTCGCCCGGCGCCACTCGATCGGTGGGCCGGGCGTTTGGAAGGCATCCCCGAGCCCATGGCGGCTCGGACGAACAGCTTGTCGTGGCCTGCGTGCGCAGGCCTCCACTCAGGCGGACACGGTCGCGCCCGACATGCCGGCGCGATAGGACCGAACAATCGCCTCCATGCGGTCTTTGAGTTGGAGCTTGCGCTTCTTCAGGGTGACTTCCTCAATTTGCTCGGATTCCGAAAGGTAGTGTTTCGAGGACAGCTCGTGCAATCGATCGTCGAGCTCGTGATGCTTCGTGGCCAACTGGCGGTATTCCTCGTTGGTCTCGAGGAGCAGGTGCTTTAAGTCCTGTGCCTCAGCCATCGTGCGCCGCCTCCCTTCCTGAACGGTGTGAACGTGAAGCGCCCCTAGGCGCGCACTGTACCACCCGTTCGGGCGAGGATCAAGGCGTCCTCGATCGGGCTCGTGTAGTAGAGCTTGCGCACGCCGGTCACCTCGAATCCGGCACGCAGGTACAGCGAAATCGCGGCGACGTTCGAGCGACGCACCTCGAGCGTGGCGTGCGTGGCGCCGATCCGTCGGGCTTCTTCCAGGCTCCGCGCCAACAGCAGGCTGCCCAGCCCCTGCCGCCGCAGCTGAGGGCGAATCGCGAGATTGTTGATGTGAATCTGGTCGGCGGCCTTCCAGAAGGCGCAAAACCCGGCCACGCGGTGCTCAGGCACTCGAAGCACGTACAGAAAGCAGACATCCGGCCGCTCCAGCTCGGTCTCGTACCAGCCGCGGTTGGTCGGCCGGTGAAACGAGGAAGCCTCGATCTCCACGATCTCGTCCAGCTCTTGCGCCGACACGAGGCGTTCCACCACGACGGCAGTCACGGCCCGTCTCCCCGACGTCGGCGCCGGTCGATTTCCGCATCTGGACGCCGAATGTAGAGGGGCTGCAGCGTGTGCGGCGCCCCAGCGTTGCCGTCGCCAGCACCGCGAGACCCCAGACGCGCCAGATACGGGGCCAGTGCCGTCGGTGGCGGAATCAGCGTGAGGCGGAGATTCGACCACTCCCGGAGGACCGCCTCGTAGCGGAGCGCTCCGTCACCGGCAAAAACCGACGAGGGTCGAGCCGTCTCGGCTTGTGCGGCCAGCACCGCCGCCGGGTGGCCGACGATCGCAGGGCCGCGCAGCCGGCACCCCTCCGCGGGTCCGCCCGGCGCGGGATCGTAAGTGGCTGAGAACACTTCGCCCCTTTGCGCGTCCATCCAGATGGTCAGCGACTCCCCCGCCGAATCGCGGAGCCGCGGCCAGGCATGCGCTGCAAGCGCGTCGAGCGCCGAGACGCCGATCACGGGCCGGTGGAGGACCATGGCCAGGCCCTGGACGGCCGCCAGGCCGATTCTCAGCCCGGTAAAAGCGCCAGGGCCGCTCGCAACCACGAGTAGATCGATCCGTTCGGGCGCAAGGGCGGCGCCTTTCAGCGCCAGCGCGATCTCTCCGGGCAGTCGTTCCCCGTGCGTCCTTTGCTCATCTCCTTCGATGACAGACAGCACGTTCCCGTCGTGTGTGATGGCGACGCTGCCGGAGCGGGTTGTGGTATCGAGCGCCAGAACGTACACAAGGTATGATCGTATACCCGGCGCGGCCAATACCGGGCCTGGCGTCACGACCGTGAACCGCAGTCTCGCGTGCGGCGCGGGCCAGACGAGACGGACCCTGAGCTGGCGTTCCGGGCTGGTGCTTCGTCCGACTGCGGCAGAGCCTCGCGAGCCGACATCGTGCCCCACTCTCCCGACGCTCCCATCGCGATCCCGCAGGCGAGCCTCACGCCGGCCATGCGCCAGTACATGGACGCCAAGCGTGAGCATCCGCGGGCCATCGTCTTCTTCCGGATGGGTGATTTCTACGAGATGTTCTACGAAGATGCGCTGGCTGCGGCGCGTGCCCTCGACTTGACGCTGACGTCCCGATCGAAGGATGCCGCCGGGGCGGCGATTCCCATGTGCGGTGTGCCCCACCACGCGGCAGATACCTACATCACCCGACTGGTGCGCAAGGGGTACCACGTGGCGATCTGTGAGCAGGTCGAGGACCCGCGCAAGGCCAAGGGCGTGGTGCGACGGGAGGTGGTCCGGGTCGTGTCGCCGGGGACGCTGACCGACGCCTCTTATCTCGAGGCTCGCGAGCCGGCATTCACCGTGGCGATCACCGCGGTGGACTCCAGCCCATCGGATCGCCCCGGGTCGTCGGCTGCCAACTCGTGCACCTATGGGGTCGCGCTGATCGATGTGTCGACCGGTGAGTTCTCCGCCGCCGAGTACGGCGGGCCCCATGCCCTTCAGACGCTCGCTGACGAGCTGGCGGTGCTGCGCCCACGTGAGGTGGTGGTCGCGAGCGGGTTCGACCTGGCGCGCCTCATACCGAGTCTCGCCGACCGCAGCGTCCCGGTCACCGAGGTCGAGCGGTGGCGGTTCGAGCCGGACGCGGCACGCAAGGCCTTGCTCGACCAGCTGCGCGTCGTGACCCTCGCGGGGTTTGGCCTGGATGGCCGCGTCGCCGCGGTGTCGGCTGCCGGCGCCTTGCTGGCGCACCTGCGAGGCACGCAGCGAGCGGACCTGGCGCACGTCCGGACGGTCCGCCTGAGGAGCGCTGCTGACGCGCTGCTCATCGATCCCACGACGCTGGCGCACCTGGAGGTCGTCATCTCGAGCGGCGGCGAACGCCAGGGTTCACTGCTTCACGAGATCGATCGAACGATGACCGCGATGGGCGGAAGGCTCCTGCGGGCCTGGCTCCTGCGCCCGCTGATCGTCTTGGAAGCCATCCGCGATCGTCATGACGCCGTGGAGGAACTGGCGTTTCGCACCACCGATCGCGGAAAGCTCCGCGAAATATTGAAAGGCGTCCAGGATTTGGAGCGGCTGACGGCGCGGGTCGCGCTGTCGACGGCAGGGCCGCGCGAGCTGGTTTGCATCGCCCAGTCGCTCTCGGCTTCTCCGCGGATCCGCGGCCTGCTCGCCGAGTGCCAGGCTCCGCTCGTCCGGAGCCTCGTCGCCGAACTGGACGATCTGGCTGACGTGCGGGCCGCCGTCGACGACACGCTCGTGGCCGAGCCCCCAGGGGTGGCGCGTGATGGCGGATTCGTTCGCGATGGTGCCGACACCGAGATCGACGAGCTTCGCCGGATCTCCCGCTCGGGCAAGCAAGTGATCGCCGAGCTCGAGGCGGCGGAGCGGGAGCGCACGGGCATCCAGTCACTCAAGGTGCGCTTCAATCGCGTGTTCGGCTACTACATCGAGGTGTCGAAGGCCAACCTCCGCGCCGTGCCGGACGACTATCAGCGAAAGCAGACGATTGCCGGAGGCGAACGGTTCGTCACCCCGGCGCTCAAGGACCATGAAACCCGCGTGCTGGGTGCGGATGAACGGCTCGTCGAACGCGAGCTCGAGGTGTTCGAGCAGCTACGGCGGCAAGTCGCCAACGAGGCGACTCGCATCCTCGACACCGCACGCGCCCTCGCGGCCCTCGACGTCATCGCGGGACTTGCCGAAACGGCCACGGTGTGCAACTACACCAGGCCCCACGTCGATGAAGGCGATGCGATCGTCGCCACCGACGTCCGCCATCCCGTCGTCGAACGGCGGGCCTCCGGGACCTTCGTGTCCAACGACGTCATGCTGGACCGGGCGGGACCGCAGCTGGTCATCCTGACGGGGCCGAACATGGGAGGCAAATCGACCTACCTTCGCCAGGTGGCCGCGCTGTGTTTGCTGGCGCAGTCGGGCTCGTTCGTACCGGCGCGGGAAGCGAAGATCGGCATCGTCGATCGCATCTATGCCCGCGTGGGGGCTTCCGACAACATCACGCGCGGACAGTCCACCTTCATGGTGGAGATGCAGGAAACGGCCCAGATTCTCAACGGCGTCACCCCCCGCAGCCTCGTCGTCCTCGACGAGATCGGCCGAGGGACCGCGACCTTCGACGGCCTCAGCATTGCGTGGGCGGCCGCGGAGCATCTGGCGGCCGCCGCGGGGCCGCGTCCGCGAACGCTCTTTGCGACGCACTATCACGAGCTGACCGATCTAGCCGACGCTCTCCCGGGTGTGGTCAATGCGCACGTCACGGCTCGGGAGTGGCGAGATGAGATCATCTTCCTGCACAAGGTCCTGCCCGGACGCTCCGACCGCAGTTACGGAATCCAGGTGGCCAGGCTGGCCGGGCTGCCGCCGTCGGTGATTGACAGAGCCCGAGCAATCCTGCACGCGCTCGAGGCCGATGAGCTGTCGCGTGGCGGGCGGCCGGCGCTGAGTGGGAGCGCCTCCACGCCGGCGCAGCAACTCGGCCTGTTCCATGCGCCCGGCGACGCCGACAGCCGGCTCCGCGATCGATTGCGCGGCTTGGATCTGGACCGCACGACGCCTCTCGAAGCCCTGCAGATGCTGGCGGCACTGAAGAGGGACGCGGAATGACCAGTCTGACTCGTCGACGCGTGGCAATCGCGGTGCTCGCCGCGTGCGTCGGCGCAGCGCACCACGGCTGCGCGACGCCGTCGGCCGGCGATCGCGACCGCATCACGCTGGCCGTCTTTGCCTCGCCCGCCACTTTCGACCCCCGTGTGGGCACCGACGAGGTGTCGCAAAAGGTCTATCAGCTCGTGTACGACAACCTGTTGACGCTGGGCGATGATCTGCGGGTCGCGCCCGGCCTGGCGACGCGCTGGGAGCAGCCGGATGCCCTGACCTATGTCGTCCATCTCCGGCAGGGCGTGCGCTTTCACGATGGGCACGAGCTCACCTCGGCCGACGTGGTTCATACGTTCAAGAGCCTCATCGATCCCGCGTTCCTCTCGGCTCGCAAGGGCGCGTATGCGCTGTTGGCGGAAGTCGACGCCGTCGACGCGCACACCGTCCGGTTTCGGCTGAAAGAGCCATTCGGGTCGTTTCCCATCCAGCTGGTCCTCCCCATCGTGCCCGCAGGGGCCGGCCCTGGACTGCGCGAGCACCCGGTGGGCACTGGGCCATACGTGTTCCGGCGTTTCGCCGTCGACGATCGGCTCGAACTCGATGCCTTCCCGGACTACTACGCGGGCCCGCCGCGCAACGCCGGCATCGTCCTGAAGGTCGTGCCCGACGACATCATGCGCAGCCTCGAGCTCAAGAAGGGGACGGTGGACCTGGTCGTCAATGACTTGTCGCCCGACAACGTCGAGCAGCTCCGGGGCGACGGAGACGTCCATCTGTTCGAAGCGGCGGGCACCGACTACTCCTACGTCGGCTTCAACCTCCGCGACCCGTTGTTGGCGGACCGGCGAGTCCGGCACGCGATCGGTCACGCCATCGATCGCGAGGCCATCATCGAACATCTGCGCCGAGGGCTGGCCAGGCCGGCGGTCACCGTCGTGCCGCCCGCTTCGTGGGCATTTGCCGCCGATGCGTTCCAGTTCCGCCACGACCCGGATCGGTCGCGGGCGCTGCTGGACGAGGCCGGGTACCGTGATCCGGATGGCCATGGGCCGGCGCCTCGACTCCGGCTGTCGCTCAAGGTTTCGACCAACGAGTTCTACCGGCTCCAGGCGGCTGTGATTCAGCAGGACCTGCGCGCCGTCGGCATCGAGCTCGACGTCCGCAGCTACGAATTCTCGACCCTGTATGCGGACGTGCTACGGGGCAATTTCCAGCTGTTCACCCTCCAATGGGTGGGGGTCTCGGATCCAGACATGCTCCGGCGGGTCTTCCACTCGCAGCAGATGCCGCCGGTGGGGTTCAATCGCGGCTTCTACAACAATCGGGAAGTCGATCGACTGATCGACGAGGCGACGGCCGCCACCGATGACGTCGTCCGGGCGGCACTCTACAGAGAGGTCCAGCGGCGCGTGGCCGAGGAGGCGCCGTACATCGGCCTCTGGTACAAGACCAACGTCGCCGTGGCGCGCCGCGACCTGGCCGGGATCCGCCTGTCGCCGCTGGCGGAGTTCACGTTTCTCAAGGACGTGGTGAGACAGCGCGTCACGTCGCGCTAGCGTCGTCTCCGATCCGGGGCTCGAACCATCACCTTCGCGACGCCACGGCGCCTAGAGTCTTGAAGGCCGAGAATCCTTACGAATGAGTCAAGTTTTTCAATCGGCCTTCAAGACTCTCGCCCGGGCGGAGGCCGGGCAAAACCCATACTGCCACTAGCGAGGCGGAGCCTCACCGCCCAACATGCTCGGCGGTCTGAGGCGAAGCCTCGCTAGCCTTCCAGGCGTTCCAGCTCCTGTCGCGCCTCGGCGGCAAAGGGGGAATCCGCGTGCTGTTCGACGAGCTGTGTCAGCGTGCGTCGCGCATCATCTCGCTTGCCGGCCACCTTGTACGCCCGAGCCAGTTCGAGCAGCAACGCCTCCTTGGGCAGATCGACGTCCTGGCGATCGGACAGCTCCTTGAAGCTCGCAATGGCCGCGTCGTACTGCGAGGCGCGCAGCTGTGCCTCGGCCTTGCCCAGTCGAGCCATCCGCGCCAGCAGCCCTGAGCCTTCGGCCATGACTCGCTCGTACTGGGCGACAGCCTCGGCCGGCCGGCCCAGCTCCACGAGAACCCCTGCGGCGTGATACCGCGCGGTGAGGCCCGCATCCGAGGACGGGTACTGGTCGGCGGCGGCGAAGAACTTGGGCAACGCGGTCTCGAGCTTGGCCTGGTAGGTGGGAAAGGTCCCAGGCTGGGGCAACGCGGGACTGGCGTTCACGCCTTCGACGGGCGCCGGCGGGGGGACCACGCGCGACTCCGCCACGACCATCGCGTCGGCCAGCAACGCCCGGGCGCTCGCATCAACCCGACCGCGCCAGGTCCACCATCCTCCGAAGGCGATGGCCGCCACGCCCGCCACCGCGACCGTGAAGGTGAGCGCGCGGCGGTGCCGAGTCGCCCACTCTGTCACCTGGCTCAGCAGGATGGCGAACTCGTTGTCCTTCAGGTGATGTCGTTCAGAGGTACGCATGATGATTGGCTCGATTGTATCCGCAGGCCGGGGCCAGTACGCCCAGTCGCGGGCTCGCGGTTGGGTTCCTGATGACGGTCGACCCCAGACTCATGATGGCCCACGAGGCCCTGGTTCCGTCACATGCTTGACGGTCGGAGGCAGGGCCTCGTTAGAGATTACACGGGTTACCCCGTAGGATTGGCGCGCCTGACAGGACTTGAACCTGTGACCCCCGGTTTAGGAAACCGATGCTCTATCCACCTGAGCTACAGGCGCCCACGCTTCGTGCCCGTCGAACGGGCACCCACGTCAGTATTGCAGCAATGAAAAGACGGCCTCGTTGAGCAGCTTCTCCCGTCCCTTGAGGGCGTTGAGCTCGATGAGAAACGACAGTCCCACGAGCTCGCCGCCGATCCGTCGGACCAATCCGGCCGCGGCGCGAGCCGTGCCCCCCGTGGCCAGCACATCGTCGACGATGAGCACGCGCTGGCCGGAGCCCACGGCGTCCTCGTGAATCTCGAGACCATCGGTGCCGTATTCGAGGGCGTACTCTTCACGATGGACGCGCGACGGCAGCTTGCCTGGCTTGCGGATCGGCACGAAGCCGGCGCCGAGGACACTAGCGACGGCCGCGCCGAGGATGAAGCCTCGACTCTCGATGCCCACGACTTGATCGATGCCGCCCGACACGTACGGCTGTGCCAGCGCGCCGATCATCATCTTGAACCCCTCACGATCGCTGAGCAGCGTGGTGATGTCGTAGAAGAGAATGCCCGGCTTGGGAAAGTCGGGAATGTGCCGGATCTTGGTCTTGAGATGGTCCATCGCGTGTGTTCGCCTGCTGGCCCGGGGCTCTCTGCGCCTCGTCCGCCAAGCCTTCACGAATCTCAGCGGACGGAAAACTCGCGCGCCACCCCCCCGGGGGCCAGCGCGTTCACCTCGACGTGATCGACACGGGCCCTGGACGGCCCCCGACGCAGGGCGGACTCGAAGCG
>JBQTIE010000150.1:0-5012 GCA_052389315.1 Acidobacteriota bacterium
CAGCGCCTGCGGTGTCGAGGGAGCTCGCAGCAGTTGTTGCAACGTGGCCTGAATCACGGGCTCGAGTCTGATGGAGGGCGCCACGCGAGGCATGCCCTACTCTACACGAGCGTTCACGAACTACAAAGTACTTTTCAGACGATGTACTAGAGTCTTGAAGGCCGAGAATCCTTACGAATGAGTCAAGTTTTTCAATCGGCCTTCAAGACTCTCGCCCGGCCGGAGACCGGGCAAAACCAATACTGCCACTAGCGAGCGGCGCACCCGGGCGGGCCCGGGAGGCGGAGCCTCACCGCCCAACATGCTCGGCGGTCTGAGGCCTCCACCGTCGCCAGCGACGAACCAACGGGGACCAAACGCGGCACAGATGCCACAGTTTGGTCTCAGGCGCAGCCTCGCTAGCTGTGCTTGCTGGTGTGAAATGTGTACGAACCTGTCGATTTGTTTGGAGCAAGCGCAGCTGCCCCTGCGGAGCGGGGGCAAGACAAGATATGGGCTCCTAGAAGCGGAGCGACTGACTCTCTCGACCGTTTGAGGCGCAGCTTCGCTAGGAGCCTTGACGGCCCCGAATGTTGACAAGATGAGTCAAGTTTCTCCGTCAAGGCGACTGCCCTGCCGGAGGCAGGGCAAAACAACATAGTCAGCGAGGTGGAGCCGCTCCTCCATGCTCGCGGGTCTGAGCCTCCGCCTCGCTAGGACTGGTGGCCGATCAGCGATCAGGCAGGGCGGCCACGCCGGGCAGGATCTGCCCTCCGAGAAACTCCAACGAGGCGCCGCCGCCGGTCGAGATGTGCGTAATCCGGCCTGCGACGCCGGCCTTGTTGACGGCGGCCACCGAGTCGCCGCCGCCGATGATCGTCGTGCCCCGCACGGCCGCCACGGCCTTGGCGATGCCCAGGGTGCCGGCGGCGAACTGATCGATCTCGAACACGCCCATCGGCCCGTTCCACACCACCGTCTTCGCGTCGCGCAGCTGTGCCGTGTACAAGGCCGTGGTCTCAGGTCCGATGTCGAGGCCCATGCGGTCGCCGATCGACGGGTCGCTCACCTTCAGCACCGTGGCTTCGGCGCTCGCGTCGATGGCGGAGGCCACCACGTGATCCACCGGCAGCGACAGCTCCACTTCACGAGTCCTGGCGTGGGCGATGACCTCTCTCGCGGCGTCGAGCTTGTCGTCTTCGACGAGCGATCGGCCGGTGGGCATGCCGAGCGCCTTGAAGAACGTGTAGGCCATCGCGCCGCCGATGAGCAGGCGGTCCACTCGACCGAGGAAGCTTTCGATGACCTCGATCTTGTCGGACACCTTGGCGCCACCGAGGAGGCCGACGAAGGGACGCTCGGGCTGGCCGAGCGCAATGCCGAGGTAGCGAAGCTCTTTCTCCATCAGCAGGCCCGCGGCCGCGCGGGCGCCGAAGTGGGGGACCATGGCGGCCACCGAAGCGTGTGCACGATGGGCCGCGCCGAACGCGTCGTTCACATACACGTCGGCCAGCGACGCCAGCGACGCCGCGAATGCCTCGTCGTTCTTTTCCTCTCCTGAGTGAAAGCGAAGGTTTTCCAGCAGGACCAGGCGCGACCCTGCTTGGCCCTGCGCGCGTGCGACGGCCGCGGCGGCGCTCTCGCCGACGCAGTCGTCTGCGAACTCGACGTGACGGCCGGCGAGCGTCTCGAGGCGGGCCGCGACGGGCGCCAGGCTGAACTCGGCCGCCGGCTTGCCCTTCGGCCGCCCGAGGTGCGAGGCGAGGACGACCGTTGCCCCCTGGTCGAGTGCAAACCGGATCGTGGGCAGCGAGGCCGTGATCCGCGTCTCGTCGGTGATGCGCCCGCTCTTGATGGGAACGTTGAAATCGACGCGCACGAACACGCGATGCCCCGAGAGATCGAGGTCGCGGATCGATGCCTTCTGGCTCACAGCACCTTCTTCGCCAGATCCACGCATCGGTTCGAGTAGCCCCACTCGTTGTCGTACCACGCCATCACCTTGACGAAGTCGCCGTCCATCACCTTCGTGTACTCGGCATCGACGATGGAGGAGTGGGGGTTGCCGCGGAAGTCGATCGAGACGAGCGGCTCGGCGCAGTACTGCAGGATCCCGGCGAGGGGCCCGTCTGCGGCGGCCCGAAGCGCCGCATTCACCTCGTCAGCCGACGTCTTCCTGCCGACCAGGGCCACCAGGTCCACGACGGAGACGTTGGGCGTGGGCACGCGCATGGCCATGCCGTCCAGCTTGCCCTTGAGCTCGGGCAGCACCTCGCCGACCGCCTTGGCGGCGCCGGTCGAGGTCGGGATGATGGACATGGCCGCGGCCCGGGCTCGTCGCTTGTCCTTGTGCGGCAGGTCGAGCAGGTTCTGATCGTTCGTGTAGGCGTGGACCGTCGTCATCCAGGCCTTGGTGATGCCGAAGCTCTCGTGGATGACCTTGGCTACCGGGGCCAGGCAATTGGTCGTGCACGACGCGTTGGAGAGCACATGGTGCTTGGCTTTGTCGTAGGCGGCGTCGTTGACCCCGAGCACCAGCGTGACATCCGGACCGGTCGCCGGCGCCGTGATGATCACCTTCTTCGCCCCGGCCGCCAGATGCTTGGCCGCATCGTCTCGCTTGGTGAAGATGCCCGTGGACTCGAAGACGATGTCGACGCCGAGGTCCTTCCACGGCAGGGCTGCCGGGTCCTTGACTGAGAGCACCTTGAACTGGTCGCCGTCGACGACGATGGTGTCGCCCGTCGCGGAAATGGTCCGGTCCAGGTTGCCGAGGACCGAATCGTATTTCAGCAAGTGCGCGAGCGTGGCGGCGTCGGTGATGTCGTTGACCGCCACGAAATCAATGGTGTCGTCATCGAGCGCGGCGCGCATGATGTTGCGTCCAATTCGCCCGAAGCCGTTGATTCCGACCTTGATAGCCATCTCAGCTCCCTCAGGAAAACACATCATTCTATACGGCGCGTCTTGCGGGGGGTCAAATGCGCAGATATACTGCGCGTCTGTAAGTCCTTTCATGTATTTCGCTTACAGCATCCTCGCGCTGGGCTTGTTCGTGGTGGCCTCGCCGTGGTTCCTCTACCAGGCGATCCGCTACCGGAAGTACGTGGGCAGCCTCTCGCAGCGACTCGGGCGTCTGCCGGTGTCGTTCAACATGGACGGCGAGGCGTCGATCTGGATTCACGCCGTGTCGGTCGGCGAGGTGCTCACGGCGCGGCCTCTCGCCCGCGAGCTGCGGGGGCGGTATCCGCGGATGCGGATCTTCCTCTCGACGACCACCCTCACCGGACAGGGGCTGGCTCGCCGCAACATGCCGGACGTCGATGCGGTGTTCTATTTCCCCTTCGATCTCGGCCCGTTCGTGCGCCGGACCATGGAACTGGTGCGGCCGCGGCTGTTCGTGATGATGGAAACGGAGATTTGGCCGAACCTGCTCGCCGAGTGCCGCCGCCGCGGCGTTAAGACGGCCATCGTGAACGGACGGCTGTCGGAGCGGTCGTACCCTCGCTACCGGCTGGTGCGCGGGTTCATGCGGCGCGTGCTGTCCGATGTCGACGCCTTCTGCGTGCAGAGCGAGGAGTCGGCTCGCCGGTTCATCGACCTGGGCGCCGATCCGCGTCGCGTCACGGTCACCGGCAGCCTCAAGTTCGACTCGCTGGACCTGACCTCGCCCGCGGGGCCGTCGCGCACGCGGGACCGCGTTTTGCGGTATTTCCGCGTGGCCTCGACGCGATCGGTGCTGGTCGCCGGCAGCACGATGAAAGGCGAGGAAGAGGCCGTGCTCCGTGCGTTCCGCCGCGTGCGTGGCGCGGTGCCGGCGACGCTGCTCATCCTGGCGCCCCGGCATCCCGAGCGCGTGTCCGACGTGGTGCTGCTGTGCCAGCACGAGGGCTTCAAGACCGTGCGGCGCAGCCATCTTCCCATCGACGCCGACCCCCGCGCCGACATCGTCGTCGTCGACACCATCGGTGAGCTGGCCACGCTCTATCAACTGGCGACCGCGGCGTTTGTCGGTGGCAGCCTGGTGCCCACCGGGGGCCACAACATCCTCGAGCCCGCCGTGTTCGGCCGCCCCATCGTCTTCGGGCCGCACATGCAGAACTTCGCCGAGATCGCGCGCACGTTCGTGGCCAACGGCGCCGCCCTGCAAGTGCCCGGCGATCGCGACCTGGACGAGACGCTCGTCGCGCTCATGACCGATCCCGTTCGCCGAGCGCGGCTGGGCGCCGCGGCGCGTGCGCTGGTCGAGGCCAATCGCGGTGCGACCGGCCGCTCACTCGCGGTCATCGAGGGCCTGCTGCCGCAGTCAACGGGGGCTACGCTGCCCGCCAACGTCCGCCCGTTCAGACCCATTGCTTGATCTCCTCTACGCTCACGCGGCCCGGATGCGCCGGCGGTGGTACGAGCGCCGCCCGAACGCACGGCGGCACCTGACTCGGCCCGTGATCAGTGTCGGCAACTTGAGCGTGGGCGGCACCGCCAAGACGCCGCTGGTCGCACGCCTCGCGGCGTGGCTCGTGGAGACGGGGGAGCGCCCGGCCATCCTCAGCCGCGGCTACGGCCGCGACGATCGTCCCGACGGGGTCGTCGTGGTCTCGGACGGCACACGCGTCCTGGCCGACCTGGCCACGGCCGGCGACGAACCGTTGATGCTGGCGCGAGCCGTGCCGCGCGCCATCGTGGCGGTCGCCGACGATCGCCACCTGGCCGGCGTGATCGCCGAGCGCCGCCTCGGGGCGACCGCCCACCTGCTGGACGACGGGTTCCAGCACGTCGGGCTGGCCCGCGACCTCGACATTCTGCTGACGACGCC
The DNA here is from genome assembly GCA_052389315.1 of Acidobacteriota bacterium. Taxonomy (GTDB): domain Bacteria; phylum Acidobacteriota; class Vicinamibacteria; order Vicinamibacterales; family UBA2999; genus JACCSI01. The sequence continues at coordinate 4,793 of JBQTIE010000150.1, forward strand.
GGGCGAAGCGGCGGCCGGGCGCGTTTTGCCGTTTGGACGGCTCCGCGAGTCGCCCGATGCGGCCTCGCGGGCGCACGTCGTCGTGGTGCTCGCCACCGACCTGGCCGGGGCCCGCGCCGAGGCGTGGACGCTGGGTGTCGGCGAGGCGGTCGCCGCGCGCCGCACGATCGGGCGCGCCCCGGAAGGGGGCGCCGTCGTTGCCGCCGCGGGCATCGCTCAC
>JBQTIE010000151.1:0-24377 GCA_052389315.1 Acidobacteriota bacterium
CAGGGCGACGATCAGGATCTCCATCTTGAGCCAGAAGAACGGGCTGTAATACTGCTTGATCGCCGTCGACGTGAGCTGCGGCACGCCCGTGAGCAGCATCGCGATCAGCGCCCCGATGAGCCACGGCCGGGCATCCTGCGCCACCCGGGCGAGCGGCTGCCGCCGCATCCCGCGCCCCAGCAGCCTCAGATCGACGATGAGGATCGCGCCCGAGAGCACGACCAGCGACAGCAGGTGCAGCACGTTGAACGCCGCCGCGCCGTACGCCGACTGGCTGATGGCGGTGCTGAACGCCAGGCTCTCGAGCCACTCGAAGAAGGGCAGCAGCGTCATCGCGGACCGCGCTACTCGAACGTCAACCAGTTGTAGGCCGTCAGCCGCCCGAACACGACGACGAGCGCCCACATGGCGAGCGACAGCGCGCCGGCCAGCCTGGCCGCGGCGGGCGGCGTGCGGGCCGTGTCCCAGGCGCCAACCGACCGGTAGGCGCCGCGATGAAACGCCATCGCGTTGGCACCGGCCGCCAGCACGAGCGCCATCTTCATCCAATAGAACACCTTGCCGTAGTAGCGCATCGGCTGGCCGTAGAAAAGCAGCACGCCCGTGATGACGCTCAGCACGAAGCCCGCCATCTGCCAGGGAAAGAGGCGCCGCTGCGCCTCGGAGAAGGGCGTCTGCCGGTTCGCCAGGCCGAGCAGCCTGAGATCCATCATTACGACCAGGCCCGCGAACAGGCACATCGTCACGACGTGCGCCGTCAGCAGCGCCGGATAGCCGTAGATCGATTCGCGGATCGCCACGCTCGTCGGGAACTCCTGGACGTACTCGAACCAGCCCCGAAGATTCATGGGTACATCCAGGCAGCCGACGACCCCGCGGCGGCGGCGCGGGCCCCGGTGTGGAGGTGGTGGCTGCAGGTCACGAACGCGGAGCGGCCGTCAGGGGCGCGCGATTCAGGGCGTGCACCGCGGCTTGTCCCCGACATCGCGATACTTGAGGTGGCAGTTCTCGCAGGCGCCGGCCACGTCGTTGGTGGCATCGCTCGCCGTCTCCCGGTTGCGGGAGCGCGCCGCCTTCAGCATCTTCTGAGAGGCGTCCTTGAGCTCGCGGGTGAACTGGGCCCAGTCCGCTTGCTTGAGCGGAACGGGCCGCCCGTTCTCGCACAGCCGCCCGGGGATCGTGAGGAGCGTCGCCGACTCGCCCAGCGCGATCGCGGCGTTCTCCACCACCGGCCAGCCCTTGTAGATGCCGGAGAACGCGGAGGTGGCGCCCCCACCCGTCGACTGGTCGGTCTTCGGCGGGTTGTCGGGATCGACGCTCTGCACGTCGAACAGGATGTTGGAGTTGGGGAACAGGATCCCGCGCATCACCTGCGCCAGGTTCCCCATCGGCTCGGCCTTCGGCGCCTGCGCCACGGCCACGCTGCCCACCACCATCATCGCGGCTACCACAGCACCCAGCTTCACGGGACACCTCACACGCCGGTCCGGCCGTCGAGCCCTCGCCTTGACCCGCCGCACCTCGGCTTCGCGCAGTCGAACGCCGTAGGGGTATCAAGTATCAGCCCCTTTTCTGGAAGTCAAGGCTGGTCAACGCATCGGCCGATACGGGAGCGCCCTGCTACACTGCCGGCAACCCTCGAACGACGGAGTCCACATGCCCAGGACATCGCTGCTCAGCCGGAAGATGCGCTTCGGCCTCGGCACGACGGCGTGCCTTGCCGCCACGTTCAGCTACGCCGGAAGCCTTGGCGCCCTGCCGCAGTCAAGCGACGCCCGCCCGGACGTCCGCGGCGGCTGGCGCGCCGACACCTGCACATTCGAGACCGGCGAACGCCACCCGGTCAGGGGCCTGATCGTGTTTACTGCCACCGACCGGGGGGACGTCACATTCCGCTAATCGCTTGGCGTCGTCCCGAGCACGATGTCGAATCGTGCGGTCAGCTCGCTGAGGCGCGAGCCTGGCATCGGCTCGAAGTCCACGAGCACCGACTCCCGCGCGCGTGGATCGCGAATGCCCTGGAGCAGCCGATCCTTGACGTTCCCCGCATGCCCCTTGACATAGCACTGGGTCGTCAGCAGCTCGCGATCCCCCTGCTTCAGCTTGAAGTGGATGTGCGGGGTGCGGCCGGGGTATGGCACCGGCTTCACCGTCCGGAAGCGGTACTCGCCCGACGAGCTCGTCTGAAAGCGGCCGTAGCCCTGGAAGTTGGCGTCGCGTCGATCCCGATTGCTGCTGCGGGAATGGAGATAGGCGCCGTGATGGTCGACCTGCCAGATTTCGACCGTCACGTTGCGCATCGGCGTGCCCCGCCGATCGAGCACGCGACCCGACAGGTGAGTGATGTCGCCGACGGCGGGCGTAACTCTATCGCTGAGGATCAGCAGGTCGTTGTCGGTGTCGAGCGGCAGATGGTCCGGATAGAACGGCCCTTCGCCCTGCCGCGGCGTTTCGACCAGCGCCTGAGCGAACGCGCCCGGGCTGTAGAGGAACGCGACGCTCAAGCCAAGCGAGCCGAGAAAACGACGGCGAGCCGGGGAGAACGATGGTGTCGTCATGGTGCAGCCTCCACGCACCGCGGCGGTGCCCGAACGCGATCGCCTGACCATACCACGCCCGCCCCCTGGCCATCTGCCCCGTCTTCAGTCCATTGCCGGGTCGGCGGTCACTCGTCATCGGTCGACAGCCGTCTCACCGTCCAGGCTGACTATACTGACCCCGCATGGATGCCGGACCGCTGCTGGGCGAGATCGGACGCCGCCTCCACGAGGTCGGCCTCGAGGCGGTGTTGATCGGCAATGCCGCCGCCGCGCTGCAGGGCGCCCCCGTCACGACGGTGGACTTCGACTTCTTCTTCCGCGCGACGCCGCGTAATCTGAAAAAGCTGAAGGCGCTGGCGCGCGGGCTGCGCGCCACGATCCTGCGACCGTATTACCCCGCGTCGGACCTGTATCGACTCGTGCGAGAGGACGATGGGCTGCAGGTGGACTTCATGGGGACGATTCACGGCCTGCGATCGTTCGAAGGGGTGCGTGACCGCGGCGTGTCGATCGCGGTGGGGGGCACGGAGATTCGTGTCGCCGCGCTCGCTGATATCATCAGGAGCAAGCGCGCTGCGGGCCGCCCTCGCGATCTCGCGGTGCTCGATGTCCTGGAGACCGCCCTTGCCGAAGCCCCGCAGCCGCCGCGTCCGCCTCGCCGCGCTCGCACGCGAAAGCCGTCGTGAGCTGATCGAGCGCGTGCGCCGCTGGCAGGCGCGCCCTCCCGCCAAGCGCACCAACTTCCTGCGCACGCGCGTGAGCTGGCGCGGCTCGGCGCTGTAGCGCTGCTCGCCGTGCGGGTTACCTGCGCGCAGCGGTAAGATATGCGGCGTTGCGGGCTCCACACGCCGGCGACTCAGGGCACACCCCTCGGCCTCTATGAAATCGACCGTCACGCCGGTCCTGTCGTATTTCCTGCTCCCGCGGCGTCGCTCCGTTCGTGACGGGCATGAGCCGGCCGCGTCGCGTTGGCTCGAGCGGCACCACGGCTCGTCGGACAGGGCGCGCCGAACGGGACGAACACGTCCAGGGCGTTGAGTCGGTCGAGATCGACGTGAAGTTACGCGAGAGCGACCGCACGCGGGAAGCGGTTCTCGAAGACATTCGATCGCGGCTGTCACTGCTCCCGGGAGTGAATGTCACCATAGGGCAGCCGATCTCACATCGCATCGACCATATGCTCTCCGGAACACGGGCGAACCTCGCCATCAAGATCTTCGGTGAGGACCTGCATGCCCTGCGGGACCTCGGTGCGGAGGTCCAGTCGGCCGTGCAGGGCGTTGAGGGACTGGTGGACCTGTCCGTGGAGCAGCAGACGGACATCCCGACCGTTCGCGTGACTGGGTCTTCGAACTCGTGCTCGAGCTTGTCGAGAGGCCGAGTCAAGGTGCTCGGCTGCGGCCTCGCGTAACTCGGGCCCCGGCCGGAGAGGAGCGGCCCGGCGCCGCCCAGGCGCCGTCCCGGAACGGGATCTCAAGAATTGACCACGCGTCTGAACCAAGCGGCTCACTCGAGGAGCTCGAGACCTCCTCCGACGAAGCCGGCGCCTCGGGGTCCAGGCCACACGGCATCCCTGCCGACTCAACGGCCGCGCGCCGCTACTCGGTCCGCAGTGCGATGGTCGGCGCCAGCCCCGCCGCGCGCAGGGCCGGCAGCCCGGACCCGACGAGCGCGGCCAACGCAAGCAGGCCGGCCGCCATGCTCAGCGCCACGGGGTCCCAGAACCGCACGCCATAGAGCTGCGCGGACAAGAGATAGCCCCCGCCAACCGCCAGCGGCAGCCCCAGCAGCAGGCCGGCCGCGACGCGCCGGAACGCGCCGCCGAGAACCAGGCCGACGATGCGCGCGCGATCGGCGCCGAGCGCGACGCGAACGCCGATCTCGCTGGTCCGCCGGGCCACCGAATAGGCCGTCACACCGTAGAGGCCGATTGCCGCCAGGATCAGTGCCACCGCGCCGAAGAGGCTGGCCAGGCTGGCCACGGCGCGCGGTTGATTGAACGTGCGCTGCACCTGCTCCGCGAGCGTGCGCATGGCGATGACGGCCAGATTGGGGTCGGCCTGCGCCTGCGCCTGCGCGACCTGCGCCTCCAGCGCGCCGGGCGGGGCGTCGGTGACGAGCAGAATGCCGCCGACGAGGTGCGAGGCGCGCTCCACGCGCTGCATCAACTCGCTCTGGTAGTCCACGGTCTGCGCCAGCGGCACAAAGAACATGGGCCGGGCCGGGCGATCCAGCCCGAAGGACGCGAACCGGGCGTCCCCCACGACGCCCACGATGCGATAGGTGTTGACGTGCTCCGGCAGGTTCAGCCCGAAGCGCTGGTCGAGCGGATCCTCACCGGGCGAGAAGAAGCGGCGGACGAACGCCTCGTTGACCACGGCGACGGTCTCGGACGTTTCGTGGTCGGCGCCGGTGAAGAAACGGCCGCGCACCAGCGTGACACCCAGCTCCTTCAGGTAGTCGGTGCTGACGCGGTCCCACGAGGTGCCGGTCTGCTGGCCGGGCGCCGGCGGCGGCTTGCCGGCGATCAGCACGCCTTCGCCCCAATTGTCTGTCAGCGGGTTGTAGAGCGCCAGGCCGGCTGACCGCACGCCGGGAATGCGCTCGAGCCGCGCCTCGACGTCGCGGTACAGCGCGGTCAGCCGGTCGCCGCTCAGCGACGGCGACGGCCGGCTCACAGTCACCAGGACGCGGCCCTCCGGGTTGAACCCGAAGTCCTGTCCTTCCAGGTTCGCCAGGCTGCGCCCGAGCATCGTCGAGCCCGCCACCAGCACGACCGACAGCGCGGCCTGCACCACGAGCAGCGACGTCCGGGCGATGGACGAGCGGTCTCCCGTTGCGCGGCCCACGCCGCGCAGCGCTTCGACGGGATCGGTGCGGGCGGCAAACCACGCCGGAACGGCGCCAAAGAGCACGGCGGTGACGAGCGACAGGCCCACCGCGAAGGCCAGTGCCACCGGCGAGGGCGTGGTGTCGATCGGCAGGGTCGTCGCGCCAGCGAACGCGAGCGACAGGAGGAGACGCGCGGAGGCCGTGGCCACCACCAGACCGGCCACCGCGCCGCCCACGGCCAGGACGCCGCATTCCACGAGCGCTTCAGTGACGATTTGCCTGCGCGAGGCGCCCATCGCGAGCCGGAGGGCGGTCGGCCCGCGCCGCGACACGGCGCGAGCCAGCAGCAGGTTCGCCACGTTGGCGCAGGCGATGAGCAGCACCAGGCCGCACACGGCCAGCAGGATGCTCAGGCTGCGTCCGTAGGTTTCCCGCATCACCCCGACGCCGGTCCCCGCCGGCACGACCGTGATCGACTGCGAGGCCAGCGTGCGCTCGATCTCGGGCATCCAGGACGACGCATAGCCCGCTTCGTGCAGCATCCAGGTGCGGAGCAGCGCCGTGAACCGCGCGTCCATGCCGTCGATGCTGGCTCCGTCGCGCAGGCGGCCGATGACGCGGAGCCAGGCGGGGATCACCTGTCGCAGCAGCGACGTGCCGGCCCCGGCGATGAGCGGCTCGTGCTGGACCGGCAGCCACAGATCCGGCGGATCGGCCCGCAGCGTTTCGCCAAAGAAGCCCGGCGGCGCGACGCCAGCCACGGTGAAGGCGTGGCTTTCGAGGACGAACGTCGAGCCGACCACGGACGGGTCCGCGCCGTACACGCCGTTCCAGGTGTGATAGGCCATCATCATGACGGGCGGCGCGGCCGCGTCATCATCGTTTGCCGTGAACACGCGGCCCGTGAACGCGCCTACGCCGAGCGTCGTGAAGTAATTGCCGGTGACGTAGAGTGTGCGCAACGTACGCGGCGCGGCGTCAACGCCCTGGCGCCGGACGCTCATCCGGCCCTGGCCCGCCTGGAAGGCCGTGATCGACTCGAACTCCGGCGCGCTGGCCGCCAGACGCTCGAAGAGGGCGAAGGAATAGAACCCCCAGCGTTCCTGCGGGCCGCCCTGCACACAGCAGTTGGCGCCGTCCCCGATCCGGTAGAGCCGCGAGGGATCCGCGACCGGGAGCGCCTTCAGCATGACTGCGTGGATCAACGTGAAGATGGCGGTCGTGCCGCCAATGCCCAGCGCGAGCGTGAGCACCGCCGTCGCCGCGAACACCTGAGCTGACCGGAGCTTGCGCAGGGCGTACAGGAAGGGACCCACGTCAGTCTTTGACGGAGACCGGAGGCGTGGAGTTGCCAGACTGCTCCAGCGGCTCACCGCCCCGGTCGCACTAGCGGAACTCGAAGTCGATGTACCGCAACATCCCCTCGATGAGCGCGCGGTGCTCGGCGACGATGGCCGCGCGCTCCTCTTCGCCCAGCGCCTGCACGATGTGCGTAGCCACCCAGGGACTGTCGGCGCAGCAACCGCCCGCCACGCCGGCCGCCACGTTCACGCGTCCGGCCACCTCGGCCGCGGAGGTCGAACTGGCCCTGGACGCGCTGCCGGAGACGCTGCGCGCCGACGCCACCGTCGACGTCCTTCGCGCGAAAGGGTATGAGCGTGTGCGCGAAGGCAAGGGTGGCCTGAGCTGCCTCCTGTCGCGTTCGCGGCCGGACACGCAGGAGCCCATCTGCTGGGACAAGGAAGGCAGCGAGACGATCATGCCCGTCGCCATGGATGAAGCCGCATGGCGGCGGGCCGGCGTAAGCGAGGACGAGATCGCGCAGCGGGTGGCCGCGGGCTTCTCGTCGGGAAAGTACCGTGCGCCTCGGCGCGCCGGGGTCTCCTACATGATGTCGACCGAGAATTGGGTCCACAACGGCGAGCGGGTCATTCGGTACCGCCCGCACGTCATGATCTACGCACCGTATGTGACGAACAAGGACATCGGCGCCGACGGCAAGGACCCTGGCGCGCCGTGGGTGCTCAACGAGGGATCACCACACGCGTACATCATCGTGGCCACCGATCGGTGGTGAACCGAAGCACCGGATTGCCTGCAGGTACTCGTCGGGCCGGCGCGATCAGGCCAGGGCCTGCTTGAAGAGGACGAGCAGACGAGCCCAGGCGCGTTCCGCCTGCTTCTCGTTGTAGACCGCCGAATCCGGAGGACACCATCCGTGCGCCGCGCCCGCATACACCTCGATCTCGGCGGGCAGCTTGGCTTTCGCGTACCACTCGCGCAGCACGTTCTTGGCCTCCGGGTCGCGCTGGTCGTCGTTTTCAGCGACCGCGAAGAGGAAGTGCGCCTTCATGCTCGGGATGAGCAGGTGCGGGCTGTCAGGGTTCTTGGTGACCAGCCCTCCGCCATGGAAGGACGCGCCCGCGCCCACGCGATCGGGCACCGCGGCGGCGGTCCGCATGACGATCGGCCCGCCCATGCAATACCCCGTCGTCCCGATCTTGCGCTTCTTGTCGACCGCCGCCTGGCTGTCCAGGAACGCGACGAAGGCCTTCGCGTCGGTCATGTGCGTCGTCGCGTTCAGGCCCTGCGCCAGCGGCATGACGATGTCCCGCGTGGCCTGGTCCGCGAAGCTGGCGCCCGCCGGCACGACCGGGGCCTTCTTCTGCCGGTAGAACGGATTAACGACCAGCACCGCATAGCCCGACTCGGCCAGCCGCTTGCCCATCTGCCGGAAGGCCGGACGCAGGCCAAGAATATCCGGCCACACGATGACGCCTGGGCTCGCGCCGCTGGCGGGGTGCACGAAGTAGCAGTCTGCGACGCCGTCGGGCGTCTTCACGTCGAGGTCTGTCTCCTTGACGTCGAGCGCATCCGCCGCGCGTGGGAGTATGACGGCGATCCCCGCGCCTATCGAGGCCGCGGCGAACTGGCGCCGCGTCACCGGCGGGAAGCGCATGTAGTTGGCGAGGTCCTCTTCGAAATGCTGATCGCACATTCGCTCGTCTCCTTGGGGGAATGGTCCGCCGACGGGGGTTGAGTATAGCGCCTCACCGTGGTGAGCGCTTCACACCCACACCGCGAGCGGACTGGCCGGCCATCTCGAGGACCTGGAAGCTCGTGGAAACGGCTCGGTCGTTCTCCAAGGACTTTGTGGCGCACGTTCTGCGCGTCCACGGGTCCGGCGCCAGCCTCAAAAGAGCTTGTGGCCTTTCAGGCGATAGACCATCGTCTCAAGGAGCAGACCCCAGCGGTGACCTCACCCTCGATTCGTGCCGGCGTGCTGCAGCAGACGAAGACCTCGAAGCGGACTCGGCTGGAAGCGACAGCGATTCTGTGGCTGCTGCTCCGCTCCGCGCCGGTGGTCGCACAGCCAGTCACCTCACACAGCGACGGCCCGAAGGAGCCGGCCGCGGGCCAGCATCAGCATGCCGGTGCCGAGCCCGTCCTTATCCTGTTTCCGGCACGCGAGGCATCGGGGACGGCATGGGTGCCCGACGAAACGCCGATGTACGCAGTGCACCGCACGTGGCGCGGCTGGGAGGTGATGCTGCACGGGACCGTGGTCGCGCAGTTTCTGTATGAGCCGGGCGATCGTCACCGCACGGGCGGGTCTGCCACCCACCAATGGAGCAGCGTCAACTGGGCCATGGGCATGGCGCGGCGGCCCGTCGCGACGGGCCGTGTCGGCGTGCGCGCGATGATCAGCGTCGAGCCATGGACCGTCTCCGACTGCGGGTACCTGAACTTCCTTGCGACGGGGGAAACGTGTCAGGGAGACACCATCCACGATCGCCAGCACCCGCACGATCTCTTCATGGAGCTGGCGGCCGACTATGACCGGCCGCTGCGCGGATCGCTACGCTGGCAGCTCTACGCCGGTCTCGCCGGTGAGCCGGCGCTCGGTCCGCCCGGCTTCCCGCACCGCGTGTCGGCGATGCCCAATCCCATCGCACCCATCTCGCATCATTGGCTGGACTCGACACATCTCACGTTCGGAGTGGTCACAGCGGGTCTCTACGACAGGAAGTGGAAAGCGGAGATGTCGGCGTTCAACGGCCGTGAGCCGGACGACGATCGAGCAGACCTCGATCTGGCGCCGCTCGACTCCTTCTCGGGCCGCCTCTCGTGGCTGCCGTCCGCTCGACTCGCGCTGCAGGTCTCAGCGGGACACCTGCATGAGGCCGAGGCGGCGTTCGCTGCGCGGTCCCGCACTCACGTCAATAGAGCCACGGCGTCGGCCACGTATCACCGCGGGCTGGCGAATGCGGGACTGTGGGCGACGACGCTCGCCTGGGGCGTCAATGCGGAAAGAGAGATCATCGCGGGTGACCTCGTCTCCTCGACGACGCACGCCGTCCTCCTCGAGTCGAACCTCACGCGGCACGAGCGCGAGACGTGGTTCGGGAGAGCCGAACTCGTCGAGAAGCCCGCGCACGACCTGCACGCCCACGAGTTCACCACGCAGGTGTTCACGGTCGGCAGGCTCGTGGCCGGGTACGTCCGCTACTTGCCGCCGTGGAAAGGTGCCGCCCTTGGAGTGGGCGGGGCGGTGGCCGCCAGTTTGGTTCCGGCGGCGCTCGCGCCGCGCTACGGCGGACGGATCGCCCCGGGGTTCAACGTCTTCGCGACGGTGCGCCCTGCCCGACATGTGATGTAGCGCTGTATCGAGTCAGCTCGTCGATCAGATCTTCCGACTGTCGTAGGCCCAATGCAGGACCGCCTGCCGCTGCCGCCTGCGGCACTGCAGATCGCGGCGCTCGCAGTTCTTCCGAATCGCGGCCACGTGCCGGGCAATCGCGCGCCAGCGCCGAATCTGCCGGGCATCGTCGCCGCTGCGGCGGCCCAAGTAATAGCGGCAGTACCACTGGAACCATCCGCGCGGGTCCTGGGGTCGAATCCATCCGTTCCGACGCCAGGTGGCCAGCGACTGTGAGGCGTTCACGCCGAAGAAGTTCAGGCGCGGGTCGTGACGTTCAGCGCACAACTTGGCGCGCGCGAACCAGCTGGCGGGAAACTCCGCCCGGCAGTCGGTCATATAGCGACCGCCGAAGACGCCAAGCGCCAGCATCTGCTTCGGTGTCAGGTCCGGCTGGAAGTCTGGAGCGAAGTTCCGGCCGATCGGTTCGGTCCGCACATAGACGTACCCGCGCTGCATGCGGTCGTGGACGACGACGGTGCGGGTCACGGCGAGCCGGGCCTCTCCGCCAGGCGTACGATGCGGGCAAGCATCCCGCGAAAGATCATGTGGTGGATTGGGGCGACGCCGTACCAGTAGACGCGGCCGAGGACTCCACGCGGGTCGAAGGTAGCGCTCTGCCGGATCCGCGACCGCCGGCCGCCGTCGAGTGGCGTCACCTCGAACTCCAGCCAGCCCCGCCCGGGCAGCTTCATGTTGGCCGCGAGGCGCAGCAGGCGATCCGGTTCGTAGGCCTCGACCGTCCATCCGTCGATCGTGTCGCCCACCGTGCACGTGTCCGCGTGTCGCCGCCCGTGGCCCATGCCCACACCGCCCAGGCACCGATCCGCCAGATCGCGCAGCCGCCAGAGGAGGTTGGCAAAGTACCAACCGCTGGTGCCCCCAATGCGCCGGATCGGCGCGAATGCCCGTGATGGCGGCACGGCGACGTCCGTCGTGCGCGTGTCGTCTTTCCGACGCGTCCTCGTGCCGTCGGCAATCGCCCTGGCGAACGCCTCGCGGAATGGCATCGGCTCGACCGTAAACATCTCGCGGGCGGCGGTGGAGCGGACGATCGTGGCGTTGCGAAGGCCATCCACGAGCGCGCGCCCCACGCGCGCCTGCGCGGGGGTGACGAGCGCGAGCCAGAGCCCCGACAGATGCGGCGTCAGCACCGGCACCTTGACGAGCCAGCGCCGCAGTTCGCGCTGCCGCCCGTACTCGCGCATCATGCCGCCGTAGGACACGACGTCGGGTCCCCCGATTTCGAAGATGCCGGCTGTTCCATCCGGCAAATCCAGCGCCGCCCTCAGATACGAGAGCACGTCGTCGATGGCGATGGGTTGGGTGGGCGTGTCGACCCATCGAGGACAGATCATGACGGGGAGCCGTTCGACGAGCGCCTGGATCATCTCGAACGCCAGGCTGCCGGCGCCAATCACGACCGAGGCACGAAACTCGATGACGGGGACACCGCTGGTGCGCAGCACCTCGCCCGTTTCCGCGCGGCTCTGCAGATGGCTCGACAGCGCTTCGGTCGCGCCCGTGAGACCGCCAAGATAAATGATGCGCCGCAGGCCGGCGCGGGCCGCCGCGCGGCCGAAGGTGTCGGCGGCGCGCCGGTCGGCGTCCGCGAAGTCCGCCGTCCCGGCCATGGAGTGCACGAGGTAGTACGCCGTCTCCACACCGGCCAGCGCGGGGCCGAGCGACGCTTCGTCGAACACATCGCCCTCGACGACTCGGGTGTCCGGGCCGATCGAGAGCAACCGTGTGGCGTCCCTCACCAGACACCGGACCGGGTGGCCGTCCTCTTCGAATCGCCGAAGCAGATGGCCACCGATGTATCCGGTCGCCCCGGTGAGGAGCACGTTCGCTTGCACGTCAGCGGCCTAGCGGTTCTCTGGAATCAGGACCGTGTCGATCACGTGAATGACGCCGTTGCTGGCCGCAATGTCCGTCTTGACGACCTTCGCGTCGTCCACCATCACGCCGTCGCTGTTGACCATGATCGTCAGCGTATCAGTGCTGACGGCCTTCGCGGACTTCAGCTCGACCACGTCGGCCGCCATCACCTTGCCGGGCACCACGTGGTAGGTGAGGATACGCGTGAGCTTCGCTTTGTTCTCGGGCTTCAGCAGATCCTCGACCGTGCCCTTGGGCAGCTTGGCGAATGCCGCATCGGTGGGCGCGAACACGGTGAACGGGCCCTCGCCCTTGAGCGTCGGCACCAGGCCGGCCGAGGTCAGCGCGGCCGCAAGGGTCTTGAACGAGCCGGCTGCCACCGCCGTGTCGACGATGTCCTGGGCCTGGGCGCGTGGGGCCGGCATGGTGATGCCGAGGGCCGCAATCGCGGCGATTGTAAGAATCTTCAACATGACTGAACACTCCTGACTAGTGGTCTCGGCGCCTTCATCGACGCCGTTTCTTTGAATCTAACTCAAGATAACTTGAGTACAAGTAAAATAGGCTGACGTGACCAGGTCGTGTGAGCCGCACGACAGGAATCGCCGGGAATGTGCACGTGAGGAAAACTCGGGGGGGGCGATGTTGTCTGCGACGCTTGAAACGGGGCTGAGCGACTACGGGATCGGCGAGAAGATCCGGGCGCTGCGCCTGAAGCGCTCGATGGGGCTGGTCGAGCTGGGACGGCACACGGGGCTGTCGGCGGCGATGCTCTCGAAGATCGAACGGGGCCGATTGTTCCCGACGTTGCCGACGCTGCTGCGCATCGCGCTCGTCTTCAGCGTGGGCCTCGATTACTTCTTCGTGGGCACGCGCGAGAAGCCGCTCGTGGCCGTGGTGCGCAAGGCCGATCGTGTGCGGCTGCCGGACCGTCCCGGGGGGGCGGCTGTGGCGTATCGATTCGAATCGCTGGATTTCCCGGCCACCGAGCGCCGGTTCAACGCGTACCTGGCGGAGTTTCTCCCGGTGGCGCCCGACCGTCTGAGGCCGCATGCCCATGACGGCGTCGAGTTCATCTATGTGCTGACCGGCGCGCTGAGCGTCCACCTCGACAAGGCTGAGCACGCCCTTGCGAAGGGAGACTCGATGTACTTCGATTCGACACAGATGCACGCCTATCGGCGCCGCGGCGGCCGGACGTGCCGCGCCATCGTCGTCACGGCGGGGTAAGGATCCCCGGCCGCCACGGACGTCATCGCAGGCCGCGAATCACGTACAGCTGCGTGCGGTACCGCGCGTAGGCATAGACCAACGTGCCGTCAGGCGCGGCGATGACCGCTCTGAGACCGGTCACCGCCGCCTGTCGCGGCGTGATGGTGCGCCACGCCGTGCGGCGCCCTGTGCCGACATCGAGCCGGTCGACCTGGACGGGCACATGACGGCCGTCGTACAGGAAGAGCGAGGTGTTGTCGGCGGTCCAGCCCGAGACGACCTCGCCCTCGCGAGCGCCTGGGACGGGCTGACACGCCGAGGTCGCGAGCACGCACGCGACCAGTTGACCCTGCGCGTTCACGGCCGCCAGTCGCGCGCCGTCCGGCGCGATCAGGTTGTGGCCCCACAGCCCGAAGCCGCCGGGCAACAGGGCCACCGGCGCGCCGCTTGGCAGCGTCACGGCCCAGACGCCGGGAATACCCGACCGCCGGCCAGATTCCACGATGAGGCGCCCGTCAGGGTGCCAGCCAGCCCAGTCGATGTCGCCCAGACCGCGGCTGTCGAGCTTTGTCGGACGCCCCACGCCAGTCGGCACGACCGACAGGCCCTCGTTCGTTCTCACGAGCGCCGTGGCGCCGTTGGTTTCAATCGCGAGCGCCGTGCCTTCGGAGATCTTCACGGGCATCGGCGCGTCGGCGCGCCACGTGTAGACCGAGCCTCTGGGACCACCGCTGTCGCCACGCTGGTCGAACAAAAGCACGTGGCTGTTCGAAAGGCCCACCGGGACCGCCTCCTCTTTCCACGACAAGTCCCGCACAGCCTCCCCCGCCTGCCGCCTCGAGCAGTTCGACGCGCTGGCGATTCTGGTCGAATGACGCCAGCAGGTCGCCCTGTCCCGAGATGTCGTGCACGGTGATCGACCCGGGCGTCCGGAACACGAGCCGCTCGCGTCCGGACAAGTCCAGACCGAACAGCGCCACCTGATAGCCCTCGACTTCGGTCGCGGAGAACCAGACCTCGCCGTCGGGCGTCCAGGCCAGACTCCACCAGTCGGTGAACGGCCGGCTCTCGGCGACGACGGCGCCCGAGCGTTCGAAGATCTTGACTCTGAACCCGGCCCCGCCGTAGCGCTGAGGATCGCCGCTGAAGACCGCCACGTGTGTGCCGTCCGGCGACACCCGCGGCGCGAAGAAACCGGGCTGCTCGTCGAGGACATGACCAGCCGGGTACTCGAGAACCGACTTGTCGCCTTCGATGCGGACGATCGCCATCCTGCCGTCTCGCGCCACGTCGGCAAAGGCCACGCCGTCGACCTCGGGCCTGGCAGCGCCGCCGGTGAGCGAGGCGCGGGCCAACGTGCCAGTACGGCGATAGGGGTTGCCGCTCGTGATGACAGACTTCTCGAGAATGGCCAGGTCCCCCGACGGCGACAAGCCGACCAGGTCGGCGCCGGTCAGGCCGAGCGGCCGGGATTCCGGACTGTCGACGCTCGTCACGAAGACGTCTCGCGCCTGCTGCTCCCAATCGGCGCTGAAAACGATGGTTCGGCCGTCCTGCGCGAAGCGGGCGGCAAACACGAACCCCTCGTCGAAGGTCACCGGCTGGTAGGTCACGTCGGCCGCTCTCGCGCCAGTTGTCGGCTCCGGCCGGCCTCCCAGGGATCCGGCGAGCCAGCCGGTTACCAGCGCGGCAGCCACGGTGGCTGCGATCAGCAGGGCCCTTGGTCGAGTGGCCCGTGCCGATCCGACGGCTATCGCGGCCCCTGCCGACACATTCGATCCGGAGAGCGCGTCGAGGGCAAACGCGACGTCTCGGGCCGACTGGAAGCGCTCGGCCGGATTCTTCTCGAGGCAATGTCGAATGATGCGATCGAGCGCGGGCGAGATCTCCACGCGGGAGCCCGCCAGTTCCGGCGGATCTTCCTTGAGGATGGCCGTCATGGTGTCGGCCGCCGTGTCGCCTGCGAACGCGCGCCGGCCCGCGAGCATTTCGTAGAGCACGGCGCCGAGCGCGAACAAATCGCTCCGCCCATCGACGGCCTGCCCGCGCACTTGCTCGGGTGCCATGTACCCGACCGTGCCGAGAACCGTGCCCGGGTCGGTCACGGCCGCCACGGTCTGCGAGACGCCTGCGCCGGTCGGCGCGACCATCTGCCGCGCGAGCCCGAAGTCGAGAATCTTGACCTGCCCGTCGCGCAGCAGGAAGACGTTCTCGGGCTTGAGGTCGCGATGCACCAGGCCCTTGTCGTGCGCGGCCGCCAGCCCGCGGGCCAACTGCACGGCGCAGTCGATGGCCTTGCGCGGCGCGAGCGCTCCGCCGTCGATGCGCGCTCGCAGCGTCTCGCCCTCCAGGAGCTCCGTCACGGCATAGGCGACGACCGTTTCGGTCCCTCCGGTGGCGCGTTCGGTGCCGACGTCGAAGATCGCCAGGATGTTCGGATGCGAGAGGGCCGCCACGGCTTTGGCTTCTCGTTCGAAGCGCGCCAACCGTTCGGTGTCGCCGGCGA
This sequence comes from Acidobacteriota bacterium, assembly GCA_052389315.1. Classification (GTDB taxonomy): domain Bacteria; phylum Acidobacteriota; class Vicinamibacteria; order Vicinamibacterales; family UBA2999; genus JACCSI01. The sequence goes on from JBQTIE010000151.1 coordinate 15,671, forward strand.
CCGACGCGGGCAGGACTTTGATGGCCACTTCGCGATCGAGTCGCGCGTCTTTCGCCCGGTAGACTTCGCCCATCCCTCCTGCGCCAATGGCGGCGACGATTTCGTAGGGGCCGAGCCGATGTCCGGGCGAGAGGCTCATTGAGTGCCGCGATTATAGTTGGGGAGGCGCGCTCATGAGTGCTGCACCTCGAGGTCTTCGAGCGCCGCCGCTCACCGGCGGGCGAAAACACGCCGTTCTCCTGGCAAGGCGGGGATGATCGAGGCCGCTTCAGGGGAGAATAAAGGACATTTTACTGGTTATAATAATGAGATAATATGGTCATGAAACGCATCTCGATACAGGACCTCAAGGCGGGCCTCTCGGGCGCCATCGCCGAAGCGGAATCCGGTCACACGCTCCTCATCACGCGCCACAACGAGCCGGTCGCGCAACTGAGCCCCGCGAGGGCCGCGCACGTGCATCACGGTGCGCGCGTGGGTGCCGGGCGCCTCGAGCCGGCGCTGAAGCACGGGACGAAGGGCCGGTACCTCGCGGTGCTGCTCGACGACCGGGGCGCCCGATGAGCGCGACGGCAGCGGCCCCTCGCCGCCGCCGGCTCTACCTCGATACTTCCGCGTACCTGTGCGTCCTCTTGGCAGAGGAGGGCTCCAAGCACCTGTCGGAGGACACGGCGGCCGCGGAGCTCTTGTCGAGCGTGCTGCTCACCCTCGAGGCACGCCGCAACCTGATCAGGCTGGCGCGCGAGGGAGTCCTGTCTGCGGATCAGTACGAGACCTGCATGGCGCGGGTCGCTGCCGATCAGGACCGGTTCATCCTGCGAGACCTGACGCTCGACCTCTGCGCCTCGGCGATCGTGCCGGCGGTGTCGACGCCGCGGTCGCTGGACCTCGCCCACCTGCGTACCGCACTGTGGTTTCACGCGATCCAACCTGTCGACCGGTTCATCACGTTGGATGCATCGCAGGCACAAGCCGCCAGGGAGCTGGGTCTCCCCGTGTGACCGGCCGACCCGCTCGGAATCCATGCCGGCATCTGGCATACGTGGGCGGCCGTCTCGACGAGAGTCGCTCCCCACGCGCCTCAGCGCGACCGGCGGCAAGCGATTCCGTCATCACGCAGGCGTTTGCGGATCCGCAGGAAGGCGCAGTTGGGGGGTTTGCGGTGATCGCTCGAAGACCCGGGGGCAGAAGGGTGCGTCCTGGAATTGTGGACGCCGCGCAGCGGTCAGGGATCCAGCAGGCCGAGCGCGATGAACAAGTTCGTGGTGCCATAAGCCTGGGACTGCGCCCGCCGCTCGGGCTTCCGCGAAGGGAACACAGGCAGAGCGATCGAGCTCCAAGGTCAGCACGCTATACTCCGCCTGTTGAGGGAGTCCGATCGATGACGCGTCCGACGCCATTCGCACTGGTCGTCCTGCTACTCACTGCCGCGACGACGCCATCAGCAGGCCAATCGGCAACGGATGAAGAGGACATCCGACGCCTCGCCACGCAATTCGAAACGGCATGGAACACGCACGACATGAGCCTGCTGGGTCAGATCGTGACCGACGATATCGACTTCGTCAACGTTGCCGGCCTGCATTGGAAGGGCCGCGATGAGGTGGTGCGAGAGCACGCGGCTCGTCACCAGGTTCGGTTCAAGGACAGTGTCTGGACGACTGAGCGTGTTCGCGTGCAGTTTCTCGGACCCGACGTGGCGGTGGTGCACATCGAGTGGGGGACTCGCGGCGACCTGGATTTCGATCTCAAGCCGTGGCCGCCACGCAAGGGCATCTTTCTGTGGGTGGCCGTGAGGGACAAGGGCGCCTGGAGGGTTCGCGTTGTCCAGAACACGGACAGAGGCTGAGCATCGCCGGCAGGATTCCCGCAACTCATCGCCGCGGCCGATCGACGGTGTTCGCGGGGTGAGTGGTACACGGAAGGCCGGCGATCAGAGCGACGCCTTCAAGAACTACATCACGCCCGCCGGGCACCGGCGATTGCACGACGAGCTGGCGCGCCTGTGGAAGGTGGAGCGTCCGGCGCTCGTCACGATCGTGGCGTGGGCCGCGGCCAATGGCGACCGCTCCGAGAACGGCGACTACATCTACGGCAAACGGAAACTGCGCGAGATCGACCGGCGCATCCGGCACCTGTCGAAGAGTCTCGACAGCGCGGTCGTGGTCGACAACGCCGGCAAAGCCCACAACCGGGTCTTTTTCGGGGCAACGGTGACCATCCTCCGCGAGAGCGGCGAGGAGCGCATCGTCACCATCGTGGGGATCGACGAGCTCGATGCCGGGAGCGAGCGGGTGTCCTGGCGCTCCCCGCTGGCGTCGGCGCTGCTGAAGGCGCGGGTCGGCGACGTGGTGACGCTGCGGACGCCTCGAGGACCGGAGCGCGTGGAGGTCGTCGCCCTTCGGTACGACGCGCACACGTAGGCGCGCGTCAGCGGCGTGTCCGCCGGTCGATTGTCAGAGTCTGAACAGCCGGTTGATCTTGATGATGAAACTCCGATTCGCCGTCACGGGAAACCCGGACACGCCCGTATCCCGCTCCTCGTTGTAGACGACGAAGACCTCGCTGCCGGGGCGATACTCCCAGCGCAGACGGACATTCGCCGCCACGGTGTTGCTGGCGGAGCTGTACTGCACGAGGGCGCTGACGAACATGAGCGGCGTCCTCGTGTAGGTCAGTCGCGATCCCACTAGATGCGAGGTGAAAGCGCCTGCGAGGACATCGACCCAGTTGACGGAGTAGCTCGGTTCCATCGAGAAGGCCGGCGTCACGTTCAGACGGCCGCGACTGAAGCTCACGCTCGTCTTGCGGCCGTCGTAGAAGCTGCCCACCTCCGCCACGAGGTTGCCCGAGAGCGTGCGGTGCTGTCCGAGGCTGAAGCCGGCCTGCAGGATGTCGAAGCGGTAGGCGCCCACAGGCAGGGTGACGTCGCGCGCAATCGGGAAAGGACGAGGCAACACCTCATAGTTGGCCGTGTAGGTCAGATTGAAGCGATCGCTGTTCTGGAATTCGACCGCGAACTCGCCGGATTGCTGGCGCGTCTCCAGGTGACCGGCGCCGTTCTCCACATACGCCAGCGACCCCATCCACGAGAGCTTCCTGATGGACTGGTGCTGGACCAGGCGCGGGCTGAAGCGGAGCTGGCCGAAGGTGCGGCGCATGTCATCGCGCCGAAGGAATCCGACTTCGGGGTTGAAGTGGTCTCCCACCGCGAGGTGCTCCACCTGGACGCCGTAACGGTCGCCCGCGTAATCGAGCTGTACGCGATGGCTCGTGTCGTCGCCATCGAGTCCCTCGGTGCGCGTTCTGGCCCAGTAGGTATTGATGGCCAGGTCGTTGAAGAACCCGAAGGTGCCATCAAGCCCGTACGCGAGGTTGAGTCCTGGCCCGCCCGGCATGTCGGATCGAGCGGTGGCCAGCAGGCCGACGCTGCTCCGGCGCAGCAGATCGCGTTTCAGCCGGACAACGGAGAAATTGGTGGGCGGCGAGCCGGAGGCGTCGGCGCGGCCGGTCTGGATGTTCAGGACGCCGATGCTGTAACGGCCCGCGCGGCCGGTCACGCGACCGCCCGCCTCGATGGGCACGGCCAGGCCCCGATCGAGCCCGATGCGGCGGCTGTAGAACAGCACTGGCGCTTCGGTGGTTCCGGCCTGCATTCCGGTCGTGGGCACACCGCCGAACGAAAACGTCCCCTGGTTTTCGAGAAAGAACTCGCGCTTCTCGGGAAAGAAGAGGCTGAAGCGCGTGAGGTTGACCTGCTGCTCGTCGGCCTCGACCTGCGCGAAATCGGTGTTGTAGGTGAAGTCGGCGGTGAGGTTCTCGGTCAGCCCGTACTTCACATCGAGCCCGGCGTTGGCGCTCAAGGCGTTGGAGACCGGAGGAGTCGCAGCGGCGTTGGTGGTCAGTTCAGAGATGGCGTACGGCTTGATCTCCAGGTTGCGGCCGCCCGCCGGCGCCTCGATCCCCACGACGGTGGCGGCCAGTGACGCCTGCATGACGCTCTGCATCCCCCGGCCCGCCGGAATGCGCCGTAAGAGGGACAGTTCGTTCTTCCAGCGGCTCGTGCGCAGGACGTTGAAGCCCCAGGCCTGCGCCTGGCCTGGCCGGTAGCGGAGCGACTTGAAGGGCACCGCCACTTCGAGCGACCAGCCGCCCTCGAAGCGGCCCACGGCAAACTCGTAGATGGGATTCCAGTCGCCGCTGTACTGGCGCTCGTTGGTGACCTGCCCGTCGTTGCGCCCGCCGAGGGCGTTAATCGTGATGACCAGCCCGTTGCGGCGGTCGTAGAACGTGTCGAGGAAAATCGCCACGACGTCGTTGCCGTTCCACAGCCCAGGGCTGTCGCGCCGCATCTCCGTGGCCACCCGGCGTGACGGGTCGGTCTCCCAGCACCGGAACGCAAAGTAGACGTGCGCGTGATCGAAGGCCAGCCACGCCTCGGTCTTGTCGGTGGCGGCGGCCCCCTCGCGTGGCTCGACCTGCACGAAGTCGGCAATGGCTGGCACGGTCGAGTACAGGTCGTCGTCCAGCGCGCCGTCGATACGCAAGGGACCTGCAAGCCTGGTCGCTCGAATCGTGGTCCGGCCCTCGGTGTCGCGCGCGATCACCTCGGGACCGGTCGGCGCCGCGGGGCCCTCGATGACAAACGGCAGGGCCGTCGTCGCCGCGGCGGGCCTCGCCGGATCGACCACGCGTTCGGCCTGACGCGCTTCGGCCGTCCTGGCGAGCGCGAGCATTGCGAGCAGGGCGACCATGGTGCGGGCCGTGCCTGACCTCCGCCGGGCAGATCGGTTCACGATGTCAGCCGGCGAGCCACGGCTGCGAGCGGTTCTCATCGATTCGTTACGCCCCACAGTGTAGTGTCATCGAAACGGCCGTGCGATTCGTCCGGCGCCGTGGCGAGATTCCAGGTCGCGATGCCCAAGGGATTCGGGCGCCTCGCCGCTCCGTGATCCTCGTCACGAGGCCTGGATCCTGGTCACGAGGCCTGGAGGTCAATCGACACGTGCCGCGGAGATCACCGGCGCCGCGTATTGCCAATCACGAATCTGCCTCACTTTTCACAGGCGCTCTGTCGATCTGCCCGGAGAGCCACAGATCCGCTACTCTCGGGCCGAAACATCCCGTAGCGCGTTGCCGAACCCGCGGACCTTGACGGTCTCGAGTAGCCACGACGCGCGAATGATCGCCAGGGCGGCGCCGCATCCTGGGGGCGCTCGTCGTCGCCGTCTTGTCGCGAACATCCATTGAACGGTGCCATTGCCGGAGGGGTTTGACCCATGCCGCCCGCCCGCTCCTGTTTCGCCGTCTGCCTCGGTGTCGCGCTCGCGGCGGCCCTCATATCCGGCCAGCCGCGGTCACGTGTCGCGGAGGACGCACGGGAGATCCGTGCGTTCAGGCTCCGCGACGATCACTTGCCGAAGCTCCGACAGGTCGCCGAGACGCTGGCACGCGGGTTCACACCTGCGCCCGAGCGGCCGCGCGCCGATGCGGCCATGTTCGTAGTGCTGTCGATGTCGGTGGCTTTCAACGAGCCGTTTCGCGATCGCACCGTGGCCGAGACCGTGCGGACGCTCGAATCGGGTCACCAGGATCTCCGGGCGGCAATCCGCGCCGCCGGCTTGACCACGTCCGAATACGTCCTGGCGCAGATCGCCTTGCTGCTCAGCTTTCCCGTCGTCGCCGGCGAGAAGGCGGGACGCGCCGGCATCCCGCCTGACGATGTCCTGGCGGAGAACCTGGCGTTCGTCAGGCGTCATTGGTCCGAGGTCGAATGGATCGTGAAGGACCTGAGCGCAGCCGCCGGCCAGAGGCAGCGATGACGCCTCGACGCTGCAATCGTGGTCTGCCTGCTCGCGCAGTCGGCTGCCGCGCAGCCCACCTTCCAGGAATTGGAGCGTCTGCAGGACCAGGCGTTGCGCCCCGCCATGCTGGCGGTCTCCAGAGATGATCTGCCCGAGGCCAGACGCCTGGCGCGCGTGGTGCTGGCGGAGTTCGAGAGGCTGCCGCCCGGTCTCCAGATAGCGCCGGTTGGCGACCTCCAGCGGCTGAGCCGCCTGTTCATCGAGAAGGGGCTGTTCGCGGAGGCCGACCTCCTGTTGACCCGCGCGGCCTCGGCATGGGAACCATTGATGCGGCGACAACCGTTCAGTATGTGCCGAACCTGATCGGCGTCTTCGAGTCCTACGCTGCGATCCTCGAGCAGACGGGCCGGCAGACCGAGGCACGTGAGTTTCGGCGTCGCGCCGAGACGATCCGCGACAATTACCGTAGACCCGCACGCTGACGGGCCGCCGGCCTGCTGGCCGCCGCTCAACCCTCGCACAGTCCACCAGGTCGCGCGGTCTTGCACGAGTTCGCGATGATCCCTGGTGGGTGGGCGTGGACTTCAGGTCTCACTCCCTCAGGCCAAACGTCACCAGCGTGTGCCCGGCGATGACCGACACATACTGCTGGCCCTCCACTGCATAGGTGATGGGGGCCATCACGATCTGACCCCCGAGGCTCGCGCGCCACAGCAGCGTGCCGTCCCGGGCGTCGATGGCCATGAAGTGGCCTTCACGACCGCCCGTGAACAGCAGATCCGATGCGGTGGTGAGCATGCCGGCGTCGCTCACGTCGTGCTGGCGCAGCTTCCACTTCACCTGGCCGGTGGCCGGGTCCATGGCCATGACGGCACCGTTGCCGACTTCGTCGGTCCAGTTGTTGATCGGACCCCGCCTGCCGATGCCGATCGTGGGCGCGCCCGGGGCGGGCGTCACGACCGTGAACCCGCCGCCCACGAAGAGCTGGCCGGGCGTGTATTCCGCCGTCTCCGGCCGGTAGATCGTGCCGTAGTTTTCCCAGGCCGAGAAATAGAACAGGCCCGTGCGCGGGCTGTAGGACGGCGGATACCAGTTGGTGCCGCCCTGGTTGCCGGGATAGGTGGGCTGACGCTCGGGCTGCGGGGTCTGCATGGGCCGCCCGCGCTCGTCTAGGCCGCTCGCCCAGTTCACCTTCACGAACGGCGTGCCCTGCAGGAACCTGCCGGTCGCGCGATCGAGCACGTAGAAGTAGCCGTTCCTGTTCGCCCAGAGCATCAGCTTCGACGGCATGCCGCGCCACGGCATGTCGACGAGCACCGGCACCTGGACGGCGTCGTAGTCGTAGGGATCGTGCGGGGTGAACTGGAAGTGCCACTTGAGGGCGCCGGTGTCGGCGTCGAGCGCCACGACCGAATCGGAGTACAGGTTGTCGCCGGGCCGCTGCTTTGGATTCCAGTCGGGCCCGGGATTGCCGATGCCCCAGTAGGTCAGGTTGAGCGCCGGGTCGTAGGAGCCGGTAATCCACGCCGGCGCGCCGCCGGTCCTCCAGTCGTCGCCGCGCCAGGTGTCGTGACCGGGCTCGCCCGGCCCCGGAATCGTGTAGAAGCGCCATGCCTCCTCGCCGGTCTTCGCGTCATAGGCGGCGACGAAACCGCGAATGCCGTACTCGCCTCCGCCGACGCCGACGACGACTTTGTCCTTGATGATGAGCGGCGCCATGGTGATCGAATACGCCGCCTTCACATCGGCCACGGCAATGTTCCAGATCGCTTTCCCGGTCACGGCATCGATGGCGATGAGACGCGCGTCGAGCGTGCCCATGAAGAGCGTCTCGCCCAGCATGGCCAGCCCGCGGTTGTTGGCGCCGCAGCAGACGCGCGCGGCATCCGACGGGGTGTGGCGGTACAGCCAGTACAACGCGCCCGTCTTCGCGTCCACCGCCATCACGTCGTTCGGGCGCTGGGTCAGGTACATCACGCCGTCGACCACGAGTGGATTCGACTGCCACGCGCCGAACACCTGGTTCTGCACGACCCACTTCGATTCGAGCCGCGTCACATTGGCCGGCGTGATCTGGGCCAGCGTGCTGTAGCGCTGGCTCGCGTAGGTGCCCCCGTAGGTGAGCCAGTTGTGCGCCTCGGCGGCCGCACCCAGGAGCCGCTGCGGGGTCACCTGCGCGTCGACGACATGCGAACCGGTCAGCGCCAGCAGGAGCCCCACGAGGATCAGTGACGACACGCGGCTCATTGGGCACCTCGCAGGGAGAGCAGATAGGCCACGAGGTCCGCGACCTCGTCTGGCGACAGCGTCTGTGCCACCGATGGCATCGTCGAAGCTTTCCCCAGCTCGACCGTCTTGATATCCCGCTTCAGCACCGTGACGAGGCGGTCCGCCTCGTCGATGAGCTGCATCGAAAATGTATCCTCGTTCAGACGCCGCCCTCGAATGGTCCGGCCGTCGATCGTCACCACGCGCGCGGGCCGGTTGATGGGCAGCATGGCGCGCGTCGGCTCGAGCATCGACCGCTGCAACATCGCGGCCGTGCGCAGCGCGCCGATGTCGCTCAGATCGGGCGCCCCCCGCGGCCCCAGGCCGTTCACGCGGTGGCAGGTGGCACACGCCGCCTTGCCCGCAAAGAGCGCGCGGCCACGATCGATGTTGCCCACCTTCACCGCCGTGCCGGCCGGGTCGAAGCCTGCGCGAATGAAGGCGAGGATCGCCGTGGTCTGTTCCGCCGAGAGCGAGATGCCCGGCATGGCGCCGCCCGGCAGGCCCTCGGCAATGACCTTCGCGAGGTCGTCGTCCGTCACCGCCCGCCGGAATCGTCCCCGGCGCAGATCCACGCCGTTCACCATGTCGCCATTGGGGCCATGACACAGCGCGCACTGCGCGCCGTAGACGCG